>ONCX01000069.1 GCA_900316455.1 uncultured Eubacteriales bacterium
CGTGTCGTTGGGACGTGAAAGCACAAGCGGCATTCCGCCGTAGAATGCATAGCTTTCAAAAGCGTCTTCCTTATCACCGCTGACAGCGGAATAAAACTCCGCAAAGCTGAGAGGGTGAACGCGTATTTCGTCGCTGCGCCCCCGGAATTCGGTCAGAATATCTTTGGAAAGCATTTTTGAATTGCTGCCTGTGACATACACATCGAGATTCGGCAGTGAACGAAGATCATTCAGAGCGTCGTAGAAAGTAATAGCTCTCCCGTCAGGATTGTAAGGATTTCTTACGCTGTCCGACATTTGTATTTCGTCCACAAAGAGATAAAACTGCTTTCCTTCCGCTTTGCCTCGTACAAATTCTGCCAATTCCAAAGGATTGCGATACCGGATATCCTTGGTCAGATCAAGCTGAATCGAGATGATCTGTTCATCAGGAATACCCTGTTCCCGCAGATAGTTCTTGAAAAGCACATTTAAAAGATAGGACTTACCGCAGCGCCGAATGCCTGTGATAACCTTAACCTGACCATCCCACATATAGTCCATGATTTGCTGTAAATATCTGTCTCTTTTGATTTCCATCATTATACCTCACTGAAAAGTACGGCGAGTATTGTTGCTACTTTTCATTATTATAACACGCTTATCATGGATTAGTCAATATCGTTTTGCGTCAATTAAATTAATCATTTTATTAACGAATTATTCATTTGAAAGCCTTGATTAATCACAATAATATGCTATAATTGTAATTATAATGGTGAGAAATTATTCATTGTAGTGCGGTGCAATTTAGATATTGACAAGATGGGCATGATAAATGCCGCTTCCTATTTGAGTGCCCCGAATGACGCTTTGCTGTACCGGACCATTATGCGGACGCTTTACATAGAAAAGGAATCCTATCGTTCCCAGATGAGTACGGAGGAACTTTTTGACAGCCTGAAGCAGTATGACGAGTTTTCTGATGTCACGCTGGACAAGCTGAAGAACGCTCTGTCGCAGCTTACGGAATGGGGTTGTGTTTCGCCGATGCAGGATCCCAGGAGAGTACGAACCATTGAGGAGTACCAGAACAAAGTATATCGTTATTCGCTGACGGAGGACGCCGTAATCATTGAACGAATGACGGTAGAGCTGGAGCAGATGTTTTCCGAAGGCAACACGCTTTCATCGTCTTTGCTTGTTAGGATCAACGATGCGGTAAGGGATATTCCGGTGGTGATGAAGGAGAAAAGCAATAAGGAATTGAACGAGTGGTGGCGGAATTTGCAGGAGGATTTTAAAAGACTCAACCGGAATTTCAGCGACTACCTTTTTTCTTTTTATTCGGTAAAAGGAGAAAAGCTCATTACTTCCGTACAGTTTCTGGCGCACAAAGAAAAGTTTATCGAGTATCTCAGAGATTTTATCACCCAGCTGCAAAAGCATTCTGTCAGGATTGAAATTAATCTGAAAAGGCTTGATGTGCAGGTAACGGATACCTTACTCAACAGGCTTGTTGAAAGCGAGATGGAAATACCCAGAACCAATTCCGAGATGATCGGTGCAGAGGAGATAAGGGAGAAAATTCAGAATGACTGGAACGGACTTTACGCATGGTTTGTATCGTCACAGGGACGTGAATCTACCTGCAACAGCGCGATGGAGTACACCAACGACATTATACGCAAAATGGTCAACAACGCCATTCTGCTGATGCAGCTTCAAAATGCCGGAATAAGCCGGAAACAGGATTACCGGAAATATATGCAAATGTTTGCCAACTGTGAAAATATCAATGATGCGCACTGCCTTTCGGCGCATGTTTTCGGCGTCATGAATGTCGCGCATTACAAATACAATTCCGCTTGTGAAACCGACAGTATATATGAAAACGCGGCCGATCTTGCTCCGCAGGTTTTTGAAGTGAAGCCGGTCTCGCGCACTTACAAGCCCAGAATAAAAACAGAAGGCGTTTCGCTGAGAAGCTTTGAAAAAGAAATCTTCCGTCAGTCAAAAATAGCCGCCGTTCAGAGAGAGCGTGAAATGACAGAGAGCTATATGAAAAATAAACGACTTGATATGGCGAGTCT
>ONCX01000068.1 GCA_900316455.1 uncultured Eubacteriales bacterium
AGGATGAATGAATGATTACATATCGACCCGTTCAAAGCGCTTCATGGCGACCTTGCAGGAGATTGAGGTGCCGATGGCGTAAACCGCGAACGCGGCGGCGAGCATAATCCACAGATTGATGTCGCGGATCGTGTCGGTAGCGTTGAGATACGCCAGTTCCGGAATGAAGTGAAGCGCTTCGGCAACAGTGATAAGAAGGAACGAGAAAATGATAAAGAGGATGAACGGAAGCCCGAATTTGTATGCCGTCTTGAAGAAGCCGCAGAGGAAAATCCAGTTAAACAGCGCGAACACCAGCAGCATATAAGCGAGATATGCCTGATTCGCATTCATCATAGGATTGGTGATGTAAGGCTGAGCGTCTGTCATCAGCGTCATACGCAGCAGAGTGATCGCCGCCGAGATTGCGAAGGCAATCATCTGAATCAGCACGGTGAATTTATATTTTGCCTTTACCGCGTCGGTCTTGCTGACCGGAAGAAGGACGGTGTACAGAATGTCGTTGTTTTCCCTTCCGCTCTGGAACGAATGGAAAATGCCGAAGCAGACGAAATAAAGAGCCACGAAAGCGGCGAAGCCGCCAGCTTCATTTCCTTGCGAAGCAGTTTACGCGAATTTTTCATGCAGATTCTCCTTTTCGTAATGAATCATAATTTCTTCGAGCGTCTCTCCGATGCCCTCTGCCTTGCACCTTTCGATGTAATCACGCATGGTGCCGCTGAACTGGAGCTGTCCCTTGCGGATGTAGGTGATACTGTCGGCGCACTTGTCGAGATCGGAGGTGATGTGGGTAGAGAAGAGAATTGCCACGCCCTTGCCGGCGAGCAGCTTGAACACTTCCAGAAGCTCGTCGCGGGAGACCGGGTCAAGACCGCTGGTCGGCTCGTCGAGGATCAGGAGCTTTGCGCCGTGGGAGAGCGCCATGACGAGGTTGAGCTTTACCTTCATGCCCTCGGACAGCTCGGAGGGCGTTTTGTCCTCGTCCAGCTCGAAGAGATCCATGTACTTGCGGTAGGCTGCGTCGTCCCAGCCGTCATAAAAGGTTTTGGTGACGGCAATGATCTTTTTGATTTTCTTCTTCTTGTAATAATCCACCGCGCCGCCGGCGTAGCCGATCTGCTGTTTGATTTCTGCTTCGTGGGTTGACAGATTTTTTCCGAAATATTCGATGGTGCCGCCGGAGGTGTGAATGAGGTTGAGAATGGACTTGATGGTGGTGGTCTTGCCTGCGCCGTTCCTGCCGATCAGACCCATGATCATTCCTTCATCAATTTCAAAAGAAATGTTGTCGAGGGTAAATTTGGGATATTCCTTTCTCAGACCGCTTACGGATAAAATTTTGCCCATAGTATTCCGCCTTTCTTTGTTTTTATTTGTATTTCAGGAGCCGCTGAACAAGTCGGTTCACGCGGCATTCAATGCCGTATACTTAACGGTTTTGCCGCTTACTCTTTTTGCATATACTTTTAAATTTGATTTTCTGAAAGACATTGCCGATGGGGTAAGCGAGGATACCGGCTGCCAAGCCGATGATCCAGGCGTAATTCCGGCTGACCAGCACGGCGAAGAGAATGATCAGAGCGATGGCAAGGATCCAGTAGCACAGCCGGAATCTTTTGCTGCTCCGGTTCAGTTGGACAAGTGGATCCACGCCGACGGAAGTGTGCGGGGCGTTTTCAATGAAATCCGCCGCGCCGGCAGCGCCGGAGCAGGAACGGAGATCGCGGCAGCATTCATTGGCGGCGACAGTGTATCGGCTGTCGTTCAGCGCCTTTTCCACCGCTTTCCGGATGCCCTTTGCCGAATCGTCCCTGAGCAGTAGCCCCGCTCCCTTTTCCTCCACCCGTCTGGCGACGGCGCGCTGTTCGTTGGTCTGGGGATAAAGAATCATGGGGGCAGCCATATAAAGACTTTCGGAAACGCTGTTCATGCCGCAATGGGTGATGAACACGTCCGCACGGGAAAGCACCTCCAACTGATCCACATACGCAAACGCCTGAACATTCGCCGGAAGCTCTCCCAAGAGGCTTTTGTCCATATACCTGCCACAGGAAATGATCACATCTGCATTCATATTGCTTAGCGCTTGTATGCATTTGTGGTAAAAATCCGGTCTGTCGTTGATCACCGTGCCGAGGGAAATGTAAACCAGAGGGCGCTCCTTTTGTTTATTCGGAGTGAGGTCTGAAAAGACCGAGGGACCGACAAAGGCGTAGTGGTCGCTGAAGCTCGCCGCGCAGGGCTGTAAGTTGCGGGAGGTGTACACGACGGTGTCGGTGCTGTTGTCATTCTGCAGGAGAGAGAGCGTGCTTTCGACCTGATAGCCGTAGGGTTTGAGCTTCTTCAGCTCTTTGGATATTTTTGGCAGTCCGAAGATCATTTCCTTCATTTCGCCCAAGCTGTACTTCATGTACTGGGACGATAACTGATTGAAGGCGAAGGTACTGGTGGAGCAGACCATCGGCACTTTGTGCTTCCACGCATTGAGCTTGCCCCAGAAGCAGACCGAATCGGTGTAAACGACGTCGGGGTGGAAATCGGCAAATTCCTTCTCCATGAAGTCGTTCATGCCGATGGTGATGCGGATGTCCTGAAGGGTCATTTCTGTCGTGTTGACATTTTTGAGTTTTTCCTCCTCCGCCTGTGTGATTGCCGGAAGATATTTGTCACAGGAGACAAATTCGGCGCCGGTGGAGAGAATCTTCTGCTCGAATTCGTTGAAAGAGTAAAAGCGTACCGCGTTGCCTCTTTTAACCAGCTCCGCCGCAACCGGGAGCATGGGGTTGGTGTGACCGTGCGCCGGAATGCAGAAAAAGGCGATTTTTTTCATTTGTTTTCGTCCTCCTCATTCTGAAAAGCGAAATTGAAGATGTTGTTAAACGCGTCCTTGGGGGGAATGGCAATGCCGTGTTCCTCGTCCCCGAAAAGCAGTATGACGTCGCCGGGCTTAATCCCGAAAATATCGCGGGCTTGTTTCGGGATCACGATTTGCCCCTTTTCGCCGACGGTCGCGGTCCAGACGTATTTTCCCTTTGGTGGTTTCATCAGTTTGTCCTCATTTCTTCATAAAGTATGATTTGTTATACAAATCATACCGCCATTTCATTCCATTGTCAAGTGTTTCACCAAAAAAAATTATGCAATTATTTATTCAGATAGTATTGACAGACAGATGATTTGATGATATAATAAAATACTCACAGAAAAGCTCTGTGAGTGCAATACGGGGGCGCAATGGTTTCGACAGGGATTGTGAGCCTTTGTAAGCGGGTAGTGATCTCAGCAGCACTTTAAACGCTGAAAACCTTAAAATTAACTGA
>ONCX01000065.1 GCA_900316455.1 uncultured Eubacteriales bacterium
AGGTTGTAGAAATATAGAAAGAGCCGAAGGCTCCACTGTTTATTACAGTATAAGCCCTCGGCTCTATAAAAATATTGAAAACACAAATTACTTATTACAGTAATATTCTATCATATATAAGACGATTTGTCAAGTACTTTTTAAAAATATTTTAATATTTTTTTAATTGTTTTTGAATTTTTCAAAATTCGTTGAGAATCAATGGGAGAAATCGTATATATAAGTTTTTCCTAATGAGGCTCACAGCGGGAGTATCATAATACAAGGGTGAAAAAGGTGGATACTTTTCTACTTTATATTTATTTTTTTACTTTTCTCTCTGAAAGTTAAAAAACGTCCACCTTTTCCACCCAAAGCTGCATCTTTGTGACATTGCCTCTCCTGTGAGCCACAAAAAATTTCTCAAAATAATTTTAATTTTTTGTTGGAAAACCGTATTTTTTTTCGTATTAGTAACTATACAGGCTTAGAAATTAATAATTAATGAAATTTTTGAATCAAACAAAGCCTTTAATAAGTAATAGCAGCCTGTATAAACGATTATTGCATTTAAATGAAAGCATAAATTACTTATTATAGGGGAAAGGATTTTTTACAATGGATACTATTATTGTTGATAATATTCCTTATGAAATGAAGAAACTTTCTCAATGGGTAGTACGTCAAGGAAAAATGCCACTGAATCCTAAAACAATGTATTCCGAATCAGTGCGCCAATATGCGTTAGTCAATGATTCGTCTACATGGAGCGACATTGATACGGCAATCTATTGTTGTCAGAAGTACGCTTTAGACGGCATCGGTTTTGTATTCGCAAGCGGCCAGCCCTATGTGGGAATTGATCTTGACACCTGCTTTGATCCTGTGAGCAAGCAGTTTTCAGACAGCGCACAAGCCATCATTGATATGCTTGACAGCTATACGGAATTCAGTCCCAGTATGTACGGGGTGCATATCATTGTCAGATGCCGTTCTGAAATAACGCTGCCATTCAATAAAATGCCCATGAAGGAAAACGGCATTATGCGTTATGACAGCAATCACAAGCGCAAAGTGCCAGAGATTGAGATATATAATGAGAAAAGATATTTTACAGTCACAGGAAATGTAGTCAATTCGCACATATCTATAGAAGACAGAAGCGATGCGCTGGACGAGCTTCTTGCAAGATACGCGAATTGCAAGAGAAAAACGGAACGCACTTTGCACAGCAATATGGAAATGCCCAGAACATTTCAATTGACACCTTCACTGTCTTCGGAATTGAGCGACAATGAACTGCTTGCAAAAGCATATGCCTCAAAGAACGGATATCTGTTCCGCAACCTCTACAGCGGCAATAAATCGGGGTTCAAATCCCATTCAGAAGCGGATCAGACATTGTGTAATATGCTGGCGTTCTGGTGCGGCGGTGATGTATTTCAGATGGACAGGCTTTTCCGTCAGTCTGGACTTTACCGCAAGAAGTGGGATGAATTGCATGGAGAAATGACCTACGGAGAGAGGACTATATATAACGCTGTTTCATCGGCACACAGTTTCTACGATCCGAATTTCAGGCGGGAACGGGAGTAGCGTTATGGCGAGATTCGATAGAAATGAATTTGCGGATCAGTTCAAGAAAGAACAACGCTACCTTATCATTCAGCAAAACGGACGGAGAGTCGATCAGCTATATTTTTACAATGGAAAAGGAAAATACGATTATGTTTGTGAACAGAGCTTCAAGGGAATCATCAAGCGCTTGATTCCGCGAGATGAATACAAACCAAAGTTAGTGAACGACATTTATATGGATCTGATGACAGAAGATCCTGACGATCCGCATCTTGTGGAAGTGGATACATTAAACAGCAATCCCCGATACATAAACTTCCAGAACGGACTTCTCGATCTGGAAACGTGGAAAATCGTTCCTTTTTCGCCAGACATTATCTATACCAGACAGATACCATGCTCCTATGATCCCGACGAAGAACCAGAATATCCCGAAGTCCTGAAAGATTTTCTCAATCACTGCTTTTCGGGTGACAGTGAGCAAATAGACCTGCTCTATGAATATATGGGATTACTCATCAGCAACATTGACGCATCCGTCACGAAAAACGCTCTGTTCATTACAGGTCAAGGCAATACGGGAAAATCTGTGCTGAGAAATCTGCTTGAGGATTTGGTCGGCTCCGAAAACTGCGATGCATCTGATATAGAAGAATATAACGAGCGATTCGGGACATCGCAGTTGTATCTGAAACGTCTGGGCGGTTGTGCCGACATGAAAACAGGTATTGTCATCAATCCGAATGTATTCAAGAAAATCACTGGCAGTGACAAAATCAGGATTGAATTCAAGGGAGAAAATGCCTTCTCATACAAGTACACAGGAATGCTTGTATTCTGTGCCAATGAACTGCCAATGATTGAAGCCGATGTCGGTTCGCATGTGTTTGACCGTATGTGTATTATGAAGGCGACAGGCGTTGTGTATGATGAAAACTATCCTGAATTTGAGGGAATTGTCAGGAGAGACCCCCTCTTGCGGCAGAAACTGAAAGACGAATCCGTCAGGAAGTACCTTGTTCATCAGGCAATAAAGGGCTTAAAAAGATTGATGGAAAACAACTTCACATTCCATATCACCCAAAAGAACATAGACTATATGGATGAGTACAAAAGGCGTATGTTCAGTGTGGATTATTTCATCAAAGACTGCTGTGTCACACATGAAGATTATCGGGATCTTGATCGGTTCCGAACTTCTGACATATACAATGCCTATGAAATATGGTGTGCCAGTGAGAAGCCGAGAATAACCCCCCATTCTAAGGATCAGTTTATAAAAAGACTGACAGAGATGGGGATCAGTAGCAAGAACAAAATCCACGGTATCGATTGCTTTACCTCCTTTACGCTAAACGAGGCATTCAGGAATAAAACGCATCTTTCACCAGCTACAAAGCCAATGGATTTTACCAAAGGCAGGCTGTCATTATGAAATGCAATATATTAACAATTGTTATAATAAAATAAAAAATACGGTTGTAATACGCACTTGTTTTTCGTATTAATAGTAGATCGTATTTTGTTTCAAATCATTGTATTGTCTGCTGTTTCTTGCAGGCAGCAGACAATACGGAATTTATAGTTAAATAAGAAAGGATTTCCAAAATGGAAAATACAGTAAAACTACCTCGCATGAGGAACATCAATAAAGCCTATGAAATGCTCAAAAGTGAGGATCCCGATACGATCATCACCAAACATCAGATCAAGCTCATTGTG
>ONCX01000064.1 GCA_900316455.1 uncultured Eubacteriales bacterium
GGCAACTGTTACACCGAGAGCGACTTTGTCTGCGTCAACCGCATGGGCGAACCTATCAATCCGGATTATGTCACACATCACTATGGCGACCTGCTTAAAAAGTCAGGCTTGAAGAAAATCACTTTTCACGAGCTGCGACACAGTTGCGCCACCTATATGATTGAGGCAGGCTACACACCGTTCTACGTCAAGGAGCTGTTGGGACACAGCAGCAGCGCATTCACGGAAAGCGTTTACATCCATGCGGGAATGGGACACAAACAGGAAATGATTGAAACCATCACGTCGGAAATCGTGCCGATTGATGATAATGCACAATAAATCAACCGTGAATTTGGAAGCCGATGTTAGAAAAATCCGGAATTTGTTAGAAAATCGTTAGAAGCCGCAAAAAAGAAAGAACGCCGAATCTACGCAAAACCGCGTAAATTCGGTGTTTCTTGATGAAAAATGTGGTTGCGGGAGCTGGATTTGAACCAACGACCTTCGGGTTATGAGCCCGACGAGCTACCTAACTGCTCCATCCCGCGATGCCAATCAATCTTTTCGATTAAACCTTATTGTCAAGGATAAAATAGATATAATATTTATTATTGTTAATAATAAATAAATTATATGCATAATAATGTGATATTATGTCTAAAAAGGCAGGGGCGATCTTTTCAAAATAAAAATAAAATATACAAATATACTATGAAATTAAACTGTAAATAAAAAATTGTAGTTTACAAATAGTTGACAAGCGTACAAGAATATTGTAGAATAAAAACGAGCAGAATAAACGGTCGCGTGCTTTGCTCCAAAGGGCATTGCATGAGGAAAGTCCGAGCATCGCAGGGCAGGATAACGGCTAACGGCCGCCGAGGGTGACCTCAGGGAAAGTGCAACAGAGATATACCGCCATTTCTGCGTTTTTTTCGCATGAATGGTAAGGGTGGAAAGGCGAGGTAAGAGCTCACCGGTCATTTTGGAGACATTATGACCCTGTAAACCCTATCCGATGCAACATCGTGGAGGAACATTTAGCGGTTGCCCGCCGCGTTCCGTGGAGATGGCTGGAGCTGTGCAGCAATGTACAGTCGAGATAGATGACCGTTCACGACAGAACTCGGCTTACAGTTCTGCTCATTTTTTTGTGTTTTAATATGCGCTGTCTTTCTTTAAGGTACATTACATAATACTTATCAGACAGCGCTCATTTGACTTATATTATGTAAGGATTGATGGCTGTGGGCAGCTTTATTTGCGATGATAAACAGGTGTGGAAAAAGACAGTCGCCATCAGAAGCAGACAATTTGATTCCGACGCGTGGCGAGGCGCGGAGCTTTGGGACTTGCTCGACGAGGACGGCATGCCCGTCGGCGCTACGCACGTCCGCGGCGAGAAACTGCCGCACGGCGCATATCACAGAGTCGTCGAGATTTTCACCATGAATTCAAAAGGCGAGCTGCTTATAACCAAACGCGCTCCCGAAAAAAAGCCTTACCCGAATATGTGGGAAATCACAGGCGGTGCTGTCGTCGCTGGAGAGGATTCTCTCGACGCTGCGCGGCGCGAACTTCGTGAGGAAACCGGCATAGAAGTCGCAAACAGAGAATTAAATCTTATTCTTACTCACAAAGGCAATTCGGCATTCGTGGATATATATATTGCACACAAGGACATTCCCGCCGAAAAGCTCACCATGCAGCCCGGCGAAACGTCGGCGGCAAAATGGGTGAAACTCTCCGAATTCGAGCGTATGATTGGCGATGGACTTGTTCCAGCGCCGGTCTGCAGAAGATACGCCGTCGTAAAATTTATCCTTGTAAACAATTGCGTAAATGTACAATAGACCTTTCATTTTCAAATTAATAAACATTGTTTATATCCAGACGCCTGAATTTTTATAGCTTTTCCGACGTCTGGATTTCTTTTATGAAGATTTTTTCAGCTGATTTTATTCTGCCATACTTGTCGTACACGCTAAAGATAAAAGTTTACATAAAATTTAAAATTAATTCGTAAACTCAGGCTGATTTTGTTATATTTTATTAACAGGGCATGATATAATAAAGAGACAGAGGTAACGCATCTACGGAGCAATAGACTCCAATCAATCCAAAAAAGGAGGAATCTCTATTGAGAGAAAAAAAATTAATCAGAGCGGTATCAACATCAGTTGCGTCGGCACTCCTGCTCACGGCAATGCTTGTCGGCTGCAATGAAAACAGCGTCACAAAAAAACCGGACGTTTCTTCCGACAGTTCACAGACTGAAACAGCTATGGAAAGGAAAGACGGCGAACGTTTTGAAGCGGTCATCGTCATCGAGGGTCAGGAGGAAACCGTCAAATATGAACATGTGAAGAATGATAAAATCGGATTTGAGCTGGACTATGAATACGAATCTCTCATTCGGATCACTGAATCAGATTATGAACGGTTTGTTTCGGTTTACGACGACTCCAAAAAGCCAAGCAATTATCTGGAGATAGCATATTCCTCTGAAAAAGCGGAAAAGACAGTCAAGACAGCTAAATCTGATCTTTCCAAATCGTATAAAACGGTCACTGTGGAGTCTTGCGAACTGGAAGGCGCCGGTCAATGCCAGAGAATAAACGTGTCAGACGCCAAGGGAAGCAAAACGCCTAAGGATTCGCTTCAGACGGTTTACATCATCCCCTTAGGAGACGGCTGTATCGTAGCTGCAGCTCACTATACCATCGAAAGCGCTGAGGGCTTCGGAGCGAGATTTTCCCAGATCGTCAACACTCTGTCGATAATAAAATAATAAAAAAGGATGAAAGATAATGAAAAAAACACTGAGAACAATCATAGCGATACTTACAGCGGGCATAATGCTCATCACATTCGCCGCATGCGAAGACAAGAAAGATGAACCCGTCGAAGAAAACACCGTCAAGGAAGACACCTTTATTAAAGAGATTTTTGAAAATCTCACATCAAGTAACACATACACGGAATGGAAAAAAATGAATCCTGATCTTCAGATTGGGGAAAAGCTCGACGGAAGTAAAATCATCTTCACCGTAAGCAGCGACCGTGAAACAGATGAAGAAGATGAGGGTGATATCACCAATGATGCAACCGTTCTCGACGGTGAATATGTTTTTACACATGACGGCGATTACGTCACCTATACCTCACAGGACGCCAAGCATATGAATAATCCATTTCTGGTGCTTGTCAGAAACAATATCTTAGATTATTATGAGGTGGACACCGTCGCCGCAAACGATTATCTTGCCGACGTATACGAGTCAGGTGAAGAAAGTACCTATTATATAACCGACGAGAATGCACTTACTGTTAAGATTTACTCCGCTGGCAAATGGGATTTAAATTAGAATGGCATAGATGACTCTCACATTGAATCCTATGATCAGGTAAAATTATGAATTACCCGTAAAGCTCATGCGATTTGCCGATTTCGGTTTGAATCGTATGAGCTTTTTTTAATACAAAGCCACTATTGCAAAAACAGGCATATTCCAGACCGAAAATATTAATTCTAATAAAAGTCGATTCCAACGCAATAATGACCAATGAATAATAATGAATAAATTGTAAACAATGGCTTTTTCTGCTTGACAACATCGTTGTTATATTATATAATCAATCACGCTGTTGCATCGGATTCAGGTGTACAGTTGTATTTGGCGGCATAGCTCAGTTGGCTAGAGCATGCGGTTCATACCCGCAGTGTCGTTGGTTCGAATCCAATTGCCGCTACCATGCGGCCCGGTGGTCAAGAGG
>ONCX01000062.1 GCA_900316455.1 uncultured Eubacteriales bacterium
GCCGCGCCGAAGCAATTGTTGTCAGCGGTCAGCTCGGCGCATTCGCGGACGATATGACCCATTTTGGCAACAGCGTCCATATTGATTCCGGCTTTGGTGGAGCCGATATTTACCGACGAACACACCCTCTCCGTCTCGGCAAGCGCCTGCGGAATGCTCTCGATAAGCGCGTAGTCGCCCGGACCGAAGCCCTTATGCACCAGCGCGGAATATCCGCCGAGGAAATTCACGCCCACCTGCTTTGCCGCCCTGTCGAGGGCGTGGGCGATCTTGACGGGATTCTTGTCGGGACAAGCCGCCGCCACCATCGCTGCCGGAGTGACGGAAACGCGCTTGTTTATGATAGGAATACCGTACTCCGCCTCTATTTCCTCACCTGTTTTTACAAGGTTTCCGGCATATCGGCAAATCTTGTCGTATATTTTGCCGCACATTCTGTCTATGTCGCTGTCGGCACAATCGAGAAGGCTGATACCCATAGTTATGGTGCGTATGTCCAGATTTTCGTCCTGGATCATATGTATTGTTTCAAGAATATCTTTTGTATTAAGCATATTTATGACTCCCGACAATAACTTAGATTCTGTGCATGGAATTGAAAATATCCTCATGCATGATATGCACGGAAAGAGCATTCTGTTTACCGTATTCGGTCAGCTCGTCCTTGAGCTGTGCAAAAGGCGCGTTGGAATCAGATATGTCAGCCAGCATTATCATCGCGAATAAATCCTGCATTATCGACTGGCTTACTTCCATTATATTCACATTGTATTTCACGCATATATTGGAAACGCCCGCAAGAATGCCTACCATGTCCTTGCCTATAACTGTGATTACTGCTCTCATAGTGAATTTTTCTCCTTTGATTTGGAATGTATTGCAAATTTTTTTGTAATGACGAATTGCAAAAAGCAGCTGTTTTTTCCGCATTTATCAAGGGAAATCCCGCGCTTTCCTTTTTCGTCTTTAATTAATCAATCCAAGAATACGTCCTCTTCCTCCTGCTGATCTATCATTCCCTCAGGAATAACGTCGTCGGTAATAACGTCCGGATGAAGAATCTTAGCCATTCGCCACGCGCCCTTGAGAACTCCCTGATACTGGTCGTTAAATACCGTCATATCCATAGAATAGACGCGGAAGTTATCCAGAGCCGGTATACCCACAAGGCTGCTCTTTGCCCTCAGACGCTGCTCGACTCCCGGCGGCGCGATTATCACATCGGGGTCGCTTCGCATAAGGTCGGAGATCGAATATTCCCCCGTCATCGAATCCCTCGCCACATTGAATCCCCCCGCAAGCTCAAGGATAGCCGAAATCAGCGTGTCGCCCGTGGCAAATTCATTGAGATCGCTCGAGAGAATCACGCATGTGTTCCACGGAGCTTCAACCTCCACCATGCGCGAGATATCGTCAAGCTGTGCAAAAATGTCGTTTGCAATGCCGCAGCCCTTGTTGTAGCCGGTATTTCCTCCCTTGAAGCACGCCCCAAGCGCGCCGTACATTTCCACCATCGAGGCTCTTCCCGTGGCGCGTGGAATTATTACGACGGGAATTTCCTTCGCTTGGATATCCTCAACGGATTTTTTCGACATTGTGTTGTCCGCGATCACAAGGTCAACCTTGTTTCCCACAAGCAGGTCAACCGAAGGATTATCCGGCGTGCCGCACGCCTTCAGCTCCTCCGCCTCATTGTAATCGCAGTTTGCCGTGCGCCCGAACATCTGATCCTGATAGCCCATGGCATATATTATTCCTATAAGCGTACTCGAATAACAGACCACCTTTGACGGCGCTCCGTTGAATTTAACGCCGCCTACCTCAACCGGATAATCCGGAGTGTTGTCAACCTCGTCCCCCTCGTCGCAGCCGGCAAGCGGAAGCATGGCAAACAGCATCATAACTGCGGCAAGCATCGCGGCAGCTTTCCTTTTCAAATTATCACGCACCTCCCGCGGACATTCAGGACTTTGCGGTTGCCTTTGTCGCCTTTGTCGCCTTTGTCGCCTTTGTGGTCTTGTCAGCTTCCTTGGCAGTGCTTTCGGACTTATCGGAATCCGGCTGGGTCTTGTCGGAGGCCTTGGCTGTGGTTGAAGCCGAATCGGACGGCGTGACCTCTTCCTCCTCCTGAGCTGCCTTGCGCGCCGCTATTTCGGGATAGATTCTGTCAAGAGCGGTCTGGAGCTGCGGGTCGCTTTCGTCGGGAAGCAGGTAACGGTTGACCCTTTGATATGAAGTCAGACCCACTTCAAACTGAGGCGTTATCCTGCCCTCGGAGATCACCTCGCTCAGATCGTCCGACCATCTGCCGATTGTGATTCTCACCGCGCAGCCGTTACTGAGCTGGAAAAGCTCCTGAACTGTGTCGTGACCGGCTGTTCTGGTTCCGATGCTCTCAGCGGCTCCGTAATTCATCATGACCGCCGCAAAAAGCTCCGCAGCGCCGTCCGTGCCGTCATTTATGAGAACCTCCATCGGGAGATCTATGAACTGTGTGTCGGAGGTGTATTTCAAAGAGGAATTGCCGTCCCTGCCGGTCACGCTCATCAGCTTGCCGGCGGGAAGCAGCGTGTCGAGTATTTCGCACGCATACTGATAACCGTCGCTCTTATTGTCGCGGACGTCAACAATAAGTCCCGTGATGTTCTCATTACGCAGCTTGTTAAGCGCGCTGTTGAACTGTTCGGGGGTCTTGGCGTTGAATTCATAAATTTTGATAACGCCTATGCTCTCCCCTGTCACACGGCACACGACGGCGACGCTTCGCCTATAAGCGACATTGCCTTGTCATAGCCCACGGTAAGAACGTCCTTGCCCTCCACGCCAACTATCATATCTCCGGCTTTTATACCCGCCTTGTCGGCAGGCGAGCCTTTGTAGACCACATTCACCAGAATATAGCCCTCCGCGGAACGGTCCACGTCCATTCCGAGTCCGAATGAATAGCCGAGTCCCTCGTTTACCGCAAGCTGATATTCGTCGGCGGAAAGATAACCGCTGTATCTGTCGTCAAGACCGAGAACATAGCCCTGAGATATGTTCTTTTGCAGATAATTCTCTGATATTTCGCCGTAATAATTCTGTCTGACGGTCATATCTATCTCGGAAAGAATCTGATACATATTCTGACGTTCGGTGACCGAGCTCATACGGCTGTCAAACACCCTGATGGCTGCGGTGTATGTAATGACTACGGCAAACGCGGCAACTATGGCGGACATTGCAACCGCCATGCCAAGCGGGATTTTTTTGTTCATCTGAAAAAGCCTCTCTTTCACGGTTGATCACGAATAACGCCCGATTGTCTGTCATATTACAGACTTCTCATATAATCATACCACATACAGCTCCGATAATAAACACCTTTTTTATAAATATTTTATTTTTTTCAAAAAATTCGCGTCCCAAAAACGAAAAGCCCGCAGACTTTTGTGAAAAATCCGCGAGCTTCGGGAATATTCAATAAATTATAAGTAGTTGATCGGGTTGACCGCTGTGCCGTTGACACGTATCTCAAAGTGGAGGTGAGGTCCTGTGGAACGTCCTGTGGAACCGACCTTGCCTATCTGCTGTCCCTTTGTGACCGATTGTCCCACGCTTACCATGCGCTTGCTCATATGACCGTAAACCGTCATTTTTCCGCCGCCATGGTCAAGAATTACGTAGTTGCCGTAGCCTCCCGCGTTGTACGCGCTTGTGACGACAGTACCGCCGTTGGAAGCGGCTATCTTGGCTCCGGACGGCGCGCCGATGTCAATTCCTCTGTGATAGCTGCTGACCTTCTTGCCGTTGAGAGTATATGTTCTCGGACCGTAGGGAGAGGTGATGCGCTTGTAGCCAGGAGTCGGCCAGCCGAACGAACCGCCGTAGTACTCGGTATTCTGCGAATTTGCGGTATTCTGATTGATGAGCGCGTCGAGCGCGGCTCTCGCCTTCGCCATTTCAAGGTCGATCTCAGCCTGCTTGCGCTTATATGCTTCCTCGTCAGCCTTGATCTGCTTCATAAGCTCCTCGGCTTCCTTCTGCTGGGCGTCAAGCTCGGTTTTTTTCTTGGCAAGCTCTATCTTCTGGGCGTCGATTTCCTTCTTATGCTCTTCAACCTGAGCCTTTTTGTCCTGATAGCCCTGCTTGTCATTCACAAGCTCGTCGATAAGTCCCTGATCATACTTTGCCATGGCTTCAAGATAAACGGTGTTGGAAATGAATTCCTCAACGCCGTCCGAGCAGAGAATGACTTCAAGACCGCCTGTCATATCGCCTGAAATATATATGGCTCTCATGCGCTCCTTGAATTTTTCCTTGCTTTTGTCTATCTCCCTGTCCTTGGCTGCGATTTCCTCCTCGATCTCCTTGATCTCGGCGTTCGCGGCGGTAATCTGGTTATTCACCGTGGTGATCTGCGTCTGAAGATTTTCCACAAGCTCGTTCACAAGATCGAGCTGATCCTGCGCCGCGGCTTTGCTCTTTTTGAGGTTTTTGAGCTTTGCGGAAATATTCTTCGCCTGACTCTCAAGCTGGGACTGCTTGCTCTTGAGCTGCGACTGTGTGGCTGCGGAAGCCGTCACGCCTACCCGCGTATCAGCGGGTACAATTGTCACAGCCAGCGCCAGAACGCAGAGCAGCATAATGACGCATAATATTACCTTGGCGAACGAAAATTTGCTTTCTCTCTGAACTGCGGTTGAATCATTCATCATTGAGACCTCCGTCATTTCTAAGATATTTTCTTATCGAAACCAGACTGCCTATAGCTCCCGAAAGCACTCCGCTTCCTATAAACGCTAAAAGCAGTTTGAAAAGCATTGACGAATACGGCAGCACGCCTGTCGCAAGCACGTCGGTAATCGACGACGCGGCGGCGGAATAAATGTAGGAGACAAGACCGAAGGAGATAAGTCCGGCGGCAAGTCCTATGACTATGCCCTCCACAAGGAACGGCATTCGTATGAACCAGTCGGTAGCGCCGACCGATTTCATTATGGAAATTTCAAGCTTTCTCACATACATTGTGAGCTTGATGGTGTTGGTTATGATGAAAAGCGAAACCACAAGCAGCAGCCCCACTATCCACGCGCCAACGACGGTGACCGTCTGATTTATTCCCATCAGCTTTTCGGCATATTCGCGGTTATCCCTGACCGTGTATACCTCCGGCAGGTTCTTGAGCTGCTGGACGGTGGTTTCATATCGGGTAGGATCCTTGAAGCCGACCTTGAAGGCGTCTGGAAGAATATTTGCCGTGTCGCCGAGAGTGTCGATTATTTTCAGCTTCTCGTCAAATCTGTCCATCAGCGAGGAAAAACCCTTTTCCTTGGGAACAAATTCAATGTTGTCAGGGTCAACGTTGTCAATCGTAAGTATCTTGTTCTGAACGTCGGCAACGGTCAATGTCGCGTCGCTTCCGCTTATGGTGTCGTTGAGGAACACCATGACCACATTTTTATCCTCAAAAAGCTGCATCACATGGGTGATATTCACCGAAACCAGCACCGCGCTGCCCATAAGCACAAGGCAGCAGACCAGCACGCCGACAGAGGCGAACGTCATAAGACGGTTAGCCCAAGCGTTGCGAAGACCCTCGCGGACAAGGTACTTGAAATTATTAAACATAATAATCGACCTCCGGTCCGCTGTCAGCCACAAGCTCGCCGTTCTGGATTTCAACTATGCGGCGGCGGAACTTTCTGACAAGGGCATGCTCATGGGTAACCATGAGAATAGTCGTACCGTTGTTGCGGTTTATCTGATTCAGCATGTCAACTATCTCAAAGCTCATTCTGGGGTCAACGTTGCCTGTAGGCTCGTCCGCTATGATAAGGGCGGGATTGTTGATAAGCGCGCGGGCAAGTCCCACACGCTGCTGTTCGCCGCCGGAAAGCTCGTTCGGGTAGCATTTCGCCTTATCGCCGAGTCCGACGTGACTGAGCACATAGGGAACCTTTTTGCGGATTGCCTTGGTGCTTGCGCCGGTCACTCGCATAGCAAACGCCACGTTGTCAAACACCGTCATTTTTGGTATCAGACGGAAATCCTGAAAGACCATGCCGAGCGTGCGTCTGTAATATGGAATGTCCCTATGGCGAAGCGTGGAAAGGCGCGTATTGTTGACGATCACCTCGCCGCTGTTTGGGGTTTCCTCCCGCATGAGTATTTTAAGCAGGGTGGATTTGCCCGCTCCGGAGGAACCCACTATAAATACGAATTCGCCCTCGTTGACTCTCAGGTTAAGGTCGCGCAGAGCCTTGGTTCCGTTGTCATAGGTTTTGTAAACATTACGGAATTCTATCAATCTGACTTGTTCACTCCTTAAATCTCATACATATCACATTCACTTCACATTGCAAACGCGCTCATAAGTGCAGAAAAACAAGCCGGCGGAAATTTTATTCCACCAACATTGTTTTCTTCCCATGACAGTCATATTTTCATAACCGTATAAATTATAAAACATATCTCAGCGGTAAGTGTTACATAACTGTTACAATTAATTATATATCATATTTTTTTTAAAATTGCAATATTTTTAAAAATTTTATTTAACAATAATCTCACAGCCCTTTATTTTTCAAAATTTATGTGATAGAATTATCCGTATAATATTATTTAATCATTATCAGGGAGTGACCTTAGGTGTCAGGAATGCAAATGCCAAAAAGAAACGAC
>ONCX01000059.1 GCA_900316455.1 uncultured Eubacteriales bacterium
TCGTCGTTGCGTTCGCCGAACCAGCCGTCGTCCATCACAAGCATTTCAATTCCTATATCCTTGCCTATCGACGCAAGCTCCAGCAGTGTGTGCTCCGATATATTGAAATAGCACGCCTCCCAGCTATTGAGAAGTACCGGACGCGGAACATTTTTCCATTTGCCGCGCACGATATGCTCACGCACAAATTTATGCATATTTTCGCTTTGTCCCGTGAAGCCGTGCGGCGAGTAGGTCATGACGGATTCAGGAGCCTCGAATTCCTCGCCCTTCTGTAAAATCCACTCGAATCCCTCCGGCTGTATTCCGTTTACAATGCGGGTCTTGCCGAACGCGTTGACCTCGATGGCGGCGTAGTGGTTGCCGCTGTAAATCAGATTGAAGCCGTAGACGCTGCCTATTGATTCGGAGGCGTCGGGTGAATGTACCATAAAGAACGGATTCGCCCTGCTCGACGAACAACCGGCTCGGGATTCTAAATCCTGAATCCGTGAAGGTGGATTTTGTAAAACGCTTGAAATACGCATAGAATCGAACGTTTCAGGCATTTCTACGGTCATTTTTTCTGCACCCATTTGGTGCAAATTTATAGACCGAAATTTTTGCTCAGAATGACGCGTTTTTCGGGCTTCCAGTGGTTTTGTTCCATTTGAATTTCACGGATTCAGGTTAATCTTTTCATGCTGTCCTCCCTTAGAGATATTAAATATTTTTAGCATAGCGCTGCGCGCTTTGCTTTTTCTCTATTGTTTTAATCCCATTGCTAACTTTACCACATTGTACGCGCCGTCATATATTCCGGTCGCTTTATTCTGCTTGATCTGCTCGCACATTCCGTTGAAAAGCGCGTCCTCGTTCAGGAAAATATCAAGCATTTGCAGGGTGTGCGGAACGTCCTCACATTCAAGGGTTCCGTCGCCTATCTCAGCCGAATGGATTGCGCCCCACTTCTCATGACCGCCTATTCTCTTGAGGAACAGCTTTGGAACCGGATAGAACGCAAGCTCGCTCGGCTTGGTTACAAGCACATCCGCCGAACGCATGAGCAGATTCGTGCAGTATACAGCCTCAAATATATTCTCGTGCCAGAAGGCGTGTATGCCCTCCACATCGCCGTCTATGGCGGAACCTGCAAAGGAATTGGTGTCCGTCCAGTCGTTGAAATGCTCCGTGCTTACGTCCTTCAGTCCCTTGATTCTCTTGCAGAGCGTTTCCCGGACCTTTTTGTAATCTCCGACGTTTACGTAAAGCGCGGCTTTCTTTTCCTTGATGAGCGGGAGAAGGCGCTTGATGATTGCCTCGAAAAGCTCGCGCTGCGCGCCCGCGCCGCCTATCGTAAGCAGGAAACGCATGGGTTTGCCGTCGGCTTTTCTCTTCATTCTCGCGTCGCAGTCGGCTTCAAGATTGCTCACAAGCTCATGGTCGATGTAGTGTCCGGTGTAAACAAGGCTGTCGGCGGGCATTGGCTTGAGAACGTCCTTCTCCTGCATTCCGTTCAGAATGCGGTAGCCGATGTAGCTCTGGTGAGTCTGAATGGTATGAACGCTCCCCTCCGCAAAGTGAAGCGCCATCGGCCAGTTGTCCGGAATCGCGTTGACTACATACTTCATTCCGGCGTGAATCGCAGCCTGCGCCGGCCATACGTGAGTGCCTATTACCGGAATTTCCTTCGGCACATTCTTATATACCGGCGCCATAAGCTCCGCGTTCTTCTGGTCGCCGGAATTGTAGGTCAGCTGTCGGAAGCCTTCGTAATTGAGCGGCTCCCAGTATTTTTTTGTTGAAGAGCCTGCTCTTCTGGGAAAGACGGGAACCCATGGAATAAAGGTCGTTCTGGGCGCTGATTACCTTGGTGCAGGTGGTTGTCGGGTATGAATTGAGATCCATCCAGTAGGGCGTGTAGCCGAGAGCATGCGCCGCGGAAGCCATCGCTATCGAAATGCGGTAATGTCCGAAGCCCATGCGGATATTGCCGACGATGATTCCCTTTTCCGTGTCGAAGGGAATTTCAGGTAAACGGTATGTCTGACTGAATCGGGACTGCCCTCCGCCTGACATTGAACTGTCAGCCTGCCGGTCTTTTCCGGCATGGCAAAAATATCGGATATATGGCATTCGTCGCGGATTTCCAGACGTACCTCGCGGTATATTCCGCCGTACGTCATATAGTCAATGACGTTGCCGAATGGTGGAATGTCCTGATTTTCGCGGCTGTCAACCTCTATTGAGAGCAGCGCGGCACTGCCTGCCTCAACAAATTCCGTAAGCTCACGGGTGAATGACGTATAGCCGCATTTGTGCCGCTCACCGCAGGGTATGCCGTTCACATAGACCTGCGCCGAATGCGCCGCGGCTCCGATTATAAGGAATACTCTTCTCCCCGCCGCCGACTCAGGAATACGTATTGACTTCCTGTAGCCGCAATCCTTCTGATATATTCCCTCGTCAAAATAATCATATGGCGTAATGGCTCAGGTATGCGGCAGATCGACGGAAAGAACGTCGGTTTTCTCTCCCCCTGCAAATTCCCGCGTGAAGATTTCCGAATATTCCCAGCCGTAATTCAAGTGAAAAATATCTCTCATGCCTTTTGAGGCTTCGCCTCCTCGCCGTAATTTTTTCTTAAAAATAACTATAAATTTAAAACAATAAATGTTTTTTTATATAATATCATGTTTTTCAATATATTGCAAGTGCTTTATTTGAAATTATCATCACAAAAAAGCCAAAATAAAAAAGCGTCCGAATCAAGGCGGTCAGCCTTTTCAAACGCTTTTCAGGCATATTGTTTTTAAATCCTTGCAGACAGGAATCCGCTACCCTTCACCGCGAAGCGCCATTCCCTTTCGGCGTCCTCTCCGGCGTAGTCGATGTTGATTCTCCTGCCGCGTGCGATCTCCGGTCTGAATCCGTCGTCGCAGAGCCACAGACGGTCGCCGCAGAGGTCTTCGCCGTACAGTGCCTTGTCTATTCCCATGGCAATGCACAGCTTCCCCGGACCGTCGCAAAGGTTCCTGAGCCTGTCTGTGCCGCGCCGCCGCTTCATCAGCTCAATGCCCTCCAACGGCTCCAGCGCACGGATAAATATGCAATGCGGAATGTTCTCTGCGCCTACTATGACATTCATGCAGCTGTACATTCCATATATCAGATAAACATAAGCATGTCCGCCCTCCGCATACATTATCCGGGTGCGCTCTGTCCGTCTGCCGCCGAACGCGTGACAACCCCTGTCGCTCTCCCCCATGTACGCTTCAAGCTCCACTATTCTTCCGGCTGTTATTCCCTCTGGCGAATCATGCACCATGATTTTCCCCAGAAGCTTCTCCGCGGCTTCGAGTCCGTCGCACAGATAAAATTCACGCGGCAGCTTTTGCCCGCAATGAAAATTGACGTCATTCATTCAGAAATTCACCTCAGTCCGGCGTGGCGGGATTCTCAAGCGCATAGTCGTTCGCCGCTTCCTCCGCCTGCTCCTGCAATTCCACGTACTGTTCAAGGCAGATGTCGTTTACATACATATACGTCGCGTGATTCACGCCTACATAGCGTATATGCCACGGCTCGTATTCTATGCGGGTTATATCCGCCTTGTCCTCCGGATAGCGTATTATAAAGCCGTATTTATAGGAGTTTTCAGCAAGCCATTTGCCCTCCGGCGTTTTGAGATAATCGTGGTCGGTCGTGTTGTCGTTGCTCACGTCAATGGTATTCCCCAGTTGATGTTCGGAATTGCCGGGCGTCTGAGTGGTATTCAGCGCAAGCGCCCGCGCTTCAGTGGAGGTCTTTCCCTGCGCCATCAGATTCTTTACCGCCTTGTTGTAAAGCTCGCTCTGTCGCGCATAGCTGCGATAGCCGCTTATAATATGCATTCTGCCCTTTATCTCGTTGTACATTGCCATGTAAAGCTCCTTGTACGCCTCGAAGGTCTCTTTTGTCACATACAATCCGTAATATCCGTCTGCTGTGTAATTGTCCGGTATCTTTACAAGGTCAGCCGGAACATATTCCGGACTCAGCGTGTTCTTGTAGTTCGCAATTATCAGCCTGTCGTAATACAGCGACGGCAGCGTGCTTTCGGGAGGCAGCGGCTTGTATTTCGCCGTGACGTTCACCTGCGCCGAAATATCCCCTGAGCTTATGCCAAGCAGCGTCTTTCCGCTCTTCGCGGCTACTATCCTGCCTTTTCTTACGCTTAGTATTCCATCGTCCGCTATCTCCCATGTGTACGACGTATCGGCGTTTTTCGGGACGGCAATCGGTTCAGCCTGAATCTCGTCCCCAACATAAACAGCTATCTCATCGCTTTGAAATACTATTTTCTGCAGCTTGCAGTCAAGCTCCTTTATTCTCGCCGTGCCGCGGGAAACCGTCTTTTTGCACATAGCGGCAACTGCAACGGCGGCTATGACTATGTAAATCGTCCTCTGCACCGCCGCCGGTGTAATCACAACCGTCTTTTCATCGCTTATTTTTATTGTGATTTCCTTAATTTTCATTCACCTCCCGGCTTTTATCTTTCCTTTTGAGTACATTAAAAAACCTGCCGCACATCGGATTTTTTCTCCGACATGCGGCTGATTATTTTTGAGCGATTTGTCAGTCCGCCTTGGAAGTGGCTTTTGTCGTACTCTTGGTCGTACCCTTCGCCGTCGTACTCTTGGTTGTGCCTTTTGCCGTCGTACTCTTGGTCGTACCTTTTGCCGTCGTGCTCTTGGTCGTGCCTTTTGCCGTCGTACTCTTGGTCGTGCCTTTTGCCGTCGTGCCACCCTCGCCCGCCGTAGTGGAGGTCGTTTCCTTGCGTGTGGTCAGCTTGGAATTGGCTATGCCCTTGAGATTCGGCAGGTATATGCCGTGAATTTCCTTCTGATTTCCCTCGTATGTCATATCGTCGTCATATATGAACTTGATCAGCTTGTCGGAATTGACGCTGAGATTCGCGGCAAGCGCTTCGTTGCCGTTGCTCATCTTCTGAACCGAATAGCTGCCCTTGATGGGAATTGAAATCTGCTTGGTCGCATAATTGGCTATCTCGGCAGCTTCGGTCACAAGACCCACAAGCTCGCCTTTGCTGAAGTCAGTCGTAACGTATTCAAGACACGCGTAGGCAATACTGAGCAGATCAACCTTGCTCACGTCCTTCAGCTCTGACACTATCTCTGTCAGAACCTTTCTCTGACGCTTGGTACGTCCGAAGTCAGAGTCGATTTTTCTGATTCTCGCGTAGTTGAGAGCCTCCGCGCCGTTCATGTAGTAGGTTCCCTTGCCTTTGCTGAACCGCGGGAAAAGTCCGTATTTCTCATGGCTGCACATATATCTCGCTTCGGCTCCGGTTACCGTGATCTTGATTCCGCCCTTGCCGTTAAGCTTGCCTATCTTGTTTACAACCGTCTTGAACGCCTTGAAGTCAATTATGATGTACTTGTCAACATTGATTCCGAGGTTTGCCTGAATCGTTTGCTTGAGAAGCTCCACTCCTCCGACGGAATAGGCTGAATTCAGCTTTGTGCCGTATTTGCCAGGTATTTTGATGTAAAGGTCACGCAGGAATGAAATCATCTTGAGCTTTTTGTGCTTGCGGTCTATGGTGAGCATCATCATGGCGTCGCTTCGACCTTCTTCGTCCATCGAACGGCGGTCGCTGCCTATGAGCAGCACATTCTCAATTTCCGCATCGAACATTATCGGTGTGTCGGGAAGCTCAATCTCGGTGTCGTCAACGCCGTCCATCTCGGCTGCCGCCGCCGCGTCCGCCTTTTCGTTGAATGACGAACCGCTCCCGCGCTTCTTTACGCTTTCGCTTTCCACGAAATTCATACGGTTGAGAAGCGCTCCGACGCCTACTCCCAGCGACATGAGAAATGCCATGAAAAGGCACATTCCCGTGATGATTCCTTTCTGCCACATCTTCATGGGCTTGCGGTTGCGCGCCTTCTTTTTGCTTTTCCTCGCGTTGTTTATCTCCGCGCTGCCTTCGCCCGACAGCTTTGGCACATAATATTCCACGTCGCGTATGACGGTGGCGCCTCTTTCTTTCTCTTTGATATGCTCCACTCTCGACGCGCCGTTCTTGCTGCGTTCATACCTCTCCTGAAAATCCCTTTTGCTCTCTCTCCTGCGCTGCGCCGCGTCCCGCAGGGTATCGAGCAGCGGCGGTTCCTCGTCCGGTTCAAGCTGCCGCGCCGGTCGTGACGATCTGCGCTGAAACCGTCCGGCTCTTTCTGAGGACGCCCTTCCGTCGCTACCGTATGTCGCTCCGTTGGGGTGAAAACGCATGTCAGGTTTCGGAGCGGACGCAACAGCCTCCTGCCTTTCGCGCTCTTCCGCCCTCAGACGTTCCTCCCTGAATTCTCTCACCGGCTTGGACTGATAGTCCTTGCTTTCCTCAACGCTCCCTCTGCGCCGGAATTCGCTTCGGCACACGCCGCGTTCCACATAGCCGCGGGGCATTGAATTATTTATACTCATTACATTCCGCGAAAGCTCGCGGCGTTCCGTATTGTCCATCGGCTGTCATCTCCCTTTTCAATATCTCACTTGTCGCTGTAATTTTCGCTGCCGTAATCGTCGTTGTATATCAGCTTGCATACGTATTCGTAAAGATCCCTTGTAACGCTTATATTGCGGTCTATCATCTCTTTGTCGGGATTTTCCCAGTTGTCCGAGGGATATCGGCACTCTATGTAGTATCTGTTGAGAAGCGCCGTTTCGCCTATAAAGCAGTTGAATCTTGAATTGTATTTGCACGCCTGACGCACGAGCCACGACAGATTATGCCCGTCAAAGTTCTGTCCGCTCATAAAGAGCAGATACGCCTTGAGCGACTTCTCGATGGTCTGCTGGCAGTGGAAGCCCGCACAGTTAAGACATGTGCCTCCCTCATATAGCTGCAACGCCGCGTCAAGATCCTCGCTGGCGTATTCCATCCATTCAAAATAATGACGGCTGTCCCGCTTTCCGTGTCTATTCCGACTCATACAGCACCACACCGCCGTTCATTATTCCCCTGGACGCGAATGTATCGGGGTCCATGACCGCCTCTTTCCACCGCTCGTTGTTGTAAACAAGAACGTCATACGGCACTTCGCATTCAAGGGTGAGATAGATTTTCTGCTCGATTCTGGCGCATTCGTTCTCTTTGACTATGACGCACAGCTTGAATGAAACCAGCTCTCCCGCCGGAGTGTGCTTCTCGTTGAAAATAATTATACGCACCGGTCTGACAAGCTCCGCTATGCGTTCGCACAGCCCCGTGATCCTTTCGTCGTAAACCAAAAGCCGTCAATTCCTTTCATACCACATGAAACTACATGATAATTGTATCAGATTTTTTCCGGCATTTCAATAATTTTAAATTAAATATATGTTAATGAAAATTGCGCGCAAAAGCAGCCGCCCATGAATATTTATTCATATTCGGTCAACAATAGCATTGCAGGCTCTTATACCATTAACAGAAAGGTCGCGGATAATTATATGAAAAAGATAAAATTAGGTTCAAAAAATCACCTCAAAAAGAGAAGCCTCAGCAGCTACGCTTCATTTGCGCTGTTTGTGGCAGCGGCTGCCATCGCTCTGAGCGCTATGATATTGAGACTCGGCAAGGACAGGCTCACTGATCCCGAAGATGAGGAACTCGCAAGCCTCCCCCAGAGACAGACAGTCTCCACAGAGTCCGCTTCACAGCAGAATGACGCCGGCAGCACAACATCTTCACCGGCAAAGAATAAATCCACGGACTCCACGACAAAATCCACTCAGCCTACACTCAAAAAGACAGCCGACGACGAATTCGACGACCGTGAGGACAGCGAGGAAACCACGGCAATTCAGGTCATGGGAAACAGCAGAAGCTACGTGCGTCCCTCCGGCGGCGCGATAATCAAGCCATGCAGCATCAGGGCGCTTGCCTATTCCCGCACAATGAAGGACTGGCGGGTACACAGCGGGCTTGACATCGCAGCCGAAAAGGGCGAAATAGTCAAATCCGCTTCCGAGGGCAAGGTGACCGACGTAATGAACGACGCGCTCTATGGAACAACAGTTGTCGTAAATCAGAACGACGGGCTGATGGTCTATTACAGGGGACTTAACAGGGAAACAGCCGTCCGCGCCGGAGAGGATATCGCCGCCGGAGCAACTATCGGCACAGTCGGAGATATTCCCTGCGAAGCCGCCGACGGCATTCATCTTCACATCGAGGTCATGAGCGAAAACAAATATCTCGACCCGTGCGAGGCTCTTGGAATCAAATAAAACATTGCCGCTCAGAATACTTTTAACGTCAGACGGAACGTCAATTCCGCCTGACGTTTTTATTTTTAAA
>ONCX01000058.1:0-9742 GCA_900316455.1 uncultured Eubacteriales bacterium
ATCAAGAATGCTGTAGGCATAGTCGCCTTTGGACTTACTGAGCATATTTTCAATGTTGACGCCCTCGCCGGAAACAATGGCGGAAAGCTTTGTCAGCACGTTGGGAATATTCTTGTGCAGTACGCAGACGCGCTTTGCCGCGACAGCGCCGGCGTCTATGTCGGGATAATTGACCGAGTGGACTATCGAGCCGTTTTCCAGATAATTCTTAACCTCGTCAACAGCCATCATTGCACAGTTGTCCTCTGATTCGGGCGTGGAAGCACCGAGGTGGGGGATTGCTATGATGCCATCAACGTCGAGTACTTCGTCGTCCGGAAAGTCGATGACATAAGAGGCAACCTTACCGCTTACGAGAGCCGCCTTGATGTCGTCATTGTTTACCAGACCGCCGCGGGCAAAGTTCAGGATTCTTACTCCGTCCTTCATTGTAGCGATGGATTCAGCGTTAATCATGTTCTTTGTTTCGGGCATGAGCGGTACGTGAATTGTGATAATGTCGCTCTGCTCAAAGATCGTCTTTATGTCAACAACGTGTCTGACCTTGCGGGAAAGTCTGAGAGCCACGTCAACCGAGAGGAAAGGATCGTAGCCGATTACATTCATTCCGAGCGCCGCCGCGTCGTTTGCAACAAGACCGCCGATTGCTCCCAGTCCTATAACGCCGAGTGTCTTGCCCTTGATTTCTGGGCCGACAAACTTGCTCTTGCCTTTCTCAACCATCTTGCCTACCTGATCGCCGTTGCCCTTGAGGGTCTTTGCCCACTGAGTAGCGGGAAGCACGTTTCTGGAGGAGAATATCATCGCGCCCAGAACAAGCTCCGCCACGGCGTTTGAATTTGCGCCAGGCGTGTTGAATACCACTATGCCCTTTTCGGCGCATTTGTCGAGCGGAATGTTGTTTACGCCCGCGCCGGCTCTCGCAATGGCGAGAACGCTCTCGGACATCTCCATCTCATGCATGGAAGCCGAACGCACGAGTATCGCGTCGGGATTTTCGATTTCCTCAGCGCAGGTATAGCCCTCGCCGAAGCGGTCGAGACCTATTTTTGCGATTTTATTTAATGTCAGAATATTTGCCATTTTGTTCATCTCCATAATAATGATCTGAAGCGCGTCGGTTGGTTTTGGGGCAGAATGATTGGGGGTTATTCTTTGTCGGTATTCGCCTGACCCTGCCGATAATCCAAGCTCGTCTTGCTCGGTCGGCTAAAAGCCTCTCTCGTGATGGCGCTGCCCTCACGCTCCCGCCAGGGAGCCTTGCCCCATGAACCTCACGCTCGCATGGGAAAAAACGCTCGCTGGTTGGCGCTTCGCGCTTGCTTTTTCTTTGTTATTTGCTGTTTTCAGCCTCGAACTTCTTCATGAATTCCACCAGCGCCTCAACGCCCTCATAAGGCATGGCGTTGTAGATGGAAGCTCTCATGCCGCCGACGGAACGGTGACCCTTGAGGTTGACAAATCCCGCTGCGGTGGATTCCTTGACGAACTTCGCGTCAAGCTCATCGTCGCCTGTCACAAACGGAACATTCATCAGCGAACGATCCTCCGGAACAACTGTGCCCTTGAAGAGCTTAGAGCTGTCGAGGAAGTCATAGAGCAGCTTTGCCTTCTTTTCGTTGCGCTCTTTCATAGCCTCAAGTCCGCCTAACTTCTTGATCCACTTGAAGGTAAGACCCGCAATGTAGATTGCGTAGCAGGGAGGAGTGTTGTAGAGGGAATCAGCGTCGGCGTGGGTCTTGTAATTGAGCATGGTGGGAGTGATGTCCATTGCCTTGCCGATGAGATCCTCGCGGATTATCACGATAGTAACGCCCGCGCATGAGACATTCTTCTGTGCGCCGGCGAAGAGAATGCCGAACTTGCTTACGTCTATAGGCTCGGAGAGAATGTTGGAGGAAATGTCGGCTACAAGCGGAACGTCGCCTGTGTCGGGAAGCGTATTCCACTTGGTTCCGTAGATTGTGTTGTTGAGGCAGATATGGACATAATCCGCGTCGGGTCTGAAGTCGTCCTTTGTAACCTTGGGAATATATGAGAATGTCTTGTCCTTGGAGGAGGCTACAGCCTTAGCGTCGCCGTATCTCGAGGCTTCCTCGTATGCCTTCTTTGCCCACTGACCGGTGATTACGAAATCAGCCTTGCCGCTGCCTGTCATGAGGTTCATGGGAATCATGGCAAACTGGGTGGAAGCGCCGCCCTGCAGGAACAGCACCTTGTAGTTGTCGGGGATATTCATGATCTCGCGGAGATCGGCTTCAGCTTCCTTGATGATCTTGTCGTAGACCTTGGAGCGATGGCTCATCTCCATAACGGACTGACCGCTGCCCTGATAGTCAAGCATTTCGTCCGCTGCCTGTCTGAGAACTTCCTCGGGGAGCATGGACGGACCTGCCGAAAAATTATAAACTCGTGCCATAGTTAAAATACCTCCAAAAAAATAACAATTATAGATGGAAAAAAGGGCGCTGTCAATCTTTTTTGCAAAAAATAAGCAAATATTTAACAAATAAAATGAGCCGGAAACCGGCGTGAATACCGACTTTCGGCTCTTTTTACAAAATTAATTTATGGCATAAAATAATATTGGATATCTTTATTTTTTGAGAATTTATCCGACCTCACCGTCGGGTGGAAGGGTGCGGATGAATTTCAGCGCAAACGGAACGCTTACCGCTGCGGCAATGAAGTCGGCGCAGGGCTGGGCGAAGATTATTCCGTTTACTCCGAACATACGCGGAAGAAGCAGTATCATCGGAATGAAGCATATGCCGTTGCGAAGGCTTGCGAGCGCTGTGGCGGGACCGCTTTTGCCTATGCTCTGATAGAGCATGTTGGTACACTGCATTATCATGCACACTGTCATTGCAACGCATTGAGCCTTGAGAGCGGGAGTGCCTATGGCTATTACCTCAGGGTCGTTACGGAATTGTCTTATTATGAAATCTGCAAAGAATAATACGAACGCGGAAAGCACGGTGCAGACCGACGTTCCATATATGAGGGCGAAAATAAATCCCCTGCGTACACGCGAATATAACCTCGCGCCGTAATTGAAGCTGCTGACCGGCTGGAGTCCCTGACCTATGCCTATACCGAATGCGAAAACTACAAAGCTTACTCTGCCGACAATGCTCATTGCCGCGACTGCAGCGTCGCCGTAGACCGCGGATGCGTTGTTGAGCAGCATGGCGGCTATGCTGTTGAGACCCTGACGCAGCAGGCTTGGCGTGCCGGTTCTGAATATTTTCAGATAGTCGGAAATATCCTTTGAGATGTATTTCGGACTGAATTTGCTCTGTGTCTTGCCCGTGAGGAACATGCTCAGAAGCAGTCCCGCGCCGACTATCTGAGATACAGCCGTAGCGAGTCCCGCGCCTGCCACGCCCATTTTCAGAGTAAATATGAAAATGGGATCGAGCGCGACGTTGAGCAGACCGCCGAATGTTATACCGATCATGGCAAATGCCGCCTTGCCCTCATAGCGCAGAATATTATTCATCACAAAGCTGACGCACATAAGCGGAGCCGCCGCGAGAATATACCGTGCATACGCGGTGGCATAGGGCAGGATTGTCTTTGTGCTGCCGAGAAGGTACATTAGCGGCGTGATAAATATTTCGCCAAGAACCGCGATAGTCCCGCTGAAGACCAGTGCCGCGAAGAACGCGGAGGAAGCCAGTCTTTTTGCGCGTTCCACGTCCCTGCCGCCGAGACTCAGACTTACCAGACTGCCGCAGCCGTGACCTATCATGAATCCGACCGCCTGAATGATAGCCATGAGAGCGAATACTATTCCCACAGCTCCGCTGGCGCTCGTACTTATGCTGCTTACAAAGTATGTGTCGGCGATGTTGTAGATATTACTCACCAGCATACTTATGATTGTTGGAACAGACAGCGTAAGCACGAGCCTTGTAACGGGCGTCTGCGTCATTTTTTTATACTGCTGTTCGGCTTTTTCGGATTGGGTTGCTTTCATTTTTTTAATGCCTCTTTTGAAGATGGAATGATTATTCCGCGCTTTTTGTGTTTTTCATGACAATTTTAACACAGTAGCAGGTTTCTGTCAATCATGAAAAAAATGTCGGTTCATTTCAGCCATACGGGAATAATAAGGTATTGACGGTCTGTCGCTGGCATTACAATGAAAAACGTAATCAGAAATAAAAATATCCCAAAGCAGCCGACTGCGCCATTCTCTCAGGAATGCAACGCGGTCGGCTGCTTTGGGTTGTTGTTCTGATTATGATTTGCCGTCAGCCGTCAGCTGTTAGCTGATAGCCGTTGGTTGGGTGGTGTTGCATGTGGATAATTTACTTCGCGACGTCGGGAAAGTCGGTCTGCGCGTAGAAGGTCATATACTCAGGGAAGTCCTTTACGCCGTAGTTATGCCATGTGACGCGGCAGCAAGGCTTGGTGAAGTCAATGGTCTGCGTCGCCTGAATGTCCTTGAAAAGCTGCCGCGCCATCGCGTCGGAATCGACCTCGATCTCAGTGATCTCAGGTCTCGTTTCCTCCTCGTCGTAGTATTCCTCCGCCTTCTTGCCCGGATAATTGAGCAGCGACTCATCGAGCTTGCTGCCGGTCAGATAAATATATTCCACATAAAGGGATCTGTTACGATCGAGATAGTGGACTGACAGATCCATCGCTCCATAGTAGCCGTCTGTCTTGTTGGCGTTTTCAGCCGACTCCTTGAAGTGCGACTGCGCTCCGTCGAACTTGGCGTTGCAGGTTCTGACGACCAGCGAGGCAGTCTGGGGGAAGGCGTCGGTGGAAAGCGTAAAGACTTGGTCGAACCACTTTTCATATTCGTAGAGATGTCCTTCGGGATAGCCGTTGATCTCGATGCTGATAAAATCGCTGCCACCGGCGAGGTAATTCGAGTTGACAATGCCGTATGTGCCTGCCGCCTTGGACCGGCTGATCAGGCTGACGTCGCTGGCACTGACGTCCTCATAGGCGGTGGTAACGGCTTCCTCATCAAAGGCGTCTTTTTCGGCGTAGTTATCAAAATCCATGCTGGCTCTGACTATATCCAGCTTCTTTTCGTCGGGCAGGGCATTGTATTCCTCCAGAAAGCTCTTGTAAATGGCGGCGGTTTCCTCGCCTGTCAATCCATGCGTCGTTTCAAGACGGACATTTACCGCGTCGGCGGCGGGAAGCGTGAGGAATTTCTTCATGAATGCGCTGTCGCTGAGGAGGGCATTCTGCAGCGCCTTGACGTGCGTGCTGTCAAAGGCGATCATGCGGGTGATGTGTCCGCCGTTTTTCAGGTTCAGCCTCAGGGCGATAAGTGGGACGCTCTTGTCATAGGAATTAAGCGAATCATAGGTGTATATCGAAGAAGCGGTGGCGGCCTTTTCCATCTCGTGACCGTATTTATCCGACAATTCCCTGATCTGCGTGGTCGCGTAGTCGATTATGTCCCTGTCCCTGATGTCGGCTTCGTCTGTGACCCATCTGCCGAAGGTATCCCTCAGACGGAACATCACCAGCTCTTCGGGAAGGGTGTCGTTGCGGACAAGGGTGAAGGATTCCACCTCATCGGCGGCTGGCACGGTGTTGAATTCCGCCTGATACAGCAGAGATCCGTACAGCATGACAACAAAGGGAATCAGCACCGGTACCGGCATGAGCTTAAAGGCGCGGTGGGCGTGTCTGACGTCGAAGGTCAGCAGCAGCTCCATTCCCCAGAAGCCGCCGAACACAATGAGGGCGAGCGTGAGAGCGGCGATAACCGAGCTGCCATCGAAAAGATTTCCAAATCCATACCTTGAAATATAATTGATCATTACTGCGACAAGGTAATCGAGCAGATCGGCAATCAGAAGGTAATCCACTGTCAGCGAAAGGATATGCGCCGCGCCGTTGACAAAGGGTCTGCCAGCCGCGTCGCCCGTGCGGATGCTCATAAACACCGCCGCGGCTACCAGCATCACGCAGCCGACCAGCAGGCAGTAGCCGATGGAGTGCCATGAAGCCAGAATGGCAAAATGCGGATTGGATTCATTGAGTTCGCTCAGAGCGTCGCTGAAGAAGAACCGCCTGTAAATATGGTGGACAGGGTCATATTCGCACAGCTCAGAGGAAGGCACGACAAAGCAGAAACGACTGAGTATGCCGTTGTACCCTTGGGAAAAGGCGATTTTCACAAGGGTGGAGAGCACCGAAAATCCCACAAAATTCACAATCGCGTTGAGCAGTCTGCCGGTGATGGAGATCGCCAGCATTGCCATGGCAAACACCATGAAGACCGCCGCCAGCACATTGAAGGCAATCATCATGCAAATGCCCAAGAGCTTGGGGTCAAACGGCATGAGGAAGGCGCAGCTCACGATAAAGAAGGCGAGTACGCCCGCCGCCGTCCACGTCAGGCAGGCAGCGGCAAAATTCAGCCAGAGCGTGCCGGAGGAATGGGGCGTTGCGTAATAGAAATCGCGGGCTTTGGCGGAACGGGTGAAGCTCGTCAGTAAAAATGCCGCGATAACGGCAAACAGTGCGCACAGGAAAAAGACAAGCCACGCGGTGTCGGAAAAGACGGAGGGAAGCGTCTGCGTCAGACAGTAACGCAGCGGATAATCGTCTTCCCCGCGGAAGCTGATATTTCCGAGATATTCCCTCGCCGTGCCGAGAGCGACCAGCGCCGCCAGCACAATGCCGCCGATTCTCAGCTGCCGCAGTCCCTCGAAGTAGAGCGATTTTTTGAATACCGGCAGGTATGCTTTATTGACATTTTTCAATAGTTTCATTTTCATCTCATTCCCTTCTTTAAAGAATTATCGGTTTTTATAAATAAATACTTCTTCCAGCGAGAGCGGAAGGACGTTTATCAGCAGGGGCGACTTGGCTCTGAGCTGACGCTCCACTTCTTCGCGGCCGTTCTCGTAGATGACCATGGCGACCGTCCCGTCGCGGGTGAAGTCAACGATTTTCGCCCCGTCGAACGTCACCGCGTCCTTCTCGAAGCGATCGGGGAAGGCAATCTGCACCTTGCAGAGCGACGTCTTTGCCTCGTCCAGCTCGGATTGCAGGGTGATGTGTCCCTTGTGCAGCATGGCGATGGAATCGCACATATCGTCCACCTCACGCATGGAATGTGTAGCCATGATGACGGTAAGCCCTCTATCCGCGACCGCTTCGCAGAGAATCTCCCGCATGTCGTGGCGCTTGATAACGTCCAGACCGTCGAATGTTTCGTCGATGAGAAGGACGTCGGGCTTAGAGGCAATGGCGAGAATCAGCGCCGCCTGCCGCTTCATGCCCTTGCTCATGGCGCGGATGGGCTTCTTTCGGCTCGCGTCGAATTTTTCCGCAAGTTTGGCGTACAGATTCTCGTCGAATTGAGCGCGGCTGTTCGCGCAGAGCCTTGCCATGCTGTCCATATTGGAATTCGGAATGAAATACAGCTCGTCCGGCACGTAAATGAGTCCCTTTCTGACCTCCGGACTTTCGGCAATGTCCCTGCCGTCGATGGAAATGCTGCCTCCGTCGAGCTTGTATACCCCCGACAGCAGACGCATGAAGGTGGACTTACCCGCGCCGTTGGAGCCGACCAGACCAAATATGCTTCCGGTTTCCACAGTGAGTCCCACATCGTCCAGCGCGGTTAAATCGCCGAATTTCTTTGTCACATGAGTGGCGTTTATCATCAGATGTTCTTCCTTTCGTTATTCATTATTAAGTCTTAATTTTTCAGTTTTCAGTTAGCGAGCGAATGCGAGCGCTCATACCCTCTTTCCACCGCGTCGAGAACGTCCTGCTTGGCTATACCCGCGTCGGCGAACTGCGCTGCCATCTGTTCGACGGATTCAAGCTTTTTTTCCAGCTCGGCGCGCAGCTTTTCCCTTGCGTCAGGGCTGACGAAGCTGCCTTTTCCGGGAACCGCGTAGATGATTCCCCTCCCCAATAGAGCGGAATAGGCTTTCTGTACGGTATTGGGATTGGCGGCTATCTCAGCCGCCACCGAACGTACGGAAGGCATTGGCGAGTCGGGCTGCATAATGCCAGCTAAGATGAAAGCTTCTGTCTGGCGTACTATCTGTTCATAGACCGGCACGCCGCTGAGATTGTCTGTGGTGTACATACGGTAATTCACCTCCGGAAATAGTGTAGTGTGCTAACTAAGTGTATTAGTTTTATTAGTACAGTTACATAATACACCTCTGATTTGTATTTGTCAAGGACTTTTTGAAAAAATACTCTCTCTTCATGATATTTTATTTATATATTAAAAAAATGTAAATATCGTTGCATTTTTTATAGCGGTATGATATAATCAAAACAATTGCATTTTGGAATATTCAGAAAATTCATACAATTTATCCGGCATTTTTTATAAAAGCGAAAGGACGGTGGTGGTGGATGGACAAATTTCAGCATGCGGTGGACAAGTCTGCCATCCCGACAGTGGAAATTCTCGGGGTCAAGATAGCGGATATCAATATGCCGTGGCTGCTTGATTTCACAGAGGAAAATATAAATGTGCTCGGCGGCGATTATATCTGCGTCGCAAATGTACATACAACAGTAAAATCGTCCGAAGACGACGAATACCGCGCTATTCAGAACGGCAGCGTACTGACTATGCCGGACGGAGGACCGCTTTCAACTGTCGGACGCAAGCGGGGGGCTGTTCAGATTGCCCGTACCACCGGACCGGATTACATGGGCGAGATATTCAGAATATCGGCTGAAAAGGGATATCGGCATTATTTTTACGGAAGCACTCCGGAAACTCTTGAAAAGCTGGTACGCAATATAGAAAAGGATTACCCTGGCATTATAGTTGTCGGCAAATACTCGCCGCCGTTCCGCGAGCTTACCGACGAGGAGGACAGAGAGATAATAGCGGGAATATGCAAGGCGGAGCCTGATTTTATCTGGGTAGGTCTCGGCGCTCCAAAGCAGGAAAAGTGGATGGCTGCACATCAGGGTCGTGTGAAAGGGCTTATGGTTGGAGTAGGCGCGGGATTTGATTACTTTGCCGGAAATATCAGCAGAGCGCCTGAATTCATGCAAAAGCACAGTCTTGAATGGCTTTACCGCTTAATGCAGGATCCAAAAAGACTTTTTATGAGATATTTGGCGACAAATTCTAAATTTATATGGAACGCAATGATCAGAGGAAAATGAAATAATGAATTTAATACCAACCGCTGAAAAACAAAAGGTGTTGATAGTTCACAATTTCTATCAGATACCAGGCGGAGAGGATACCGTCGTGGCAAATGAAAAAAAACTGCTTGAAGACAACGGTCACGAGGTATTTCTTTACACAAGACACAACAGCGAAATCAATAAAATGAATATTTTCCGGAAGCTGCTTCTTCCGTTTGTTTCAATATACAATCCCCGCACGTCGAGGGAAATCAAAAGGATCATAAATGAAAACGGCATAGATGTTGTTCATGTTCACAATACGCTCAATCTCATTTCACCCTCTGTTTATTACGCGGCTGTCAGGTGCGGCGTGCCGGTTGTTCAGACTGTGCATAATTTCCGCTTTATATGTCCGGGAGCGCTGCTTTACCGCGACGGTCACATATGCGAGGACTGTATAGATAAAGGCTTTCGCTGCGCGTTAAATCACGGCTGCTACCGCGGTTCAAGGATTCAGACTTTCATTATCGTACTCAGCTCATTGATACACAGAGCTACCGGAATTTACCGCAAAATTAATTTTATCTGCCTTACTGAATTCAACCGGCAAAAACTGCTTTATTTAAATAAAAAAAGA
>ONCX01000058.1:9789-13863 GCA_900316455.1 uncultured Eubacteriales bacterium
CTTGACGAAACGAAAGGCGTTAAGGTCCTTTTTGAAGCTTGGAAAATAATGGGAACCAACGCTCCACGCCTTATTGTTTGCGGAAAGGGTCCTCTTGAGGATTGGTGTCGATGTCATGCGAAGGAACTTGGTAATGTTGAAATAAAAGGTTTTGTCGAAAGTTCTGTGTTGTCAGAGCTTATATCGGAAAGCAGCGCGGTGATTGTTCCGACGCTTTTGTACGAGGGCTTTCCGATGAATATAGCCGAAGCGTTTTCAGCAGGAGTCCCTGTGATATGCTCTGATATCGGCAATGCCGGAGATCTCGTTGAAGATGGCGTTACGGGCTGGAAATTCAGCGTCGGAAGCGCGGAGGGTCTTGTCGGGGCTGTCAGAAAGTGTATGAATTCAAAAAACGATATTAGTCAGAACGTCAAGCGTGTTTATAATGAAAAATACACGGCTGATGTGAATTATTGCCGATTAAAGGATATTTACGGGCATTTGAAAACCGCAGAGAAAAAAACGGCATTTTTAAAAAGGAAAAACAACTTATGAATCTTCCATTCATGCTTAAACCCGCGGCAAAGAGCTATTTATGGGGCGGAAGTCGGCTGAATGACGACTTCGGAAAAAAAATAAATCTTGATCCGCTTGCCGAGACATGGGAATGCAGCACTCACCCTTGCGGACAGAGCCGGGTAGTTGGCGGCGAATTTAACGGCATGCTTTTGGGCGATGTGTTGGATATTCACCCCGAATTTTTAGGAAGTCATCCGCTTGAAATTACCCGCGGCAGGTCGGAGCTGCCAATACTCATCAAGCTTATTGACGCTAAAAACGACCTATCAGTACAGGTTCATCCTGACGACGAGTACGCCATGAAGTATGAGAATTCTCTCGGCAAGACGGAAATGTGGTACGTACTCGACGCTAAAGAGGGAGCAAGTCTGGTTTACGGCTTTAATCAGGACATGACCGAGAAACAGGTACGCGACGCTCTTGCCGATGAGACTATAGGAAATTATCTTAATTGTGTTCCCGTTCACAAGAACGATTTGTTTTATATTGAAGCGGGAACTATTCACGCTGTCGGGGCAGGAGCGCTTATTGTCGAAATACAGGAAAGCAGCGACATAACCTACAGGCTTTACGATTATGACCGTGTGGGACGCGACGGAAAAAAACGTCCGCTTCATATCGATAAGGCTATGAATGTGATAAATCTGAAATCCTCGGAAAAGCCTCGTCAGCCAATGCGCGTGCTGAAATATAAAAACGGGGCGGCGAGCGAATTTCTGATACGGTGCAAGTATTTTCAGGTGGAGAGGCTTTTGCTCAATACTGAGATACACCGTTCGCTGATGGATTTTCAGACCGGAAGTAACAGTTTTCATGCGCTTTTGTGCTTAGATGGTTGTGGCGTGCTTTTCGGAGATGGAGTCACTTTGCCTTTGTTTAAAGGGGATTGCGTTTTTGTTCCGGCTGAAAGCATTCCTATAAAGCTTCATGGAAAGGCTCAGATCTTAAACGTAAGCTGCTGACCGTTCCTTAGTATGGATTTGTTGACCGACGATCATGGCTTTGAGCAGGTGATAGAATTGCGCTTCAAAAAAAGAGACTTAATCTGGGTTTTTTTATTTTACAAATTAGCTGATATTATCGATACCGCAGGTTTTGATAAGTATGTTATTCTTATGGGAGTATCTGTTTTCTTTTTGATTTACAGAAAAGATACCATTAAAAGAAATAATATCTATATTTTGCTGCCGGGTATTACGTATGTTTTTTTTGGATTTATAAGCAATATGATATCAGGATTTTATGGCTTTCACACGGTTAAGGATGGAATTTTGGCTGTTGCGTCTTCGGTGTTGGCTTTATTTCTCTACGAAGATGTTTTAGACCACAGAATCAATATTTGCAAAGTAATGCTCATTGGTTTTGGGGTTTATTCTTTTTCATTCTTCCTTAAATCTCCTGATATGCTTACAAGAGAATCCACTCAGGCATTTATATACGGCGCGTTTATCATTTATTTCCTCATAAATGATGAATGGAATTATGTTTTCCTTTCAATTTTACTGTGTTTGTTCTCTGATAAGCGGATAGCTCTGATGGGAGTGGCTGTGGCAGTCTGCTATATTGTTTTTTTTGTCTTTGCGTCGGGCAAGGAGTTTTCGAGAACCAAAACAATTTTTACTGTTACGATAGTACTGACTGTGATTATGACATATTATCTCACATACACGCTTCACGGTGGTTTTCTGGTTAAGCTTTTTAGCGAATACGGCGTGAATTTTAACGGAAGGGATAAATGCTGGGAAAATTTCAGGGATCTCGCTGAATTTGATTTAGGCTTTGTCGGACGAGGAATGGGATTTGTCAAGTCAAAACTTGAAATTATTGGAAATAATGACTATTTACTCCTCCATTCCGATTTGTATAACGCTTACATTGATTTAGGATTCATAGGCTTTGGTGCGTGGATATCTTCGTACTTCTGGGCTTTTTATAATTTGACAAAGCGGTCTGCCAACAAGGCAAAATTATTTGCGATTACAGTTGTTATTTACACATTTGTTATTTATCTTACTGATAATGCGTTGATATACATTGATTACTGGCTCCCGTTGAATATTATTCTCCTTGATATCAGCAACAGAGATCCGTGCGTGAAAAATGACTGCCTGAGGCTTAGAAATTGTGCCGTACTATGATGCTATGATTATTCAACGCATTTTGGAGGTCCTGTATGGCAAGAGAAGCAAGTTTTGAACTTAATTGTCCGGAATATACGGGCAGCGTTGCCGATATTGTTAAATTGCTCAACAGCTTTGGCTGGTCCTATTACGATGAGGACGGCAGGGCTGAATATCTGCCGGTCGGCGACTGCGGCAGCTTTGACTGGCAGATGGCTGAAATGACTGAAACCCAGCTTTTTGAAATATTTGACTGTCTCTGTCAGCGAGGCGAAACTATTGGAATAGTTATGTATTACCGTGATACAGAACACGGTATTACCCTGCTTTCCTCCGACACCGGAAGTATTATCATAATTCCTAATATATGCCGCAGGACGCTTAATGACGATGACGATAATTCCATAACAGATGTGAGCTGGTATGCCGAACGCATTGTTCAGAAGCTTATTTGGTACGGCTGCAAGGTGAGCGGCTTCAGGTTTGAAGAGTTTGAAGGGCAGGAGAATGAGGAATTTTAAAAGTTTTTTCAGACTCTTGACAAATGTCCGTAAATGAGCTAAAATAAAACTGAAAATTTAATTGAACTGTCTTCAGGGCGAGGTGAAAGTCCTCACCGGCGGTAATTCGGTATTTGCTCGGTTCAGATGCCGTTAGTCCGCGCGCGAAAGCTGATCCGGTGCGATTCCGGAACCGACGGTAAAGTATGTCGATGATTCGACGTCAGAAGTCCGGATGAAAGAAGATATGTGCAAGCAAACACCTGCATATATTGCGCCCTGCGATTTTCTTTCAGTTATCGCGGGGCTTTTTTCTGCGCAGACAGTCCTAAAAAAGAAAGGTGTTGTTTTCTCAATGAAACAGACAAAAAAAGTTGAAAGCCAGTCCGAAAAGCGTGTCATTCACACCCGACGCATGGTTATGACAGCTATACTCTCCGCGCTGTCGTCCGTGCTTATGTTTTTCAGCTTCAATGTGCCTCTTATGCCGTCGTTCATCAAGATGGATCTCTCTGAACTGCCTGCGCTCATAGCCGCGTTTTCAATGGGACCGGTATATGGTGCAATCGTCTGTCTGGTGAAGAATCTCGTAAATCTTTTGACGACAACCACAGGCGGAGTCGGCGAACTTAGCAATTTCATTCTCGGAGTATTCTTTGTCGTACCGGCGGGAATCATATATAAGCTACGTCCGAAATTCAGCGGCGCCATTATTGGCAGTATAGCAGGCGCGGCTATGATGGCGTTGCTCAGTGTATTCAGCAATTACTATGTTGTTTATCCGATATACACGGCGTTCATGCCGATGGAAGCTATTATCGGAATGTATCAGGCGATCAATCCTTCGGTAAAGAATCTCTGGGAGTGTCTGCTAATTTTCAATATGCCGTTTA
>ONCX01000057.1 GCA_900316455.1 uncultured Eubacteriales bacterium
GCACAAAGTGGCGGGGAGAAGTCTGCCCTTTTGGCTATGGTTGCTTAATTCCCTTTTGTGCATTTTGACGAAGCTATCTCTTTTATGCTCATTTATAGTATTCTCTGTTATTTTGGAAAACAAGTCGAGCGTATCTTTTTTAATACGTTCATAACGATCAACCGTGTAAAACAGACGTTTGCAGATAATGTCTATTTACACGGTTTTTATTTTCAAATTTTTTCGTCATGAAAAGCAACAAAAAATCCGGCAGAAAATTTTACTGCTATAATTGCATAAAAAACCTCTGCCGGATTTGTTATCTTTACTTTTCCAACGCTCCCGCTGCCTTAGTAATGTTGACAAAATCGGGATCCTTTTCAAATTTTGGACCCACGCTCAGTCCGATCTGACTCAGGCTGCCGCGATGGTTGTCATTGACAATGAATCCAACGCGGAGATTAGACGTCTTTCCCTTTTCAAGTAGAAGCGTATGGCCGCCGGCGTCCGCGCCTTCACCCAGAACATAAGCGAGAGGAACCGCAATCAGCGAATCCTTTTTGCCGTACTCTTCGTTGTAGTCGCAATAAACCTGTAAATGGAAAATGCTGTAATCGAACGCGGTAAGAGGAGAGTCAACATTTGTAATTTCTATTTCATACTCCGCCAGATAGAAGCCGTTCCGGAGCCTGCCGCTTTTTATGTCAAACGCGTCTTCAAACGGCTTGATATCCATTTCTTTGTTTTCGTCATAATATACAAATCCGGTGTTATCAACAGAAGCCCGTGAAACATCCTTCTTTTTGGCTTTTGTCGCGTATAGATTGTCATAAATGCCGATGTTCTTTACGGAGTATTGCAGCGTTCCTGCCGGAAACTCCTTGCAGCCTTTCTCCGTTTCTCTGATTTCAGTTACGTCAACGGTTCTTGCCTCATCGGATATCTTTACAGGATTTGAAGCAGGCAGCTCCTTTTTTACGGAACAGAAGCTATCGGCATACACGCTTTCCGGCATGGAAGCCTTTATCAGCTCATATCCGTACAGCGTTATGGATTTAATGTTTGTGATATCTATTTCCTCATTGAACGTCAGGTAAAATCCCTCGTACTTGTTATAGTCCGCTCCGAACATATCTCTTGTCAAAGCGGGGTTTTCCGCCCATCCGATACCGTCCCAGTCGGTGTACCGCTTTCCGTTGTTCAGTGTAATAACCAGCGCAGGTTGATCCGATTTCAATTTGGTGTTCAGGATTTTCCCGTTCTGTGTGGCGGGAATTATCTCCATAAACCACGGATTTAGCCAGACGTCGGGAATGAACTCATAGGCGAGCGGAGGCATTATTGAGAAACAATCCTCCAAGAACTTCCCGTCAAATCTGTATGTTTCCTCCGGCAGATTATATACGACAGGTTCGGAACGTTTTATGTCGAATTCAAATTGAAATTTGCATTCGCGCTTTTCGTTATCAGGTAGATTTTGAATATCATGCGCTTTCAGAACGAACTTAGAGCCGATGGTAAAAAAGCCGAATATTTCGGTTCCAGCGCCGGTGGTTCCGAACGTTTTTAGCCATGTCATACTGTGCGCGTCGTGTTCGATCAGCTTGCAGAAATTTGTGGAGACGCAGTAGCGTGGATAGTCAGGATTGACGGCTATTTCGTCGTACAGATACGGCGCGTTATAGCTGCCGTCCACACGCTGAAACATATCGTCCGTCAGTGTGACGACCGACGGGTCAAAATCAATTCTCTCTATCACATAAAGAACATATCCGTCACACATACCCTGCGAGAGCGTGACGGTAACGCCATTGTCCGTCATTGTCTGGTCGATATCGAAGATGATACCCTGATAGTTTTCCTCAGGAAGTGTGCGGAAGGACTGACTGAAGCTCCTGCTGAGTCTACCGGCTCCGACAATTGCTCCGGCGCCTATTGACATGACAAGCAGGAGAGCGACTGCCACCATTACGGGCTTTTTAAGACCAATGTTCCTGTGCGATGAGGAGGATATATTATCGGGTATACATTTTTCTTTTATGCCTGTTCGTCTGAGAGTTTTCTGATAAACTCGTCCTTTTACGTATTCTGAAAGCTCAAATCCGCTGTCAAGTTTTCTGACAGAATCGCATGAGAGGTTTCTGACGCCATTTATGATATCCTGTATTTCTGTTTTCATTTCGTTTCACTCCCTGTAAATTTCATTATAATAATTCGGAATTTTGTTCGGACAGTAATTTTCTCAGCTTATCGAGCACGCGTGAAAGGCGTTTTCTCACGGCGGCGTCGGACATTTTCAATTCTTGGGCGATCTGCGCGGAGGTCTGATTATAATAGTACCGCCGTATAAGAATATCCCTGTCCCTTGCGCCAAGAGACTGCAGCGCTCTGACCAGCATTTTTTCACTGATTGCGCGTTCCGCTTCTTCCTGTGTATTCCGCGAATCGGGAATTTTATCGGCAATATCGCCGGTCATGGGTTCAGTGATAATTCGGGAGCAGCACTTCCGGTATTCGTCAATGCACATTCGCTTGGCGACCGTAACGATATATCCTTTCAGCGTTCCGCGTGAAAAATTGATTTCGGCACGCCTTTCGTAGATTTTGCTGAAAATATAGCTGACGAAATCCTCAATGTCGTCCGCCGAAAAAACGCTTTTCAGTTTGCTGTATGCCACGGTGTAAACAAGCGACGAATAGCGGTTTATCAATAGTCTGATACCCTCCGAAGGCTCGCTGTCAAGTAGTTGCATTATTTTTTCGTCTGTCAATTGTTTCACCTCACTGTCGCTGGTTTTCAGAACCGGTTCCGGAATATTTTTTATAAGACCCTTACATTATATAACATTCGAATCAAATAAAAAAGTGTGACAGATATTAAGCTTATAAAATTATAAAAAACTCTTGACAAATAAAGAAGAGAGTGCTAACATATTGTTGTGAATGGTTAGACTTAACTAATTAGATACAACTAACATTTGATTAAAGCAAAGGTGTTAGTTATTTTTTTGGAGAACAAGTTAGTTAAATATAACTTTTCTCGAAGATCTTTATGAAGGAGGGACTGTTATGATGCCGCTGAGTCTGGCGGGGATTGGCGAGGAAACCGTCATCAAAAGAATAGGCGGCAGTCCGGAGGTGCGTTCGCATCTGAGTGACATGGGCTTTGTCGCCGGAGGAAACGTAACGGTGGTTACGGCAATCGGCGGCAATCTGATTGTCAATGTCAAGGATTCCCGCGTAGCAATCAGCAAGGAAATGGCAGCAAAAATTTTGGTGAGTATCGAGAGCTGAATTGTAAAGCTCTTTAATCTGACGAATCGGCTTTCTTCGCTCATCAATCTGAAACAATCAACGGAACAAGGAGGAAAAACAGTATGAACACACTCAGACAGGCAAAGGTCGGTCAGACGGTCAAGGTTGTCAAGCTCCACGGCGAGGGCGCCGTCAAGCGCAGAATCATGGATATGGGTATTACAAAAGGCACAGAGGTCTATATCCGCAAAGTCGCGCCGCTTGGCGATCCTGTAGAAGTGACTGTGCGCGGCTATGAGCTTTCGCTCCGCAAAGCCGACGCTGATATGATTGAAATTGAATAATTATTTTTTTGAAGCATAGTTAGCGATGTTTAACCAGAAGCCAATTCAAAATTCACACTCATTGAATCAAGAGATGATTTATTTTTTGGAATAAGGTTAGTTGAAAATAACTTTATATTCCACACTAAGGTTGAAAGGATGACATAACAAATGGCAATCAAAATTGCATTGGCTGGCAACCCGAACAGCGGAAAGACGACGCTATTCAATGCCCTGACAGGCTCCAATCAGTTCGTCGGCAACTGGCCGGGAGTAACGGTCGAAAAAAAGGAAGGCAAGCTCAAAAAGCACGACGATGTGACGATCATGGACCTGCCTGGTATCTACTCGCTTTCCCCTTATACACTGGAGGAGGTTGTTGCGAGAAATTACCTCATAACCGAACGCCCCGACGCGATCCTCAATATAATTGACGGAACCAACCTTGAAAGAAACCTGTACTTAACCACGCAGCTCACCGAGCTTGGAATTCCTGTTGTCATTGCGCTGAACATGATGGACGTTGTGACTAAGTCGGGCGACAAGATCAACACCGAAGAGCTGTCCCGTCAGCTCGGCTGCAAGGTAGTGGAGATTTCCGCGCTCAAGGGCGACGGCGTGGCGGAAGCCGCGGAAGCCGCGATTGCCGCTGCAGGCGGTGAAAAGACCATTCCGCAGCACAGCTTTTCCGGCGCGGTGGAACACGCTCTGGCGCACATCGAGGAATGTATCGTTCACGACCTGCCGGAGGAACAGCAGCGCTGGTACGCCATCAAAATATTCGAGCGGGACGACAAGGTTCTTGAACAGATGAACATTCCCACCGAAAAGCTCGAGCATGTCGAGGGCGACATCAAGGCTGCCGAAACGGAGCTTGACGACGATTCCGAGAGCATTATCACCAACGAGCGATATGTCTGGATCGCGTCCATCATGCAGAGCTGCCTGAAAAAAGCAAAGGAAGGCGCGCTCACCAAGTCAGACAAAATCGACAAGGTAGTAACAAACCGCTGGCTCGCCCTGCCGATATTTGCGCTGGTAATGTATATCGTGTATTATGTTTCCATTTCCACCATCGGCACTATGGGAACCGACTGGGTAAACGACAATCTGTTTGACGAGGGATATCACCTGTTCGGCATAGGCGCTTCGGCATATGACGAAGCTGCAGAGGAATATGCGCCTTACGCCTCCGCGATTGAAGCGTTTGAGGCTGCCGCGGAGGAACAGTCAATCGACATTGAAACCGCTTCCGTCAACGAACTTGCAAAGATCGAAACGAGCTATGACGTAGTGAACGAAGAAACCGGCGAAATCGAAGAAACCGTTCCGGTCAGCTATATCGACTATCAGAAGGCGTTGAAAATCGAAGAACCCGACCATGCGGATTACGGCGTATGGGTTCCAAGTATTCCGGATCTGGTCGGCGGCTGGCTTGACGCGCTGGGTTGCGCGGAGTGGCTGCGCGGTCTTATCATTGACGGTATCATCGGCGGCGTTGGCGCGGTTCTCGGATTCCTGCCGCAGATGCTTGTACTGTTCTTCTTCCTCGCGTTCCTTGAAGGCTGCGGCTACATGGCGAGAGTCGCCTTTATCATGGACAGAATCTTCCGTAAATTCGGTCTTTCCGGCAAATCCTTCATTCCAATGCTGATCGGCGCGGGCTGCGGCGTTCCTGCAGTCATGGCTTCGCGCACCATCGAGAATGAACGCGACAGACGTATGACTATCATGACGACAACATTCATTCCCTGCGGCGCAAAGCTTCCGATAATTGCCCTGATTGCGGGCGCTCTCTTCGGCGGCGCTCCGTGGGTGGCTCCCAGCGCGTATTTCATCGGCGTTGCGGCTATCATCGTATCCGGCATTATGCTCAAGAAGACAAGAATGTTCGCCGGTGATCCCGCTCCCTTTGTCATGGAGCTTCCGGCGTATCATATGCCAACTATTGGCAGTATTTTCCGCTCCATGTGGGAACGCGCATGGTCGTTTATCAAAAAGGCGGGAACCGTAATTCTGCTCTCCGCGATTGTGCTGTGGTTCCTGCAGGCATTCGGCTTCACAAGCGAAGGCTTCGGCATGGTCGATGACCTGAATGATTCCATACTTGCCAATATAGGCAATACCGTAGCATGGATATTCAATCCGCTCGGCTGGGGCGACTGGAAAGCCGCCGTTGCTACAGTAACCGGTCTTATCGCCAAGGAAAATGTTGTAGGCACATTCGGCGTACTCTATGGAGTCGGCGAGGTTGCCGAGGACGGCGCGGAAATCTGGGGCAGCATGCAGCAGAATTTCTCCGCGATTTCGGGCTTCTCATTCCTCATTTTCAACCTGCTTTGCGCTCCCTGCTTTGCCGCTATCGGCGCTATCAAGCGCGAGATGAACAGCGCAAAGTGGACATGGTTCGCCATCGGATATCAGTGCGGCTTCGCTTACGCGGTATCGCTTATTGTCTATCAGATCGGTTCAGCCATTCAGGGCAATATCAATCCCATCGGACTGGCTGCTGCGGTCGTACTGCTGGCGTTCTTCGGATTCATGCTCTTCCGTCCGTATAAGGAAAGCAACAAGCTCACCCAGAAGATAAAGGTCAAATAATAATTCCTTACCATTCCACATAATATAATATCAAAAAGCGAATCCCGAACCAAAATCTGATTTGGTTCGGGATTTGCGTTTATGCTCTGGTAAAACGTATAAATCTTTCAAAGCTGAGTTTTGTTTAGCAATAAAAGCCGGAACGCTGTTATCCTCTGCGACCGCCCATTCTGCCGCCGCCCATTCCCATGCCGCCTCTGCCGCCGCCCATCATCTGATTGGGGATTTCAGTGACCTGCTGACCGTTAACATAAATTGTGCCGCCGTTGAATTCGGCAGTGCCGTCGTAGTCGAATGTGGAATTGCCGCTTACGCTTATCGTGCCGCCGTTAATTATAATATTTCCGTTGGAATCTATGCCGTCAGTGTCGCCCGCGCTCATTGTAATGTTTATTTCGCCGCCGTTAATCTCGACAGTCGGAGTGAACGCGCTCGATTTATTAGCTGCGTTTATGCCGTCGTCCCAGCTCGAAAGGTTTAATTTGCCATCGTTAATTCTGATGTATGTTCCCTCGATACATTCAGCCGCGTTTATTTCAAAGCTGCCGCCGTCTATCTGTACGAGCGAAACCGCATGAATTCCGTCGTCGCCGGCGCTCATTGTAAAGCTGCCGCCGCCGATGAAAATATATCCAAGCGCACCGTCGTCCTCATTTTCCGCGTGAAGCCCGTCGGTTCCGGCTTTGATGGTAAAGCTGCCGTCGGAAATGCGTATGGAATCATTTGCCTCTATTGCTTTTGAGGCTGCTGTGATATTGTATGTCCCGCCGGTTATTTTGAGGTCATCCTTGCTGACAATGCCGTTGTCCGAAGAGCTTATTGTAAGCGAACCGATTCCGTTGAGAGTTATATCGTCCTTTGAGAATATAACGCCGTCGGTTTTGGCGTCTGTGTCAGTGTCGGATGTGAATTTGCCTGTGACCGAGAGTAAATTATCCCCTGTGAGAGTGATGAACACCTTGTCGGCATTCTTTACGTAAACGCATGGAAAATCAGAATTCTCAATACTCACGCCATCGAGTACTATCTGCACCTTGTCCTCGTCCCCCGCGTTAATTATGATCGTCGCGTTTTCGGCACTTCCGGTGATGCGATATACTCCCGCTTCTGATATGGTGATATTACTTCCGGATTTAAGAGTAAGCTCCTTTGCGCCGCTGAGATCAGGACTTTGTATAAGGTCGCGTTCAGTGAACAGCTCGTCCGCGTTCAGACTATCAGAGGACGTTTTCTTCACGGTCGAAACCTCCGTCCCGCCGACGTCAGCCAATGTAGCGACTGCCGCCGAAGCGCTGCCGGAAATCTGCGAATTGTCCGACGAGGAAGAGCAGCTGGAAATGGGAAGCATGAGCATCTGCACAGCAAGCAGCGTCGCAATATAGATTCTGATATTCTTTTTTCTGCCGTTTTCTGCCTTAATGATCTCGTTCATGTTCTTGAAAGTTTTCATATTATATTCCTCCTTGTTCAAAGCGATTCTGAGCAGCTCATTTTTCGCTCTCGCTTTTGATGGCTTTATTATAAAAACCGAACCTTTAGCCGACTTAAAATGGTTTGTGAAGAATACGTGAATTGTCAGAATAAAAAAACACTTGCACATCTCACGCCGTTGTGATATAATGTGAAGTGTAGTGCGAACTGAGAAAACAGCGCAGGCTGTTTTCCACTGACTGCGCGAGCAGTCTTTGTAAGCTGGTAAAACACAGCAGGGTAAGCCTGTCGGGTAAGGGGTAGCCAACCGCCCGTACCGAG
>ONCX01000052.1 GCA_900316455.1 uncultured Eubacteriales bacterium
TTGCAATGTAATCGGTGTGGCTCATCCAGACAACCGTGTTCTCTGCAACGTCGGCAAAAATCAGTGAATTTCTGTCCGTTGCAATTTCTGTTTTGCCGTATTCCCTGACGGGAGCAGACTTCACTTCACCGCCAAGTAAATGAGCCATGAGCTGCGCCCCGTAGCATATTCCCAGCACTGGCACACCCAGTCCGAGTATCTCCGGAGAATAAGTCGGTGATTTCTCATCATAAACGCTGTTTGGACCTCCGGTAAAAATTATACCGATATATCCTTCCGCCCGGATTGCTTCTATTGGAGTCGTGAACGGCTTTACCTCAGCGTATACGCCCAGATCGCGAACTCTTCGGGCAATAAGCTGATTGTATTGTCCTCCGAAATCAAGTACAAGAATCTTCTGGTGTTCCATGTTCCATCACATTCCTTCAAAAAAATGTCATACCATGAATTATTAATATATGCAATATTTTACATCAAATCACAAAAAAAATAAAGCGTATATTTCAGATAAAGTTTCTTCAACATTTGTTTAAAAAACCATTATTTTACAATAAAACCATTCGACATAATTCTGCAATAATTTCTCCTGCTACAGTTTATAATAATTGATCGTCAGAGAATGAATTTATAATAAACGGTTGCTTTGCCAAAAGCAACATGCTATAATTTTTCTCATAGAACAGCTAATCAGGATTATTCATAATAAAGGAATGTTGAAGATGAACAACCTCATAAGGATACTCGCACCGGAAGAACTCAGTGATATATTAAACAGCGCGGGGAAAAAATACAATCTTGAAATCGAATTATTTTCGGAAGCTGAGGACAGATTAATTGAGAAGATATCCTGTTTGCAGCCTGATGTGGTTATAATGAATTTATTCATGCGTTGCAGTGACGCTATTGATGTTATTAAATCTTATAGAATGCTGTATTCAGGCTCGTTTACATATTTCGCCGTGATATGCCAGTTTATTACCGGCAGTCTGAAGAAGGAATTGGACGATTGCAGAGTAAACATGATTATACGCCGTCCTTACTTAAAACGAGATTTTATCGCTATTCTTTCTGAGGTAACAATGATAAAGTCAACTCCCCTTGTCGCAATCAAAAATTCCGGAATAAATACCGTACACATGTTCCATCACAGACGGATGGCATGCGGTACGGAATACGTAGACTCGTCCGACCTTGAACTGGATAAAATATTGGAAGAGTTTGGTCTAAATAAAAATGACGCAGGATGTATTTATTTAAAAAGAGCTGTAGCTCTGGCAATCAGCATGGATAAGGCGGATTGCTCAATGACAAAGACTATCTATCCCTTAGTGGCAGTTGAATTCGGAATCACACCTTCCTGCGTGTTGCGAAGGATTCATAACGCAATAGCTGAATCATGGAATTCCGAACACTCCGCGATTATGGCGTCTTACTTTGGCGATACCGTGGATAATATGCGCGGCATACCTACAAACGGCGAATTCATAGCCATGCTCGCGGATCGGATTCGTCTGGATAAGCAGTGTTGTCCGGAATGCGACGATTAAACAATAGTAAAATACTTTTGAATATAGTTCCTGTGGCTGATGAATTTCTGTGTAATTCGATGTTTTGAATATTTTTTTTAAAAATTATTGCAACCAAAAGAAATATCTGATATAATATAGTAGTTTTTCAGGTTTATAATTTTGAAAGGATGTTAAAGCCAATGTACGCAGATATGATTGATTCCATCGGATTCCTTAAATCCTATGACAGCGAGGTTGCCTCCGCTATGGGCGACGAGCTTGCAAGACAGAGAAGAAATCTTGAACTGATCGCTTCCGAAAACCTTGTATCTCCCGCAGTTCTGGCTGCAATGGGCAGCGTGCTTACCAATAAATACGCGGAGGGATATCCTGGCAAGCGCTATTACGGCGGCTGTCAGTGCGTTGATGTCGTTGAGGATATCGCCCGCAGAAGAGCATGCGAGCTTTTCGGCGCGGAGCATGCCAATGTGCAGCCCCATTCCGGCGCTCAGGCGAACACAGCTGTTTATTTTGCTCTTCTTCAGCCTGGCGATACGGTAATGGGTATGAATCTTGCCGAGGGCGGACATCTCACCCACGGTTCTCCCGTCAATATGTCCGGCAAATTCTATAATTTCGTTCCCTACGGCGTTGACTCCGAAACAGGCAGGATAGATTACGACAAGCTCTATGAGACTGCGCTTCAGGTTAAGCCCAAGATGATAGTCGCGGGCGCGAGCGCATACCCAAGAGCGATAGACTTTGCTAAATTCAGCGAGATCGCAAAGGCTGTCGGCGCTTACCTGATGGTTGATATGGCGCACATCGCGGGTCTTGTCGCCGCGGGCGTCCATCAGAATCCCGTCGAATATGCCGACATCGTTACAACCACGACACACAAGACTCTCCGCGGACCAAGAGGCGGCATGATTCTCTGCCGCGAAGAATATGCCAAGGCTATAGACAAAGCGATATTCCCCGGCACGCAGGGCGGTCCGCTTATGCACACAATAGCCGGTAAGGCAGTCTGCTTCGGCGAGGCTCTCAAGCCTGAATTCAAGGCATATGGCAGACAGATAGTCGCAAACGCCGCGGCAATGGCGGAGGAATTCGACGCACGCGGCGTGAAGATGGTGTCCGGCGGCACAGACAATCACCTGATTCTGCTTGACCTTCGCGGCACAGGCATCACAGGTAAGGAGCTTGAGCGCCGTCTTGACGACGTTTATATTACCGCCAATAAGAACACTATTCCCAACGAACCGCTCAGTCCGTTCGTAACAAGCGGCGTTCGTCTCGGCACTCCCGCTGTCACCACAAGAGGACTTGTCGAAAAGGATATGAAGAAGATAGCCGAATACATATCCCTCGCTATCACAGACTTCGAGAACAGCGCCGACGCCATTCGCGCTGGCGTGACCGGACTGCTTGAAGCATATCCCCTTTATCAGTAATCCTTCTCAAAAGAATAAACGACCTCAAAGCCTTGTCCTGAATAATGCGCTTTGAGGTCTGTTTTTTTAGTAAAAACAAACAGAGGTGCGTTTTATGAAGCAGTTATTCAAAACCGGCAGGGAAACCGCCAAATACGACAGGGCAAAGGTCACTCCCGTTATCCGGTGCAGCATATGTACAGGTGAGAAGGTCGCCGGCTTCCGCGACAATTCCACCGGCAGGTTTACCGACGTAATGCTCCTGCGCGACAGCCGCGACCTTGAGGAATTCCGCAAAAAATACGGCATTGAAGGCGAAATTGAAAAAATTTACTGAATCCTCAGATTTGCTCAATCAAAAGAATCGGCATATACACATATGGAAGCTCAGTAAAAATATTCATAATTCGGTTCGGAATCATCGCACTTGACAGAGCGTAGTTAATGGGATATAATATTCGGGGAAAGGAATGTGAAGCCTATGGCTGACAAGGACGCCGTCACAAAGGAATTTATGCAGGACAGCGACATTTTTGCGGATGTTTTCAATTATATGCTGTACGACGGCAGGCAGGTGATAAAGCCCGAACAGCTCAGACCTGTCGATACGACGGCAATTGTCCTGCCGTATGGCGAAGGACAGCAGTCCGTACCCATTCAGAAATACAGGGACGTGCTGAAGCTGGTAACGGCAATGGAGGACAGTAACGCCGCTTATCTGCTGCTCGGAATAGAAAACCAGTCGCAGCTGCATTATGCCATGCCTGTAAGAAATATGCTGTATGACGCAATGCAGTATGTATCTCAGGTCGAAAATACGGCAAAGTCACATAGGGGAGAGAATAAATCAACTCACGCGGAAACCGGCGCGGAATATCTTTCCGGTTTTTACAGAACCGACCGCCTTCTTCCCGTAATTACCCTGACATTGTATTTTGGCGCCGACGAGTGGAACGCGCCGAGAGATCTTCACAGTATGCTTACCGCGAATAATGACATTATGAAATTTGTGGACAATTATCATATTCATCTTGTCGCGCCTGCTGATATTTCATATGAGGACTTTGGAAAATTCCATACCGAGCTGAAGCTTGCGCTGAAATATCTGAAATATTCAAGGGATAAAAAACGGCTCGGCGAGGTTATTTATGAAGACGCGGCATTCAGGAACGTATCAAGAAAAACAGCGGATATGATAAACATTGTTACTGGTTCAAAATTAATTTATCATCAAGGAGAGGAGCGGGTCAATATGTGCGTTGCAATTGAAGAAATGAGAAAAGAAGCCATCGAACAGGGCATCGAACAGGGTATCGAACAGGGCATAGAGCAAGGCATAGAACAGGGGATAGAGCAGGGCATAGAGCAGGGCATCGAACAGGGGATAGAGCAGGGCAAGGTTCTTGGAGCTATTGAAATATGCCGTCAGTTAGGACTGGACAGCAATGATATTATTTCAAGGATCATCAGCAGCTTTTCCCTTACCCGTGATGAAGCCGAAAGCTATATGAGAAGAGCGCTTGCCAATCTGTAAGAGGAATTTTTGTTGAATCCTCTGATTTGTTAAAAATAACAGTTGCAAAATCAAAAGCAAAGGCGTATAATGTATTAGGCAGTTTAAAGCACATTGTAAATATATAAAATGCTCAGAGGGATAAGTAATCCCCGCGTACTGCATTCAGAGAAGGAACGTCATCGGCTGTAAACGTTCCCTGTAAGGCGCGGCGACCAATGCACCCTTCATCACGCTTGTGCGGGGAAATCTTTCAGTATACGCACACGTTCTGACCGCGTTAAGGTCATTCAGAGTCACAAACAGGAGTGGAACCGTGGAGTTTTTCTAAGGAATTATTTCGCCTCCGGTGCGCCGTTTTTCGCGGCGCGTCGAGGCGTTTTGTATTTTATGGAAATAAAATTATATGCGAAAGGATTGTATAAAGTATGAGTGAAATAATGCAGGCACGTGCCGTCATGACTAAAAAAATTAACGTTATGGCGCGGAAAATCGAGGGAATAACTACCTTTGTGCTTACCGGAAACGATGAATATTCCCCAAATGAAATTTATTATGTCGTTGCGGCGGCTGGTGATAATGCCCCGCCTAAGGTGGTCACTGATATGAATTTCCTCATAAGGGAATTCCTGAAACCTTCAGACATTAAAAAGAACGAGTCGGACGGACGGACGCTGGTCGATTACGTATTTGAAGGCGGACTTAATGCACAGGTCATATTTTGCGGAGAGAAAAATCTTCCGTCATTTGAGTGGTGGGTTCCCTACATGGACAAGAACGGCGCCGCGCTTGGATTTTATTCTGCGTCAGGAAGAAGGTCGTCCGATCCCACAACCGAAAAGCCGTCATTTGCGGACGATTTTTCCGATGATTTCTCTGATGATTTCTCTGATGATTTTGAGGATGATTTTGACGACGTTGCACCTGTATCTGAGGAACCGGTCAAGTCTGAGCCAATAGCCGTCAGCGAACCGGTCGTATCCGAGCCTGTTGCCGAACTTCTTCCTGAGCCGGTTCCCGAACCTGTTAAACAGACTCCTGTTGTTCCCGAACAGCGTCAGCCTTTGGATAATGAACAGGGACAGTCGGAACGCGAAATGTGGAATTTCTTCTATAGCAAGGTGAATGTAGCCAAACACGCAATTTCAGGCGGTTCCATTATCTATGCCTGCGAGACTATTGGCGAGCTTCGCACTCTGTTGATCAGACTTATTTGTGAGGCAAACGGAATTAGTGATGATTATATTCACAGCATTGATCTCCTCCCCGAAAACCACCGCGCCGCGCTGATGAAAACATACCCCTCCAAATTGGAAAACGGTCCCATGATCTCAGCTCTCGCTGCGGAGCTTTCCATATTTGAAGAGCTTATGAAGCGGTCGTCACGCTGAATTATTTCCGATTCTGCCGTCTAATGATTTAAGGAGCTGGTAAATTTGTCGAGTTACCGTCAGGATCTTATTAAGGCGATAATGGAGAGAGATCCCGCCGCCCGAAGCGCTATTGAGGTAAGACTTCTTTATCCCGGATACAAGGCGCTGATGTCTCATCGTCGTGCCAACTGGTGTTTCAGGCACAACCTCAAATTTCTGGCGCGCTGGATAAGCGAACGCGCTAAAAAAAGAACAGGCATTGAAATTCACCCCGCCGCTAAAATCGGCAGAGGAGTGCTGATTGATCACGGAATGGGCGTTGTTATCGGCGAAACGGCTGAGGTGGGGGACGGCTGCACTATCTATCAGGGCGTTACTCTCGGAGGCACAGGCAAGGACACCGGCAAGCGTCACCCCACAATAGGAAATAATGTCCTGATAGGCTCCGGTGCAAAGGTGCTGGGTCCTTTCAGCGTAGGCGACAACGCGAGAATAGCCGCTGGAGCTGTGGTTCTCAGCGAGGTTCCTGCCGACGCTACAGCTGTCGGAGTTCCCGCCCGCGTCGTGCGCGTAGCCGGACGAATTCCCGCATGCGAGCTTGACCAGATACACTACACCGACCCTGTCGCTCAGGACATATGTCGTCTGCAATGTGAAATCGAGCGTCTACAGAAAAAGCTCGACATGGGCGGCATAGAAAACACCGACGGCGGAGGAATATAAGCTTCCGGCTTCGTCGGTTCGGGAAAACAGAACAGATTATGATAAATTATTGAGGTTTAGTACTGAAATGATTTTGGAGGAAAGAATATGAGAATATTTAACACGCTTACACGTAAAACAGAAGATTTTAAACCGCAGGTGGAAAATGAAGTCAAAATGTACGCCTGCGGACCTACGGTATATAATCTTATTCACATAGGAAACGCCCGTCCTGTCATAACGTTTGACACTCTTCGCCGCTACTTTGAATGGCGCGGCATGAAAGTCACGTTCGTACAGAATTTTACCGACGTTGACGACAAAATTATCAATAGAGCTAAGGACGAAGGCGTCGATTTCAAGGTCATTTCCGAACGCTACATAGAGGAATACTGGAAGGACGTCAAGGCTCTCGGCGTAAAGCCCGCAAATATTCACCCGAAGGCAACCGAGAATATTGACAAAATTATAGAGATAATTTCGATTCTGATAGAAAAGGGTCACGCATACGAGGCTCAGGGCGACGTTTATTTCAGCACAAAGACCTTCCCTGAATACGGCAAGCTCTCCCACCTGCCGCTTGAGGATCTCGTAGCCGGAGCAAGCGAGCGTGTTGATTCCGGCGATATCAAGCGCGACCGTGCTGACTTTGCCCTCTGGAAAGCTGCCAAGGAGGGCGAACCCTATTGGGATTCCCCGTGGGGCAAGGGCCGTCCGGGCTGGCACATAGAGTGTTCCGCAATGAACATCGCTTTCCTCGGCGAAACCATCGACATTCACTGCGGCGGACAGGATCTCATATTTCCTCACCACGAAAATGAAATAGCTCAGTCCGAATGCTGCACAGGTAAACCTTTTGCGCTGTATTGGATGCACAACGGCTTCATAAATGTGGACAACCAGAAGATGAGCAAATCGCTCGGCAATTTCTTTACCGTCCGCGACGTCGGCGAGGCTTTCGGCTATGAGCCAATCAGACTTTTCATGCTTTCCAGTCATTACAGAAGTCCGATCAATTATTCCGTTGACATTATCGAGCAGAACAAATCGGCTCTCGCACGTCTTTACAACGCGCTCGAAAATCTGGAATTTTACCTTTCCAAAGCGCCCTCTGGCTGGCAGGACGGCGAGGACGAAATTAAAGAACAGCTTCTCGCCCACAAACAGCATTTTATAGATTCGATGGAAGAGGATTTCAATACTGCCGGCGCAATTTCGGCGATTTTTGACCTTGCACGTGATATAAACACCAATCTCGGCGCCTCATCTGAGCATTCCAAGGAGCTTGCACAGTTTGCTCTTGATCTTTATAACGAGCTGACGGGTGTTGTCGGACTTCTCTACAATCGCAAATCCGACAACCTTGACAGCGAAATCGAAGCGCTCATTGAACAGCGTCAGGCTGCGCGAAAGGCGAAGAATTTTGCCGAAGCCGACAGAATACGCGATGAGCTGAAGGCACAGGGCATTATCCTTGAAGACACCCCGCAGGGTGTGAAATGGCACAGAAGCTGACGTTTGACGAAAATATAACGCAAAACAATTCCCGCGTCCGGATTTATAGTCAATCCGGACGCGGGTAAATTATTTTTTATTTTTCTCTATCCATTCGGTTGTGAATGAGCGGAAGCTCTCCTGGGCGCGGCTCATCTTCTGATCTCTCCGGTGAACGAGAAAGACGTGGCGAACAAAGGTTTCGTCCTCGAACGGTATGGTACGCACAAGCGGGTCAGCATATTCCTCAGCAAGGAATGTGGCTGATATTCCCACGCCTCTTTTCTGTCTTGCCGCCTCCACAATAAGCGAGTCATCGCTTATTTCAAGAAGTATTTCCGGATTGAGTCCGCCCTTGACAAATCGGGTGATGTTGTGAGGGTAAAGCGAAAAGTCGCGTCCTTTGAGAATTATAGGATATCCGTTCAGATCCGGATAACGTATTATTTTATGTTCAGCCAGAGGGTGATCCTTATGGACTATGGCACGGAAATCATGTGAAAAGCAGAAATCAGCTTCATAATTGATAAGATCTACCGGCTGGGGCAAAAAGGCAAAATCAACACGTCCGCTTTGCAGCATATCATATATCGGGTATTCAGGATATTCCACCAAGTCAAGATGAATGTCGGGATATGTGTCGTAAAAATCAGTAACAAATTGCAGCGTCAGATATTTTGGAACGCCGTATGTCGTGGCAATATGAAGCGTTGTGACCGAATTGATATTTTCCTCGGTGAATTCGCTCTTGATACGGCTGCACTCGCTGATAATGACGTTTGCCGTGGAGTAGAGCTTGTGCGCGTAAACAGTTGGCTGGAGTCCGTGAGGAGAACGCGCAAAAAGGCTTCGCCCAAGCTCGTCCTCCAATTTCTTTATCATCTTGCTGACCGCCTGCGGGGTAACAAAAATCTTTTCAGCCGCCTTATGTATGCTGCCAAGTTCGTAAACCTTCACAAAGCAGCCCAGTAATCTTTCGTCCATATATTTTTATTTCACCTCTTTGTGCTATTTGTTATTTATAATTATACCATATACTGATAAAAAATGCAATCTTCTCCATTGAATATTATAAAAACCGGCTTCCACTGAAAAAACTCAGGGAAACCGGTTTTTTAATTGATAAATTAATTGATTCTACCGCAAGCCATCAAAACTGCTCGGCTTTGTTCTTTGCGTATACGCCGGCAAAGCTGACCATCGACAGCAGCGCAAGCAGAAGCGCAATATTTGCGGAAACATTGGATTCGCCTGTACCCGGGTTGTCGCCGCCTCCGTTAGAATTGTTGGAAATGCTTGCTATGGCAAACAGGCTGAAGCTGTTCGATGTAACGGTAATACCATCCTCGCCGCCCACAGCAAGCTGCTTGGTCTCCACGGAACTGCCGTCAAGCTGGTGATAGACCTTGAAAGAATACTTATTGTAGTTCTTCTTTACGGTGTTGCTGGGATACGCAAGTGTTACGTCGATCCTGCCT
>ONCX01000051.1 GCA_900316455.1 uncultured Eubacteriales bacterium
GCCGTCGCAGTTGTGTGTTTTCAGGACGGAACGGGTAATGAAGCCCCTATGTTTGGAATAATGGCAAAAGCCGATGAGGTTCTTTTTGTTGACAATATCCATTGCTCCGCTTGCGAGAATACACTCCGTGTATTCCGGCACTGATTTCTTTGAGGTCATTGCGTACACCTATTTAATATTGATTGTGTTGATTTTTTGTTGCAACCGCCTGAAGCAGTTTACAGCGCCAGCTCGTCAACCTGCGGAAGCAGCGTTGCGAACTGATGACGGCAATTCTCAATTTCGGCACGGCTGTGCGGGGTGTCCATACCTCCGTGGCGGACGAATCGGTTCATTACGCGGGAATACCCGACGATCTTTGCTTTTTTTTCAACGGTGCGGATAACGCTTTCATCCTCAGTTCCGAGGTAATATTTCAGCGCCTTGTTCCAGAATTCCTCAGCCGTCTCATATGGAATTCCGATAAATTCCTTTACGTTGTCACGGTAAACGTCGCTGTAGCCGAGGAGTGAATTGTACATATGTCCCAATTCAAATATAGGATTGCCGACGCATATTGTATCCGTATCTATCAGCATAGGCTCGCCGTCCTGCATCATGATATTCTTCAGGTGATAATCGCCGTGAATCATGCTGCAGCTGTCCGGAACGGCGGAAACGAGTGAATAGAGCTTAGAATAATCCGTTTCAGGCAGCCACGATTCAAGCAGTCCGATACGTTTTAACGTCTGAGCCTTAGCCTGTGGCAGCTCTCCGGCTTTGAATACGGTCGAATGAATCTTTTTGAGCAGCTCGGCAAACAGCCTTGTCAGTTTATCGAGTTCCGAAGGGTTCTCAATAAGCAGGCTTGCGAATGATTTCGCGTTGAGAAGCTCGAATACAGAGCCATAGCAATCGCCGACCTTTACAACGTCATAGGAAATAGCGGTAGGCACGCCCTTGACGAATGCCTTGCGTGCAAGCTCGCGTTCGCGCTGAACGTCGTCGATTGACTCGGAATTGTCGTACACCTTTACGATTGTCTCGCCGTCAATGCGATATACCTTGCCGTTAGCGCCCTCGCCGATTATCTCGCAGCCCTCGACGGAAACCTCGCGGTAAGCCTTGCGAACCTCCATCATCTCGGTGAAGCCCGTCATTTCAAATATATCATAGACCTCTGGCGAGACGTTGACGACCTTGAATTCCGGATATGACTTTCGCAGACGCAGCATTATTCTCAGACCGGCGCTGGAAATATACTCAAGCTCACCGCAGTCGATTATCAGGCATTCCGGAAGCTGCGCGGAAATGACATCATTTATTTCTCCCTCCACTGTCGAAGCGTTTGTAGAATTGATTCGTCCATTGAGAAAAAAAGTCAGGGTTTTTGCGTTAACATTGTAATCTATCATTTTTACTGGTATCCTTTCTGTGGTTCAAAATAATTATAATATATAATTACACAGCAAATCAATAAATATTATTACTTCCGATAATCAGATGATGAAGATACAGCATCACGCCGTCATCTCGCAAAGCAGCTGTTATTTTTGTAAAGATATCAAGAATAATATTTTCGTCCGCCATATCGAAGTGGTATTTTTCATAGCGCTCCGGATTTTCACGCATGATATCGAGCGCGTCGGTGCGCTGTATATTAATAGAGCTGACGTATTTGCCGCAGAATACAAAATCGTAGAACGAGCCGCCGTTGGAGCCGTTGTTTGTATATTCCGGCAGAGCTTCGATTTCCTTTGTATATCCGGCGAGTATTCTTGTTATTTTTCCCACGGTATCGTCGTTGAGGATTAACCTGCCGGATTTTTTTATTGAAGGTTCGAGCTTTCGGTCAAGCGAATAGGACTGATAGATCAGCGTTCCGTCGGCAAAGAGCCTGACGGAAAAGCCAGCGTCCTCCATTTCCTCCCAGATTTCAGCAGGCGGATTATAAAAGCCGAAGATAATTTTGTCCTTCCATATTTTGAGAATATTCATATATTTCCGTCCTTTCTTTTATTTCTCAACCCGCGGAAGAAATCCGTCAGCAGTTTTCCGCATTCCTCTTCCATAAAGCCGGATACCACTTCGGGACTGTGATTATACGGCAGCTCGAAGAGATTCACCACCGAGCCGCAGGAGCCGGACTTCCTATCAGACGCGCCGTAAACTACACGGCGAAGACGTGAATTTATTATTGCTCCGGTACACATAGGGCAGGGTTCAAGAGTGACATACAATTCGCATTGCCAAAGCCGCCAGCCTCCAAGCGCACGGCATGCGGCGCCGATTGCCTCAAGCTCGGCGTGTGCGAGGGCATTTTTGTCAGCTTCACGGCGATTACGTCCGACAGAAATAACCTCGCCGTCTTTGACAACGACCGCGCCGACAGGAACTTCACCCTCGTCCGCGGCGATCCGAGCCTGTTCTATAGCTATACGCATAAATTTTTCCTGAGGCGCTGACAACGGGGACAGGACATAGCACATAATTTGCATCTGCTCCTTATTAATAAAAAAGAAATAGAAAGCGCGAAGCACCCAACAAGCGAGCGAATGCGAGCGTGGGGTCCAGGGGTCAAGGCTCCCTGGCAGGGGTCTGGGGGCAGCGCCACCAGCGGGGAGTGGGGCAGCGCCACACGAGCAAGGCGAAGCCGAGCAAGCGAAACGCGCCAAAGCATACAACGGGGTCAGGCGAATGCAGACAGGGCTCCCGATTCCCGCGCCGTGCCGGTTTTTTGTCGCGGCTCGTGCCATTTAACATTAACTGTCTTCGCTTACCGCCGCGATAAACGCAGCCGCGTACTTCTGAGACTTGAATTCCCCAATACCGTAAATCCCGCGAAAGTCTTCGTCGTTTTTCGGCTTTTTAACGCAAATATCATAAAGCGTATAGTCGCTCATTATGCTCAGATCAGTCTTACCCGAACTTATCGCATATTTATGCCGAAGCGCCGCAAGCTTAATAAACAATTGTTTATCGGCTTCCGGCGCTCCCTCGAATCCGTCCGGCTCGGAACAGCTGCCTGTATAATGCCGTATCGCTTCAATGAATATTCTGCCGTATACCAGACATTTGGAATTGCCTATGTGCAGCTTTTCCATCAGCTGAAAACGTGTGACGGGTCTGACCTCGCACATTCTGACAAGAGTAACGTCGCTTATTATCCGGTTTTCCGGAGTGAAAACGCTGTCGTGTATATCTTTTCTGAGTTTTTTGAGCTGAGTCAGAAGCTCTTCATCAGGCTTACTTGAAATATCGTCCGATTCGGGCAGGGATTCCCCTTTTATGGCAAGATGTCTGCGTATCGTAGAGATAATATCCCTGCCGCAGTATTCGACTGTAGTTGGAGGAAGAATGCCTATATCCCTGAGCGCTTCAAGCGAAAGCGGCTTCTCGATGCAGAGCTGTGCCAGCGCGTCGGTATTTATCAATACCTGCGTCTGAATACAGAAATCCGAGGCAAGGTCAGCACGCAGCGACCTGAGAGCTGCAAAGAGAACTGAATCAACTTCCGGCGGCAGAATGTAATCCCCGTCTGAATCCTTCGTAAGGTGAACCGACGGACTTACACGCGCCGTGCCCATACGCGCCCGCGATGCGCGACGGGAATTCGTGATACTTGCCGACATATTGTCCGGATCCCGCTTTGCGGCAATACCTCTCTCGGACATGAATAATTCTATTTCGTCCATGAATTTCCGTCCGAATTTCTCCGTCTTTACTTTTCCGACTCCATATAACGAACGGAACTGCGCTTCACTTGAAGGCATTTTTTCCGCCATATCCCGAAGTGAAGCGTCTGTGAATATTACGTATGCCGGAACGCCGTTCAGTGCGGCGATCTTCTTTCGCAGGGCTTTAAGCCGTGCGAGAAGCTCCGGATCGGCGTTTAGTCCTACTGAATTTTCCTTGCGGCTTACGCTGTCTGATGAAGAATGCTCCTTCATAGTGACTCTCATTCCGCTGTAGATAACGCCCCTTGCTCCGCTTCCCCAGCTAAGTACGCCGTCGGGAGCCTCGGAAATGTATTTGCCGGCTGTCATTGAGTCGATTATTCTGTCTATCTCGCGGGAACCAAGCTCCTTCATTATGCCGAATGTTGACTGACGGTTTCCGCCGCAAAGCTCCACGCGGTTGTTGAGCGTGCCGCGCAGAATGTCAATTATCACCCATTTGGTCTGGGACTCGTTCATACGCTTTATGCAGGAAAGAATCTTCTGAGCCTCGGTGGTGACGTCCTTTGATTCAAAATCGGTGTGCGACTGTGTGCAATTGGAGCAGTTGCCGCAGTTTTCAAAGTCAGGGTACTCCCCGAAATATTTTAAGATGAATTTTCTGTAGCAATATTTGCATGTACAGTAAAATGTCATCTGCTTGAGAAGCTCCAGCTCGTTCGCTTTAAGCGTTTCGGCTGTTTCGCTGTCAAGCTCGTCGTTATCCTCAAATGACTTTTCAATTAAAAAAGTGTTAATTCTGACGTCCTGACCGCTGTAAAGCAATATGCATTCGGCAGGCTGTCCGTCGCGTCCGGCACGTCCCGCCTCCTGATAATAGCTTTCCATATTCTTTGGCATGTTGTAATGCACCACAAACGACACGTTTGATTTGTCTATACCCATTCCGAAGGCGTTTGTAGCTACAATGACGGGACGTTCGTCGCGAATGAAAAGCTCCTGCGCGCTGTTTCGCTCCGAATCGCTCATTCCGGCGTGATACTTGCCTACGCTTCTTCCCTCATCGGCGAGGCGGTCGCATACTTCTTCCACAAGCCTGCGGGTGGCGCAGTAAATTATTCCGCTCTTGCCGCGGTTGAGGTCGAGGAATGAAGTGAGCGCGGTGAATTTGTCCTTTGGCTTTTGCACCTCAAAATAGAGGTTAGGACGGTCGAAGCCGGTTGCCGTCACCATCGGAGAGCTGAGTCCGAGCAGATTGATGATGTCGTCCTTGACCCTTCTGGTTGCCGTGGCTGTGAATGCCGCGGCTGTCGGACGTTTTTTCAGCAGGCTTATGAATTCGGCTATTTTAAGATAACTCGGACGGAAATTCTGTCCCCACTGTGAAACGCAGTGCGCTTCGTCCACAACGACCATTGAAATGTCCGCGTTCAGCGCGAAGTCGAGGAAGGACGGAGCGGCGAGTCTTTCGGGCGCGACGTAGATAATTTTGTAGATTCCGTTTGCGGCGCGGTAAAGGGCAATGTCGCTCTGACGGGGGGTGAGTGTACTGTTTATGAATGCCGCGCTCACTCCGGACTGCACGAGAGCGCCGACCTGATCCTTCATCAGCGAGATAAGAGGGGATATTACCAGCGTTATTCCGTCCATCATGAGAGCCGGAACCTGATAGCAAATTGATTTGCCCGCTCCTGTTGGCATAATTCCCACAGCGTCGCCGCCGGAGAGAAGTCTGTCGATAATCTGTTCCTGTCCCTCGCGGAAGCTTTTGTAGCCGAAATAATGTTCAAGTGTTTCAGATTTATCCATTTTATCCAACCTTATCCCCCGCGCATTTTTTTGATTATATAATAAATTTTACCATACAAAACACGTTAAATCAACCGGAATTTGATTAATATATAAGTTCAAATTAAAATTCAATGAATATTTTATTGTATTGTAGAAAAAAACTGCAATTTTGATGAAAACTGACATTGTTTTTTTGTAAGATTTTCGTTATAGTAAAAATCAAATAAACAAAATTGCGGAATGTTACAAAAATTTAATTTTTATTAACATTTTATACATAGTTAGTTTAATTCCGGTGGTATAATATAAATAGGAGTTGTTTATTGTTTTTGTGGATTTTGTGTTTTTTTTCTAATTCTGGCTCAGTCTGCCGGAGCTTCATATGAAGCGTCAGCAGGCAAATTCGGATTGTCGTTCTTAACCGTTACGCATTGCAGATCACATTTTTTTGACTTTTTTGAGGGATTTAGTCATATTGAAAGTGAATTTTGAGTAGATTTATTGAGACTGTCGCGGATCGTCCGCAAAATGCAATGTGTGTTGGCTTGGAAAAAATCAGGTCGTCAGGACAATCTGAATTTTACGGACACATTCATCCGCGGGATCAAAAATGACAATTTTATAAATTGGAGGTATGATTATGTATAACAATTATGGCGTTACCCTTGCAGGAGCGCCGAGTTGCGTAAGAAGCGGCGGATATAACGGCATTGAATCGCCCTATCTCACGTCGGATAATCAATCAGGCAACTTTTCGGTCATACGTAATCATTCCCAGCGTGAGCGCATTCTTCAGATCGACGATCAGCTTATCGCCGCGAATGACGAATACAAAGCGCTTTCCGGGAATTTGTCTACGGCAAGTGACGCCGTAAAGGATTATATCCAGACACGTATCGCCGAACTCAAAGACTCTCTCAACGCTTTGGAGCTTGAGCGGAGCAGACTGCTTGCAATTGCAATGTAGATTTAATTACGAGCTGTCCGATGGTATTTAATACTCACACGGACACAACAGGTTAACAGCGCAGAATATAAACCGGCTTCCTATCGTTTGATTTTCGACGGGAAGCCGGTTTTTTTTGGTTTGCATGATTGCGCGGTAATGTCAATTGCCTTCCGGACAGGCAAGAGAAAACTGAACCCTGCCAACAGAAATCCGAACCGAAGCAACTATAATTTTAATGCTGTCGCCGACGCGGTATATTCTGTTGCCAAGTCTGCCGCGAAGTGACGCAAGACCGTCGTATTCGTATTCGTCGTGCGGCAGATCGTCGAGGTGAACCATTCCCTCAGCGCTGTTTTGAAGCCTTACAAAGAAGCCGTTTTCGGTAACATGACTAATAGTTCCGTCAAACTCATCTCCGATAAAGTGAGACATATATTCCGCCATATAGCAATCCTCTGTTCTACGCTCGGCGTTTACCGCACGCACTTCATATTCAGAAGAAAGAGCTGAGGCGTCAAGAGCCTTTCCATAGAATTCTTTTGTAATTTCATACTGAGTTTTTCCCTCGGCAAGCTGAGAAAGCATTCTGTGTATGAATGTGTCAGGGTAACGGCGTATAGGAGATGTAAAGTGGCAATAGTCAATTAGCGCGAGTCCGTAATGTCCGAGCGGCTCAGTGTCGTATCTTGCCTTAGCCATAGCCCTGAGCAGAACATTTGATACTATCTCCTCGTAAGGTTTCCCACTTACGTCGGAGAGAATCCTGTCGATATCGGCGGGCTTGGGATTGCCGTTAATTTTCCTTGCATCAACGCCGACGACTCGCAGGAGCATTGCGGCACGCTGAAGCGATTCTGGGTCGGGCGATTCGTGAACGCGGTATATGAAAGGGATCTTACTCTTTTTTGCGAGCGTTGCGGCGGCGCGGTTGGCGGCTATCATGAATTGCTCAATCATCTTTTCGGCAGTCCCGCTCTCGCGTTCTCTGAGTCCTGTGCAGACGCCGTTTTCGTCCAGAACAAACTGCGATTCCGTGGAGCTGAAATGAACGGTTCCACGGCGGTTGGCTGAATCGTCCAGTATACGGTATAATTCGAGAGCGTCATTCAGGACATTGCTGACGCAGGAATACTTTTCCCTGATTTCATCCGACGCGGTTCCGTCGAGTATGGCGTTGACCTCGGAATATACTCCGCGCACCTTTGAGTTAATTACGGCTTTTTTGAATTTGTAATCTGTCATATTACCGCTGAAGTCAAATTTCATAAACGCGCTGAAAGTGAGCTTGTCAGTATTGGCATTGAGAGAACAAATTCCGTTTGAAATATCCTTGGGGTACATCGGAATGACGCGATCAGCGAAATATACGGATGTGCCGCGTTTTAGTGCTTCAAGATCGAGCGGACTTTCGTCCTTTACATAGTGCGACACATCGGCAATATGCACCGACAGCTCAAATCCATCGTCAATACGTCTGACAAATATCGCGTCGTCAAGGTCTTTTGCGTCCGCGCCGTCAATTGTAAAAATATTCTCGTGTCTGAGGTCAAGACGACCTTCTACATCGTCCGCGGTGACTCCCGAATCATTTATCCTTTTTGCTTCGGCGAGGACGTCTTCGCTGAATTCATGCGGAATACCCATTGCGTCAATTATTGCGTCCGCGCAGACTTTGGCGCATTCAGCTTCGCCGTATATCTTTATAGGTGTGCATATAAGATTTTTGCCGTCGGGAGAAAACTTGACCTTAGCCATTATTTTTTCGCCTTCACGTGCGTCTATCTTGTTTTTTGTTATTTCTATAGGCGTCTGATAGAACTGTTCAGCGTAAAGCATTGTTTTTCCGCGGAATTTTTTTACCGTGCCAACGGCTGTTCTGCCGCCGTAATTGAATATGCTTCGTACCCTGCCGAAAAAGCCCTTTTCATCGGAGGAAACTGAGATTACAACGCAGTCGCCCGGAAGAGCGTTCATAGCGTCACCGGATGGGATAAAAACGTCCTCTCCGCCGCCATCGGGCTTTGCAAAGCAAAATCCCCGTGACACAGATACTATTTTTGCCTTTAAAAAGCCGGAACCCTTTACGCTCTGAACGTTGTTTTTCTTAGAGATCAATATTTCGCCCTCGCGTTCAAGTGCGCTGAGGTCTCTGATGAAATCAGGAATATCGGTAACTCCTAATTCTTTTATTATTTTTTCTGTTTTAGCAGGCTTGCTTTTGCGGCTCAGTTCGTCACGAATAAATTTCTGCTGCTCAGTCAACGGCATATTAGTCCCTCCAAATAAAATAATCAGACAAAGAAAAATATGCGAAACAGCGCAAACTGCTTCGCATATGATTTGACATTAAGATTGTACCGTGAAATAAAAAATCCGGTAAAATTTTTATCTGTTGATAAGAATAATAATGTCAAGCACCATAACAAAAACAAAGAACACAGCAGCCAGCATCTTAGTAAATTTAGCGAGCTTGGCAGAGGTTGTTCTGCTCTCGTTTTTGCCCAGGTAAGAATCATAAGCGGAGGAAGATCCTCCTATGGCGCCGGAAAGACCATCGTCATCGCTCTGCTGAAAGAGAACTATAATGATCATAACAATAGCAACCAACATAAGCAATATACTTAATATCCATTCCCAAGCTGTCAGCATTAAATTAACACCTCCAAAGCAAATAATCGCAATGCGTATCAGAAAAGCTTCGCTTGCATACTTAATTATTTTAGCATGTAATTCAGTGAATTGCAATAGTTTTTTTGCTTTTTTTATAATAGCCTGTTTAGATTCTCTGAGCATGCGTTATGCGCCGCCAGATTAAACATGAACATATGACTTGTTCATGTTTCCAAGGCAGTCAAAACCGCAGGCAATACTTTGTGTGATTACATATGGGAAAATATGGCGGAAAATATGCCGGCTGCCTATGGCGGCGTGCAGGACGCATGTGAAGATAATCTGAACAGGCTCTAAGGAATGTAATCAAAATATTTTTACTTTTTTCTCGGATTGCGGTTATCCTCGGTTATCTCAAAGACCTCGCCCGTGGAATAGGTTTTCTTTTGATGCACCGGTCTTTCGGTCAGCACAGCGGGGTTATCCGGCATGCTCTGACGCGGAGGCTGAACCTGCGGCTTTGTCACGGGCTTCGGCTTTTGAATTTCCGGCTGAACCTGCGGCTTTGTCACGGGCTTCGGCTTTTGAATTTCCGGCTGAACCTGCGGGCTTCGGCTTTTGAATCTCCGGCTGAACCTGCGGCTTTGTCACGGGCTTCGGCTTTTGAATTTCCAGCTGAACCTGCGGCTTCGGCACAGGTTTCTCGGAAATTTCTTCCGCGATTTCAGTATTCAATTCTACCGCTTTATCGTTGTCTGGCTCAGACAGCGGGAGCTGTGTGCCGGAACTGTCTTCATTACCGTCGCGTGGCGCGTTTTCCGGCAGATCCTCGCCGAATTCGTCCTCGTGCGTCCTTATTCCGTCCGGCTTATTCATCTCATCGACATATCTGCCGAAAACAGGGACAAATTCCCTGATAAATGGATATACGGTTTTTTCGCGGAAGTACCACAGCGCCATCAGAATTATGCTCAATAGAGAAAGTATTATTCCTACAGGCAGACCGGATGTGTGATAATCCATCGTAACGGTATGCTCTCCCGGATTGAGGTAAACGCCGATAAGCGCGTCGCCTATTCTCACGGTATCGGCTGATTTGCCGTCCACCTTAACGCTCCAGCCGTCGCTGTAAGGAATAGATGTGAACATAACGCAGTTGTCATCAGCGGATATCGTACCCTTGAAGTGACCGTCGCCGTATTCGGAAATATTCCACTGATGCTCTCCCATGAGGCTTACGGCGGTGTTTAGAGCCTCGTTGTCCATCTGGGCAATGAATATATTTCCGCTGCATGTTGAACCGGATCCTACCGTCACACGAACCTCAGTACCCTTGGAAAGCCTGCCCATGTCAATGATATACGGCTCGTAGGGCGTGACATTCCAGTTGGAATTGCCTACCTGCACATTGATAGATGTGGCGGCGCGGCAGTCCACGTAAATATAACATTGAGCCTTCTCCGCGATTGTGTGGAGAGCGGTGAAAGAGCCTTCTCCGCCGTCCGAATCGGCATAGAAATAAGAACCGTTGATTTCGACGCTCATGCCGTCCTGCGATTCTACCTCAGGATAGAGCATTTTATACACAGGGGCGCCGTTCACGGCGTACTCGACGAATTTATTCTGAACCTCAAAGGGATTCTCGTATTTCTGAGTGTTGTTTGTACTCCAGTAGACGATATCGTTGTCAACAGTAAATCCGCGTGAAAGCGCAAGGGTGTTAAGATAGAGATATCTGTAGCCGCCTGTGCTGTCGGCTACCTGATCGACGTAGCTGAGTTGGGCGTGATTTCTAAGTTCGTGATTGAACGCTACATATTTCAGATTCAGCACGGAATCCACCAACGGCACATAACTGTTGTAGATATAGCTGTTTACACCGTTTATGGCAAATCCAAGCTTGCCCATCAGAGTAGTCGTCGCCTTAGGATTGCTTGAGGCAAACACAGTCAGTCCAGGATAGCCGTAGAGCGCGTTGTCGTTGCAGGTCTTGCGAGGCAGGAATTCCATCCGGCTGCCGTCCTTATTGTACTTTGCGGTAAGTTTTACTGCCGCCTTGTTTATATCGTAATCCTCAACGAATGCCGAACGGTCGGTGAATACCTCATTTTCGTTGAGCTGATGAATCATCTCTACGGAATTGGCGGACATCTCAAGGAAGCACAGCGCAAGCGCGACGGTCACGGCTGTTCCCTTTGCGGCGTACTTTCCGACAGGAAACGCGCCGAATATGACGGCATATACTCCAGCCAGAGCCAGACTGTACCAAACCATTTCATATCCGCTGTTGCCGCCGAATTTCTGCTCGACAATAATCATTGCGGCAAGCAGCGCGAACGCCCTGAACATTTCCTCACGCCCGATATCGTCGATCCTGTCGAGCGCCTGAATTCCTATCGTCAGCATCATGAAACAGACAAGGAATGAATTCCGGTATGGCAGATCGTTGGGAAAATGGAATCCGTGGAACGCGAAATTCGTCCAGTTGTTCGCCATAAGCACGACAAGCAGTCCGAGAAGTCCGCCGAAGCAGACGCGTGTCCTGAGCCTTATCCTGCGGCATGTGAGGAAAATTGCTATCAGAAGCACGGCAAGCACCGAGCAGTAGACATTCGGGAGGTTATCGCCGCGTTCCGTGGGAGTATTGCCGTAGAGCGTGCGGGAAAAGATATCCCAGAAATCGAAATTGCTTGTGACGTCGCGGGCAAATTTGTCCTCAGCTCCCGACGTTTCACGGAGCGATATCGCCGTAGGCACAAGTATCCACATGGAAAACATTCCGCCCACTGCCGAGGTCCAGACGAACCGGACGAAATTTTTTATATAGGCGGTAGCTTTTTCGTCGGGTGCAAGACCTCTGTATCTCTTGTTGTTTTCAAATGTCCGCATTCCGTACCAAAGCACAAGGAAAATGCAGATCATGTAGCCGATGTAATAATTTGACGTGATGGCAAGTCCGAGTGTAATGCAGTAGAGCAGCGGGCTTTTGCCGTTCATCACATTTTCAAGTCCGTAGACGATAAGCGGCAGAAGCACAAGGCAGTCCAGCCACATCACGTCCCACGAATAAGCAATGAAGTAGGCGTTGAGCGCGTATGCGACAGAAAGAGCGACCGTGCCGTAATCGTCCTTTTTAAATACGCCGCGGCAGAATATCGCAAACGTCGCTCCGGCTGAAGTAATTTTCAATACCTCAATAAGCGCAATCGCCTCGGTAAGATTTGACCTTGGGAAAATAATTGCGATAATGTTATAAGGGCTGCACAGGTAATAAGCGATAAGCGGCAGGAATCCGCTTCCCATACCAACGTTGTCTGAATAGGTCACCGAGCCGAACGACAGCGCCTTTTCACGCATGAGCGAGAAGAAGGCTGAGTACTGATGGTGCATGTCGATTATCATGACCGATTCTTCGCCGAAGGGATATACTCCGAGAGCGGTATAGCATATAGCTATCCCGCAGAATGAGAGCAGCGCGGACATCCAGATATAATAATGCTTTATGCGCGGTATGCCGCCGAACATGGCGTTGCAGACTATCAGCGCAAGTATTCCGGCTGAGATTGCCGAAATAAGGCTGAACCACGCGGAACCCTCTTTGACGGTGCAGGAGACATAAGTTATCAGCATCACAATAAAGAACGAAAGAATATACTTCATCATTGACACAAATGCTTCTACGCCGTTCTGGGATTCTTGCAAAGTATTGGGCGTTTGTTGTTCCATAATATGTTCCTTTCCACAAAAAAATATCGGAATTATTATAACACACAAAAAACCGTTTTACAAGAATAAGAGAAAAAAATATAGCGCAATTCTCTCTGTTCCCCCACGTGGAGCGGAGAGTACTGCATATAAGCAACAAATAAAAATAGTGAAAATCAAAACAGGCACAAACTACAAGCTGACACAGATGTACGTCTTTGTCTCAACCCAAACACTCTTTACATTTGGAACGTAAAGAAAGTGGATCATATGATTGACCGATAACCCTGTCACTTCCTATTTTATTCAAGCTTTGCTGTAATTCATATGCGTTATACTGAATTTTTCTGATTAAAAACATTACTATATGATATGTTTATGCAATAAATGAACAGATCGTATCTATTATATTTTCAAAAGAATATTTACATAATTTGTGTATTGTGATATGCTAATGATAGCGAGATGGTCTGTGTCGGAAACGCTTGGGCAAAAGAATTGGCAGGGCACATGGACATACCATGTATCAATACGGCTTATTATATTCGTTTCTTTTACACTCATCACAAGACATTACCGATGTAAAATGAGATCGTTTGTTATATTGAATACTTTTTATAGTATTTATGAATTTGGATTTGCAAAGGAGGATGGACGTTATGAAATATCGGAGTATTCGCCTGATTATCAGCTTTGTAACGCTGCTTACTTTTAGTCTGACATTTCTGTGTGTTTCAGTGTGTGCGGAAGGGGAGGAATATCTTTGCGTAAAAACTGAAGTTGAGGATATCGGCGGTAAATTGTCGGAGGATACGTCTTTTCTGATTACATTCGCCCGAAAAGACGAAGAGGATACCATATCTCCACTTCCGGACAAAACACAGACGATTCTGAAAGCCGGTGAAAAAGACGAATTCAAATTTGAACGTGCCGCTTTTATCGAACCCGGCGATTATCTCTACACTATGAAGCAGGAAAAAGAAACCGGTGACGACAATGTGATCACGGAAGAAGTTACCTATACCGTCACCGTGCGGGTGGTAAACGGAAACGCCGGACTCGACGCTACGGTAGACATCCGTAAAGACGGTCAGAATGGTAAATACGAATCAGCCATTTTCAGAAATAACAACAAACGCGCTTTGATCAATCATTCAAATCAAGATAATTTAAATGATTACGGTTTATATCCGCCCGGCACAGGCGAAGCATTTCCCTATTTGCCGATAGGATTGCTTGGATTGGCTGTGCTGCTTGGCGCGTGGAGCATCGGCCGCAGTGTTAAGGCTGCCTCCGACCAGAAGGAAGGAAAAGGGCAATGACGGAACCTATGGAACGTTCCCTCACAGATCAATCAGACAAAAACCAAGATGTCGGATGTACGCCAAAGTCTGTTCCATTGATGAACACCGCTGACGAAGTTGCTTTATCTGACAAAGAAGCCGTAAAACGGCTTCCCTATGCTGCTGTCTTTCTGCTCAGAGTGGGAGTGACAGCGGCGGCGCTTTGGGTGCTGCTCACATTCGTGATAGGCGTTTATGTTTGCCACAGCAACGAGGCTTATCCAATGGTTAAAGACGGCGATCTCTGTCTCACGCTGCGTCCGGCGGAGCTAAAAGCGGGTGATGCGGTGGTGTATCGTTCAGAGGGAAAAACGCGTTTTGGCAGGGTTGTCGCGCTCTCTGGCGACAAAGTGGAAATCAGCGGCGAAGAGCTTCTTGTAAACGGTGAGAATCTCATGATACCTGCCGTTTATCCTACCGACGACAAAGGCTCATCGATTACATATCCCTATAGAGTACCAGACGAATGTGTGTTTATTCTTAATGCTATAAATGAGCACGGTAAAAAAGTGCACAAAAAATAAGGACAAACGGTTCCGAGAGAGGTATAATGTAATTGCTAAACACATTTACCCACGGGAGCGATTGTCCTATGAATAAAAGTATACATGAGTCAAAAGAGATTTGCAATAGGT
>ONCX01000050.1 GCA_900316455.1 uncultured Eubacteriales bacterium
AGTACTAATAGGTCGAGGGCTTGTCCAAGTCTCTTTGGATGGCTCGTTCATTTTACCCTTCCCTTTCTTCATCCCCTTTGTTCAGTTTTGAGTGTACCAATCAAAAATCGGCTGACTGCCATGCAGTCAGCTTTTTTATTTTTGTATCAGGAATTGTCGGTCAATTTTTTTGGATCGGCGTTTATTTTTCTCATAAAGCCTATTGACACAGTAGGTAAGTAGGTTTATAATATCTTCATACACGTAAAAGGAGGAAAAAATATTGGATTTATATAAAATTTATGCCGACAACGCTGCGACAACCAAAATGAGCGGAGCGGCAATCAACGCCATGATGCCGTATATTACCGAATACTATGGCAATCCGTCCAGTCTGTATTCATTCGGACAGAAGGCGAGAGAAGCCGTTGAAGCGGCACGCGAGTCTGTCGCAAAATGCATAGGCGCACAGCCGAGGGAGATAACATTTACTTCCGGAGGTTCCGAGGCTGACAATCAGGCAATTCTTTCCGCAGCCGCGCTCGGCAGGAAATCCGGCAAAATGCATATTATTTCTGACGAAATCGAGCATCACGCGGTACTTCATACTTTGAAGAAGCTGGAAAAAGAGGGCTTCAGCGTAACATATCTTCCGGCTCATTCCGACGGTATTGTACGTGTCGAGGAATTGGAAGCTGCTGTCCGCGAGGACACGTGCCTTGTCACAATAATGTACGCAAACAACGAGATCGGCACTATTCAGCCGATAAAGCAAATCGGTGAAATTTGCAGGAATAAAAAAATTCTTTTCCATACCGACGCTGTTCAGGCTGTGGGGCATATTCCGTTGAATGTTGTGAGTGAATATATTGATATGTTGTCGGCTTCCGCGCACAAATTCCACGGACCTAAGGGCATTGGCTTTCTTTACGCACGAAAGGGAATCAGACTGACGAATCTCATCGAGGGCGGCGCTCAGGAACGCGGAAGACGTGCCGGTACAGAGAATGTTCCCGCCATCGTTGCAATGGCTGCGGCGCTTAATGAAGCTGTCGGGCATGTCGGAGAATATTCAAATAAGGCGTCCGCTCTGCGCGACAGACTGATCGCTGGACTCTCTGAAATTCCCCATTCCGCTCTCAACGGCGACGCTGTGAAGCGGCTGCCGTCAAATGTCAGCTTTTGTTTTGAGGGAATAGAGGGCGAATCGCTTCTGCTTCTGCTGGACGACAAGGGAATATGCGCGTCGTCGGGTTCAGCATGCACGTCGGGTTCGCTGGATCCGAGTCATGTGCTGCTTGCTATAGGCAGGGTTCACGATGTGGCGCACGGTTCGCTCAGACTGACTTTAGGCGACGACGCTACGGAAGAGGACGTCGATTATATTATCAAATCCGTCAAGGAGGTTGTGGAATACCTGCGGGGCTTCTCGCCGGTATGGCGCGATCTCTGCAACGGAAAGGGTAAATTTATATTGTAATTGGAGGTTGTTTTATGCCGTTATACAGTGAAAAGGTAATGGATCATTTCAGAAATCCCCGCAATGTGGGTGTTATCGAGGACGCGGATGGCGTTGGCGAGGTCGGAAACGCAAAGTGCGGCGACATCATGAAGATATATCTCAAAATAGACGACGATATTATCACCGACGTAAAATTTGAGACATTCGGCTGCGGAAGCGCAATAGCTTCAAGCTCGATGGCTACCGAGCTTATCAAGGGAAAGCCTGTCGCGGAGGCAATGGAGCTTACCAATAAGGCTGTTGCCGAGGCGCTCGACGGTCTGCCGGATTATAAAATGCACTGCTCTGTTCTCGCAGAGGAAGCGATTAAGAACGCGCTGGACGATTATTACGCAAAGAATCCCCAAAAGCGTAAACCTGAATAATAAAAAATTTTAAAATTCAAAATTGCATATGTTTTAAAGCCGTTCGTAAAAGACTTACTTTTGCGGACGGTTTTTTGCCTATATTCTCATGGGATCAAAAAGCTGTTCGCTTCCTGATAAATCTCCGCTGAGAATATTTCGGACTGATTTTGCGGCTATTTGTGAATATATCGGAGAACAGGGAACGCCGCAAAGAGCAAATATACAGTTTTTATAAGCTTCGTTTATTCCGATTACAGGCATGGCTTCCCGGGTAGTGAAATAATTATAAGCGTATTCATACCTGATTTCAGGTTGATTTTCGTCCGGCAGCACGTTTGTCATAAACTTTTTTAACAGTCTGAATTTTTCCGTCTCAATGGATTTCTGCGCGGAACCGTGAAACGCTCCGTTTTTACCGCTAAGGCTTGCGGATATCTCCCCTCCGTCTGAAATACAGCAGCTTATACGCTGTCTGCCATAGGTTTGCAGAATACATTTGCCCGACCAGCCGGATTCCTTTTCGGAAAGAGTTCCCCCTGATACGAATATAATATTTCTTTTTGCGTGCCTTGTCATGCTCCGTATTCCTTCGCCGCCTGTGGCGAGTATAAGTCTGTCGGCGTAAACGGTTCGCAGGGTTGAGGTTTTTACGATTACGCAGCCGTCATTGTTTTCGGGGGCCTGAATGTCAAGCGCTTTGGTTTGCTCGAATATTTCCGCACCAAGCGTTTGTGCTGCCGTCAGACAAAGATGTGTGAGCGAATGCACATTAAAGCAAGCGCCGCCTTCCTTTGTCAGTATGCCGCCGGATATCGGAAATTCAAATGAATTTTCGGCTGTCCTGCGGTTTATAAAAGTGCAGCCGGCTATTTTTTTACTGAGGGTGAGATATTCGCTTTCCATCAATTCAAGCTCCGAGGGATCGTCTGTGAATGTCAGCGAATCTCTGCGCCTGAATCCGCATTTGATTCCGGTATTTTTGTATTCGCCGTCAAGTCTGCGGCAGAGGTTCTGCAGGTCGTCGAGCGCCTGAAATCCGGCTGAATACAGTCTGAGCGCGTCGTCAATGCTCATTATCCTGTCAAGCTCAGTCAGGGAGCGTCCCGAATCGAATTTCGCACAGTTCATAATATGTCCGGCGTCGCCAAATCCGACCCCGCCAGACGTTATCAGTACCACGCCAAGTCCCATTTCTGCCGCGGCAAGGGCGCACAGAGCGCCTGTAAGACCGCCGCCGGCAACGCATATGTCACAGTGCCTGTCCTCGCTGAGCCACGGGTAGATTTTGGGTGGTTTTCCGATAACAGCCGGTGATTCGTGTTTTACGCCATAATTCGTCTTTTGCAATTGCACTGACTTCCCTCCGGTTTTAATCCTGAATGATTATTGGCTGGATTCAATTGCTTTATTCGCCGTAATATAGTATTCTCTTTTAGTTTTATCTCAAAAATTACTTGATAATTGCTGCGGAATATGGTTAAATTATAATGAGAATTTATAGGAGGGACTTATTTATGAATTTCATTAAAAAAACTGCTGCGGTTTTCCTGGCGTTTTCAATGCTTTCGCTTTTCGCGTGCCATTCACAGAAAAGGGATCTCACTGGAGTTGATGACAACTCTTCGCAGGCGGCGAAATTTCAGAATGCCGAAAAACTCAGCTTCACTACAACTGATATCGACGGCAATGAAGTGTCGCTGGACAGCTACGGATCGGCAAAGGTGATAATGTTCAATATGTGGGAGCCGTGTTGCGGTCCCTGCCGGGGTGAACTGCCTGACCTGCAGAAGCTCTATGAAAAATATAAATCAAAGGGTCTTATGATAGTAGGGGTTTTCAGCGACGAGGACGGTCTGAGGGACGTCGTTGAAGATGATGGCATTGAATATCCCATGATCAGGTCATGCGCTGCGTTTGACAGTTTCCAGACGGGGTATGTGCCAACCACGTTCTTTACAGACGGCAGCGGGAATGTGCTTTCCGAAGAGCCTTACGTCGGTTCAAAGTCGTATGATGAATGGGAAAGCGTGATTCTTTCCTATCTGAAATGACGGGGAAGCGGAAGAATATGCTCACGGTGGTGCTTATGATTATTTCCGCGTTGTTTGTTGCCGTCGGAGTATTGATGAGGCAGAATCTTCCGGTGCTTTTTAAGGCTGTACGGATTTGTCTGGAGTGCATTGGAATTGGATAACAAAAAGAGGACGTTCATTCAGGCTGCGGCGGCTCTGCTGCAGAACGCGCATATCACCGGATTTTTCACGGGAACAATATACGACGGCAGAATAAAAAATATTTGCGTGCCGGGGCTGAATTGCTATTCATGTCCCGGGGCGCTGGGCGCATGTCCTCTGGGGTCGCTGCAGAACGCCGTGTCCGCGTGGAAGTTCAGGTTTCCTTTCTATGTGCTTGGATTTATGATGTTTTTCGGCGCGGCTTTCGGGAGACTTGTATGCGGGTTCCTGTGTCCTTTTGGATTTTTGCAGGATTTGCTTTTCAGGATTCCTTTCCCAAAGAAGCTTCGCACATTCCGCAGCGACGGTTATCTGAGATATATTAAATATGCCATGCTGCTGTTCATGGTTATCGTGCTGCCGTTTTCATTTAAATTCACGCCTTTTTTCTGCAAGTATGTATGTCCGTCAGGGACGCTTTCCGGAATGATGCTTTCTGCCGCGGACAGCCGTCTGCGGGAGCTTTGGGGCTGGATATTCACATGGAAAACGCTTGTGCTTGTCGCCGTTGTGGTCGCTTCGATAATGATTTGCCGTCCTTTCTGCAAATATATCTGTCCGCTCGGCGCGTTCTACGCGGTATTTAACAGGGCGTCGGCGGTGCGTATTGATATTGACAGGGAAAAATGCGTCAACTGCGGCGCGTGCGCCAATGTTTGCGACATGGCTGTGAATCCCGTACTTACGCCGGATCATGCCGAGTGCATAAGGTGCGGCAAATGCGTGAGCAGATGTCCGCACGGGGCGCTTTGCTTTACCTGCTTTTCAAAGCCTGTCAGGGTTCGCGGTTTCGGTGAAAAATAACCTGTCAGCCTGAATTCACATGAAAGGTTTTTTGCGTAATGTTATTTAATTCAGTAGGATTTCTCATATTTTTTCCTGTGGTTCTGCTTGTCTATTATGTCATTCCAAAGAAAATCAAACAGCTGTGGCTGCTTGCGGCGAGCTATTATTTTTATATGTGCTGGAACGCGAAATACGCGATTCTTATACTCACGTCAACAGCCATAACATACGCGAGCGGATTGCTTCTGGAAAAGGCAAAGAAAATGGACGCCGATGAAATAACAATAAACAGGTGCAAAAAGACCGTTGTGGCGTTGAGCTTTGCTTCAAATTTGGGAATTCTGTGTTATTTCAAGTACGCGAATTTCATATTGTATAATCTCACACAGGCATTTGCGCTGATACATATTAATCTTTCGTCTCCTGTAATTGACGTGATACTGCCGGTGGGAATATCATTCTACACCTTTCAGGCGTTGAGCTATACCATGGACGTATACCGCGATGAAATTTACGCCGAGAGGAATTTTTTCAGATACGCGCTTTTTGTGTCATTTTTCCCTCAGCTTGTGGCTGGACCCATAGAAAGATCAAAGAATCTGCTCAGACAGCTTGCGGAGCCTAAAAAATTCGACTACGATATGGCGCGGGAGGGCTTTCTGCTCATGCTCTGGGGCTTTTTCCTCAAGCTTGTGCTTGCCGACAGAATAGCCGTGTTTGTCGATACGGTATACGGCGATTACACGACCTATGGAGGCTGTTATCTGATAGCAGCCACATTGCTTTTCGCCGTGCAGATATACTGTGATTTCTCAGGATATTCCACAATAGCGATGGGTGCGGCGATGTTTCTTGGAATACGCCTGATGGAGAATTTCAATGCCCCGTATCTTTCGACGTCGGTGGGGGAATTCTGGAGGAACTGGCACATTTCGCTTACGTCGTGGTTTAAGGACTATCTTTATATTCCAATGGGAGGCAGCAGAAAGGGAACGTGGCGCAAATATCTCAACAAGCTGACTGTATTTCTTGTGAGCGGACTTTGGCACGGAGCGCAGTTTACCTACGTTGCTTGGGGCGGACTTAACGGTATTTATCAGATTGTCGGCGAGGCAACTAAGCCTGTAAGGGACAAAGCGGTGTCGGCACTGAAGCTTCACAGGAATTCGACAGGACACAGGATAATGCAGGCTGCCGTTACGTTTGCTCTTGTGGATTTTTCGTGGATATTTTTCAGGGCGCGGAGCATTCAGGACGCTTTTAACATAATACATTCCATGATTGCGGTAAAAAATCCGTGGGTGATTATCGACGGGTCATTCTATAGCTGCGGACTTGACGAAAAAAATTTCAGGCTATTGACTGCCTGCATATTGCTGCTTCTCATAGCCGATATCTTTAAGCGCAGGGGAATACAGCTCAGAAAGGTTATTCTCAGGCAGGATTATTGGTTCAGATGGATTTTCATAGCGGTAAGCGTGTGCGCGGTCGTACTTTTCGGCAAATACGGAGAAAGGCTTGACAGCGCGGCATTTATATACTTTCAGTTTTAGAGGACTATAATAATGAACAGGACAAGAACGGTAAAAAGAATAATAAGCTGTATGATTACACTCGCGCTGACGGCTTTTTTTCTGCACAAGATAAGCTCTGTATTCGTTCCTAAGGATACCATTGACTGCAAATGCCAGAATGAATTGTTTTATTCCCTGCCAAAGAACAGCGTTGAGGTTATCATATACGGCTCCAGCCATGCCTACAGAGGTATTAATCCGAGGGAGCTTTACGAAAAATACGGCATAGGCTCCTTTAATTCGGCGTGGAACTGGCAGAAAATAGACACCACAAGAATGTTTATAGAGGATTCGTTTGACTATCAGAAGCCGAGAGTAATCCTTATCGAGGCTTTTAACGCGGGAGAGGTGAAGGAAAACGCGGATCCCGGCTCTGAAATTTTTACGTCGAAATATATAAGAAACGACAGGTCAAGGCGCGAATACCTCAGGAATGCTTTCGGAACGAATTTCAAAAGCTATGTGGGCTATTATTTTCCCGTACTGATTCTGCATGACAATTGGTCGTCGCTCACAAAAGAGGATTTTGGAGAACTCGAAATCAGCGATAGCTTCAGGAGCCGCATGGGTTTCATTTATACTGACGGAGTAACAAGATTGGAAATACCTGATTATAAAACCTTTCAGCAGTATGCCCTGAGCGATGACGCAAAGTATCAGCTGGATAAAATCGTATCGCTGTGCAATAAAAACGGCGTCAAAATTGTCTTTTTTACAAATCCATATTCCGGCGAATACAATTATCACGACGCAATGACAAAATATGCCGAGGAAAACGGCTGCGCGTATCTTGATTTGTTCGAGCGTTACGATGAGGTTGGATTTGACGGAGAGGCGGATTTCTCGGACTCCGGACACCTTAACATGTACGGGGCGAACAAGACCGCGGATTATCTCGGCGCTTTTCTCAAAGAGAATTATGAGCTTACGGATTTTCGTCAGATAAAAGACAACCTGTGGCAGCGCAGCTTTTATGGCGAAAGTTACGAATGATACAGGAAATTTACGGTAAAATTTATTTTTTTCGGAATGGATATTAATAAAAATTCAATCAATTCACAAAATATTGGTGTATAATAATTGGATAGGGAATGTATTATCTGTATTTTATATGACCTGTTTTTGACAAAAAATAAAAAATGAAGGGAAGAAATATAACATGGAAACGGGAAAAATACTTATAGTTGACGACGATCAGAATATCTGCGAGCTTATCAGACTGTATACTGAAAAGGAGGGCTACACTGTCGCAATGGCTCATGACGGGCGCAAGGCGGTGGAATGCTTTGAGCAGGAAAGTCCGGACATAATTCTGCTTGACATAATGCTTCCTGAGCTGGACGGCTTCCAGGTTTGCCGTGAGATACGCAAGAAATCCCAGTGCCCTATCATCATGCTCACTGCTAAGGGCGAGACATTTGACAAGGTGCTTGGTCTGGAGCTTGGAGCGGCAAGCAGGATCCGAATGAGAAGAAGGTTGTTGTTTTTGACAAGCTCTCGATAAATCTGAACAACTACGAGCTTAAAGTCAACGGCGTTCAGGTGGATACGCCTCCGAAAGAGATGGAGCTTATCTATCATCTTGCCAGCAATCCCAACCGCGTTTTCTCACGCGATCAGCTTCTTGACGAGGTATGGGGCTTCAATTATTACGGTGACAGCCGCACGGTTGACGTTCACGTTAAGCGTCTGCGCGAAAAGCTCGAGGGCGTGAGCGATCAGTGGTCGCTCAAGACCGTATGGGGCGTAGGCTACAAGTTTGAAGTTAAATAACGGCGTGATTATATGCTATGCGGTTAGACAGTGAAATCATAAACGGCGGCGATTATAAAAATAACGCAGGCGATCCGGACGGCGGCGGTCTGAAAAAGAGGGGAATTAAGTCGTGGCTTATCGGCATTCTGAATGAGATAAAGCACATAGCTTCCCGCTCGCTTTTTACCAAGTATCTTTTTGTCACGTCGGGAGTGCTGATTTGCAGTCTGATAATATTCGGCATAATCATGTCAACGCTCATATCCGACCGCTGGCGTATTGAAAAGCAGCAGCAGCTTGCCGACAATGCGCATATTGTTGCCAACAGAATGAACGCGTATGTTATACCCGTACCTGTCAGGACGGAAAATGACAGCATGAATCCGGCAATTCAGTATGTTGTGACCGACGCCGGCAAGGAAAAGCTCCGTTCGACTCTCGGAATACTCAGTTCGAGCTGCGGAGCGGATATATTCATAGTTGACGCTCAGGGAACTACCGTTATCTGTTCGGAGGAATATCTTCACGCGGATACGCCCGACAATGAGGAATTCAAGTGCCGACATCAGAAGAAGAGCATTTCCCCGTCGGTTATCTCGGCGGCAGCAAAGGTCAGGGAGTACCGTATTACAGACAGGCTCGGCGGGATTTACGACCAGAATCACTTTATTGTAGCGGTTCCGTTTGTAGCCGGCGGAGATGTGGGAAAGGAATATATCGCCGGATTTGTCTTTGTGGCTTCGTCGGCGTCAGCAATATCGGATTTCAGGAGCGATGTGTCAAGAATCGTAGTAATTGCCGTGCTGATTGCGGGTATTATATCGTTCAGCATGGTATATATGCTCACATACAAGCAGGTCAAGCCTCTGAGGGAAATGGTCAGGGCGGCGCAGAAGTATTCCGACGGCGACTTTACAATGAGAATTAATTTCAAGAGCGAGAATGAAGTGGGTCAGCTTGCCGACGCGCTAAACGAAATGGGCGCGAAGCTTGCCGAGAGTGAAACAATAAACCGGAGCTTTATCGCCAATATTTCCCACGAATTAAAAACGCCCATGACGAATATTTCAGGATATGTCAACGGAATTCTTGACGGCACAATTCCTCCCGAACAGCAGGACAAATATCTCCGCATTATTTCAGACGAAACCAAACGGCTTGCGCGGCTTGTCAGGTCAATGCTCGACCTTTCCAAGATAGACAGCGGCGCAATGCAGCTGAAAAAACAGAAATTCAATCTTTCTGAGGTTATTTTCCACGCGCTTCTGTCGTTTGAACACAGAATCGACGAGAAGCACATTGAAATTCAGGGCTTTGATGAGCTGGAACCCATAACCGTCAACGGCGACGCGGATCTCATACATCAGGTGCTTTACAACCTTTTTGACAACGCGGTTAAATTCACCAATGAGGGCGGTTATATACGTGTCAAGGCGGCAGTCCAGAATAAGGTTGTAACGGTCAGCATTTCAAACAGCGGCATAGGCGTTTCCACCGAGGAGCTGTCGCATATATTTGAAAGATTTTACAAGACCGACAAGAGCCGAAGCTTCGACCGTCAGGGCGTGGGTCTTGGGCTGTATATCGTAAAGACGATCGTCACGCTTCACGGCGGCAGAATTCACGCAGAAGGCTCGGAGGGAAATTACTGCAATATATTATTTACTCTTCCGGAAGCATCGGAAGGCTCACGAAATTCTTCACGCTCAAAAAAGCAGGGCGATGAGGAATCCTCATAATTTTATTGATTTTGTTTGACATTATAATCACTTTCACATCACAAATTTGACACTTTTGTAAGCTATTATATTTGCATAACAAATAAAAATGAAAAGAGGAATTATTTATGAATCAGCAGAATCAAAACGGCGTTCAGCAGAATCAGGCTAACGCATACCGTCAGACAAATGCCGGAACAACAGGCTACGGATATACTCCGAACCAGTATGTTCAGAGGCAGGGGCAGCCGTCGGTTCCGTACCAGCAGCAGACCGCCGTGCAGTATCCGGCGCAGCAGTCGGCTCAGAAATCAAGCGGCGGAAAAATTGCGATTGCTATAGTTGCCGTCGTACTCGTTGTGGGATTGCTCGGCATTGGCGCAATTGCCATGCTGAGCGGAGGATATTATTCGGTCGGCGGCTCCAATACCGCTAAGAACGGCGAGAACGCAGTTTCATTCAACGAGGTTGAAACGCCCAAGACCGACACAACGGTAGGTCCCTCAGGCGAGCTGCTCACTCCGGCGCAGGTTGCGGCGAAGGTGCGTCCCTCCATCGTCAGCGTTATCACCGTTGACAACGTAAACTACATGAATTCCAACAGCGGCGAAGGCTCCGGGATAATTCTCAAATCCGACGGCTATATTGTCACAAATTCCCATGTTATCGGCGACAGCAGCAAGTATGACGTATCAGTAATAACGAGCGACGGCAAGACCTATGACGCAAAGGTCGTGGGATATGACGTCCGTTCCGACCTTGCTGTGCTGAAGATCGACGCGACAGGACTTCCGGAGTGCGAGCTTGGCGACAGCAGCCAGCTTGTGCTTGGCGATTATGTGATGGCGATAGGCAATCCCGGCGGCAGACAGTTTGCCGGTTCCGTCACGCTTGGCATAGTTTCTGGCGTTGACAGAATCATCGACACCGACAACATGGAGTCCACAAGCGCTATGAGATACATTCAGACCGACGCTGCCATTAATCCCGGCAACTCCGGCGGCGCGCTTGTAAACATGTACGGTCAGGTAATCGGCATAAACACCTCAAAGATTGCGGCTACAGGCTACGAGGGCATGGGCTTTGCGATTCCTTCGCTGAAAGTCAAGGAGATAGTGACCGACCTCATCAGCTACGGTTATGTTGAGGGCAGAGTAAAGCTCGGCATCACCTGCGCGACGATTTCAAGCGCATACGAGAGTCAGGGAATACCCGCCGGTCTTCAGATTTATGATATCAACAGCGATTCGGATATGAACGGCAAGGCTCAGAAGTACGATATTATTACTCACTGCGAGGGCAAGAGAATTACCGAGCTTTCCCAGCTCCAGGATATAATGTCTGAAAAGAAAGCCGGAGACACAATTAAGCTGACGATTTACCGTCCCGCTTCACAGATGAGCAATTCGGAAACCTTTGATATCGAGGTCAGACTCCTCAAGGACACAGGTTCCACCGACTGATTGTTTTTTAGCGAAAAAACGCGGTTTTTCTATTGATTTATGCGATGAAAAGCCATATAAGGCAGTATTATTATTTAATTTAATAATTGCAAATGCGGCAAGGCTGTGATATAATAGTTTCGCTCGGCGCAAAAGCGGCGCGTTATTAAAGAAACAACGGAGGAACAACACATGTCTGATATCAAAAAGGTAGTACTCGCTTATTCCGGCGGACTTGACACGTCCATCATTATCCCGTGGCTCAAGGAGAATTACGACGGCTGCGAGGTTATCGCCGTTTCCGGCGATGTAGGACAGGGAACCGAGCTTGACGGTCTTGAGGAAAAGGCTATCAAAACCGGCGCAAGCAAGCTCTATATCGAGGATCTCAAGAAAGAATTCATCGAGGAATATGTATATCCCACGCTGAAAGCGGACGCGGTTTATGAAAACAAATATCTTCTGGGCACAAGCTTTGCACGTCCTATAATTGCCAAGAGGATAGTTGAGATTGCTCTCGCCGAGGGCGCGGACGCTATCTGCCACGGCTGTACGGGCAAGGGCAACGATCAGGTGCGTTTTGAGCTGACAATCAAGCGTTTTGCACCTCAGATGAAGATTATTGCCCCGTGGAGAACATGGGAATTCAAGAGCCGCGAGCAGGAAATCGAGTATGCCGAGCAGCACAACATTCCCCTTAAAATAAACAGGGAGACCAACTATTCCAAGGACAAGAACCTCTGGCATCTGTCGCATGAGGGTCTTGATCTGGAAAATCCGTGGAACGAGCCTATGTATGACAAGATTCTTGAAATGGGCGTTTCTCCGGAGAAGGCTCCCGATGAGCCGACATATATCACCCTTAGCTTTGAAAAGGGCATTCCGGTAGCGCTCAACGGCGAGAAGCTGGACGGACCGGCAATGGTAGCCGCGCTCAATGAGCTTGGCGGCAAGAACGGCATAGGCATTGCGGATATGGTTGAGAACCGTCTTGTGGGCATGAAGAGCCGCGGCGTTTATGAGACCCCCGGCGGAACGATTCTCTATCACGCTCATAACAAGCTTGAGGAGATCTGTCTTGACCGCGACACATATCATTATAAGCAGCAGGTAGGCATTCGCTTTGCCGAGCTTGTGTATTTCGGTCAGTGGTTCACACCTTTGCGCGAGTCGCTTTCGGCATTTGTTGACAAGACTCAGGAGAATGTGACGGGCGATGTGCGCTTGAAGCTCTACAAGGGCAACATTATCGACGCTGGCGTAAAATCTCCGTATTCTCTCTATGACGAGGACATTGCTACATTCGACGAGGATGAGGTTTACGACCAGAACGATTCGGCAGGCTTCATTAACCTTTTCGGACTGCCCATTAAGGTTCAGGCTATGAAGGAACAGGCTGCCGCAAAACAGGATAAATAATTTACGGTATAATTCGCGCAGGGCAGGAAATCAGATTTTTTCTGTTCTGCGCGATTAATGTTTTGTGGATAAATGAATATTTTACAAAAGAAAATACGCTCGCTCGTTATGCGCTGCGCTATGCTTTTTCGTTTTATTCTACTAATAGACCTATAATTTTTATTTCAGAAAGGACTTCAAAATCATGGCAGTTATCATTAACGAAAAAAAGACATTCAATTTTCCAAAAAAGACCGTGGCAATTGTAGCGGTAGTGCTTGCGGTAATTATTGTTCTGCTCAATAGCGTTACCATAGTTGACGCGGGACATACAGGCGTTATCAATACTCTCGGAAACGTCAGCGAGAATGTGCTTCAGGAGGGTATTCATCTCAAAATACCTTTCATTCAGACCATAGTCAAGATGGATAACCGTATAGTCAAGCTGGAGGTCGAGACAGAAGCTTTCTCTAAAGACCTGCAGACAGTCACAACCAAGCTCGCTATTAATTACCGCGTTTCCAAGGACAAATCATATGCCATCTATAAGAATGTTGGCAGCGATTATGAGACGATTCTTGTCAGTCCGGCGGTTAATGAAGTGCTGAAAGCCATCACCGCCAAATACACCGCCGAGGAAAGCGTCGCCAACCGTTCGCTCATTTCACAGGGATTGATCGAGGAACTCAACGCCAAGCTCAACAAGAACGGCATTTATGTCGAGGACGTGAATATCATCAATTTTGATTTTTCCGAAGCCTACATCGCCGCCATTGAAGAAAAGCAGGTAGCGGAGCAGAGACTTCTCAAGGCAAAGACCGAGAAGGAGGAAGCTATTGTCAAAGCGGAAGCCGAAGCCGAGACTCTCCGTATCCAGTCCGAAGCTCAGGCAAAGGCAAATGAAAGACTTAGCAAATCGCTTAACGACAATCTTATCCGCTACGAAATGCTGAAGAAGTGGAACGGCGAGCTGCCTATGGTGACGGACGGCAGCACGATCATTGATTTCTCGGAGTTTACCAAGAAGAAATAAATCATTAAAGGAGATTATTTTAGATATGCAGCTATGGCAGGGACGCTTTTCCAAAGCGATTGACAAAAAGACAAACGACTTCAATTCCTCAATATCCTTCGACAGCCGTATGTTCCGCGAGGATATCGAGGGCAGTATCGCCCACGCCGATATGCTCGGAACCTGCGGCATTATCGACCGCTCCGAGGCGGACAGGATCATCGGGGGCTTGAGGGGTATTTTAGCCGACATCGAGAACGGCACGCTTCAGATAGATATGGAAGCCGAGGACATTCATACATTCGTAGAGGGCGAACTCACCGCACGTCTTGGCAGCACAGGCAAGCGTTTGCACACCTCCCGCAGCCGCAACGATCAGGTTGCTCTCGACATTCGCCTGAATCTTCGCAAGCAGGCAGACGGAATTCTCGCCGATCTGAAGGAGCTTATCGGCGTCATCTGTGACAAGGCTGAACAAAACGCGGATACGGTTATGCCTGGATATACGCATTTGCAGAGGGCGCAGCCCATCACATTCGGACATCATCTGCTTGCCTACGCGGAAATGCTGCTGCGCGATGTAGCGAGAATCGAGGACGCGAAAAAGCGTATGAATGTCAATCCTCTCGGAAGCTGCGCCCTTGCCGGCACGACATACCCAATCGACCGCAGTCTGACGACCGCCGCGCTGGAAATGGACGACTATTCCCGCAACAGTCTCGACGGCGTTTCCGACAGGGATTTCTGTCTGGAGCTTGCTTCCGCGCTGTCAATTGTGATGGTACATCTTTCCAGATTTGCCGAGGAAATCATTCTCTGGTGTTCGTGGGAATTCAAATTCATCGAGCTGGACGACGCTTTTTCCACGGGTTCGTCAATCATGCCGCAGAAGAAGAATCCCGACATCGCAGAACTGGTTCGCGGCAAGTCCGGCAGGGTATTCGGCGACCTTATGACGCTGCTTACCGTGATGAAAGGAATTCCTCTTGCCTACAACAAGGATATGCAGGAGGACAAGGAAGCAATTTTTGACGCGTTCGACACTGTGAGAATGTGTATCACCACATTCACGCCAATGCTCGACACAATGACGGTTTTAAGGGAAAATATGCGTGCCGCCGCCGCGAGGGGCTTCATCAACGCCACCGACTGCGCGGATTATCTTGTGAAAAAAGGACTTCCGTTCCGTGACGCGTATAAGGCGACGGGAACGCTTGTGGCACGTTGTATTGAAATAGGGCAGACACTTGAAACTCTGCCGCTCAACGAATACAAGGCAATATGCGACTCGTTTGACGAGGGCGTATATGAAGCCATCAACCTTGATCTTTGTGTGAGCCAGCGTAAGAGCGCCGGAGGACCTGCTATAGAAAACACGCTGTCGAATGTGGCAAGGATAAGGGCGGCAATAGGGCTATAAATGAAAATTTTCATTTACATTACATCAATAAAGGAGGTTTGCCAAAATGATAATCCGCAGAGCGTCACAAAATGATATTCCGGCTCTATGCGAACTGCTGAGGCAGGTCTGCAATGTGCATCATCAGGGCAGACCTGATCTTTTTAAGCCGGAGGGAACCAAATATACTCCCGAAACTCTTACTGAACTGATATCTGACGACAGCCGTCCTATTTTTGTCGCCGATACAGTGGAGGGCGTAAAGGGATATGCTTTCTGCATGTTCAAACAACGCTTGAACGACTCCTGCGTAACCGACGTCAAGACACTTTACATAGACGATCTCTGCGTTGACGAGCATTGCAGAGGTCAGCACATAGGTCGGCAGCTTTACGAATACGTTGTGCGGTTCGCCAGTGAATGCGGCTGTTACAATGTCACCCTGAATGTCTGGTGCTGCAATCCCTCAGCAATGAAATTCTACGAAAGCTGCGGTCTTGTGCCGCAGAAGATTGGTATGGAAAAGATAATAAGGGGTTGACATAATGGATATATTCAAAAAATTCTATAAAAAAACCGCTTCGCTTATACTCTGTTTTTTTAGCATTATAGGGCTTGCCACAGGTATCAGGAATCTCACAGGCAAGGAGCAGCGGCGGCTTGGAATTATGAAAGGTTCCGACGGTCCGTCAGCGATTATTATTTCTGACGATGACAGTCCGGTCAAGACATTTCTCAAATTCGTTGCCACATGGTCAACAATAATTGCCGCCATCTCAACGCTACTTCTCGCCCTTATCAAAAAATATGTGGAGGACTGATTCTGAATGAAATCAATAAGAGAATATTTTAATTCACGCAAGCTGTTCATGTTTCTTGCGCTTGTACTTTACTGCCTTGCGTTATTCTTTTTTCAGTTATGTTTTTTAGTCAAAGGCGGATATGTTACTCTGTTTGCGGTTATTTCACTTGCTCTTGTATTTGCGGTAATTTGCAGCATATTGGGTCATAGAGGCAAGGGTTTTTTGTTCTGTCCCAAGTGCGGTTCAAAAAAGATTGTCAAGACAACACTTTTCGGAATACCTGAAATTCTCTATGACGAATGTCCCGAATGCCACGAGAAAATTGACCTTGACAAGCCTGTCAATAAGGACTAAGGATTGATTTTTTAAATATGTCGAAATTTATGTTAAGGCTTTCGCATTCCCGCGTGATACAGGGGGGAATAGCGGCGCCACTCGGCTTTACCGCCTCCGGAATTCATAGCGGAATGCGCCGCAACAAATCCAAGCGCGACCTTGCCATGGTGCGCTGCGACGTTCGATGTGCCGCGGCGGGCGCGTATACCCTGAATCTGGTCAAGGGCGCGTCGATTGCCGTCACCCGTGATAATTTATCCGACGGTTACGCCCAGGGAATCATATGCAACAGCGGCAACGCCAACACCTGCAATGCCGACGGAGAAGAGAAAGCGCGGGAAATGTGCCGTATTGCGGCTGACGCTATGGGAATTATGCCGGAGGACGTTATTGTCGCGTCAACAGGAGTTATCGGTCAGCCGCTGAACCTTGCTTCTATCCGGAATTCGGCAGGAGAGCTTGCCTCTGCACTCAGCCGTGACGGCGGAAAGGACGCTGCCGACGCGATTCTCACCACAGACCGCTACCGCAAGGAAATCTCATTTGAATACGATCTCTGTGGTACTACAGTACGTTTCGGCGCTATGGCAAAAGGTTCCGGAATGGTTCACCCGAACATGGCTACAATTCTCTGCTTTATCACGACTGACGCGGCGATAACTCCGGAAATGCTTCGCAAATCGCTTGCCAAGGTGGTTCCGCAGACATTCAATATGGTGTCTGTGGACGGCGATACATCGACCAATGACACCGTGGCTGTAATGGCTTCGGGACTCGCCGGAAATCCCATAATCGACAGCGAGGGGTACTCTTTCGACCGTTTCACCCACGCGCTAAAGGCAATATGTATTACGGTCTGCCGCGAGCTTGCCCGCGACGGCGAAGGCTCCACACGTCTGCTGACATGCACTGTCCACGGCGCGGAGGACAATATTAATGCAAGAATAATCGCAAAATCAGTTATATGTTCAAGTCTTGTCAAGGCGGCGATATTCGGCTCGGACGCGAACTGGGGCAGAGTGCTTTGCGCTATCGGTTATTCGGGGGCGAAGTGCGACATTTCAAAGGTTGAAGTCGCTTTTGTTTCCGAGCGCGGGAGAATCATTGTCTGTCAGAACGGCGCGGGAATTGACTTTGACGAAGCGAGGGCGAAGGAGATTCTTCTCGCCGACGAGATCATCATTGACATAAGCTGCGGCAACGGCGACGGCAAGGCTGAAGCCTACGGCTGTGACCTGACATATGATTATGTCCGTATCAGCGGCGACTACCGCGCAGAGCAATTAAGGGATATATTAAATAAGTAGCTTGTATAAGCGAAGGATAAAAGTAACTATTCAGTCGCCCAAAGAAATCCACAAATTCAGCACAAAGTTGAAAACTGGAAAGGGTCAGAAAAAAATCAGCGAAATGTCAATATACAAGAAGCGAAAAAGGTGGTATGCTAAAGAAAAAGAATGG
>ONCX01000049.1 GCA_900316455.1 uncultured Eubacteriales bacterium
TCCGGTCTTGCAGAAGTACCACTGATATTTCAAGCCGTTCCCCGAAGCCTTCAGCGATACTGTGACGGAATCGCCGAGGTTGATTGTTTTGTTTACCGGTTGCGTGGTTATGGCGAGAGACTGATTAACCTTTACGGTCACTGTATTGGACTTCACGGAATTTCCGTCTGCATCTTTTACAACGCAATAGAGCCGAATCCCGTTCCATGTGGCGTTCGGAGTGCAGGTTTCGGAAGCGTGAGTGCGCCCGTTCCACACGCTGAACGCCGTTTGTCCGGTCTTGCAGAAGTACCACTGATATTTCAAGCCGTTCCCCGAAGCTTTCAGCGATACTGTGACGGAATCGCCGAGGTTGATTGTTTTGTTTACCGGCTGCGTGGTTATAGCGAGAGACTGATTTACCTTTACGGTCACTGTATTTGACTTCACGGAATGCGCCCGTTCCACACGCTGAACGCCGTCTGTCCGGTCTTGCAGAAGTACCACTGATATTTAATTCCCACGCCCTCGGCTGTGACACTGAACGTTGCGCTGTCTCCGAGATTGAGTGTCAGATCTCCTGACTGTGAAACAATAGCTGGTCCGCTGCCGAGTTTTATAACGGCGGTGTCGGAATATACAGTCTGTCCGTGCGAATCAGTGACCGCGCAGCGCAGGCGCATACCGTTCCATGATGTGTTGGCAGCTGCCGTTTCACTTGGCGAGGTGTGTCCCTTCCATACATTCCAGTCGGTCGAGCCGGCTTTCATATAATACCACTGATAACTGAGGTCGCTGCCTATGGCTGTCAGTGAGAATGTAATATCGTCACCCTCCTGCGCGGAAACGCTCTGCGGCTGGGAGATGATTTCGGGCGGCGCTGTATGCGTTCCGGTAGTGACGCTTAACGTATTTGTAGGATAGGTGTAGAATGACTGGATTCCGTCCGCGTCACAGCTGACAACAAGGAATGTGTATTTTGTATTCTCTTTAAGCCCTGTGAAAACATACCTTGTGTCGGTTGTAACGGCGAGCTTTTTAAGATTCTCCGCAACCGCGTCAAAGCTGTAAATCACATAGCTCTCCGCACGAAGCGCGTCATTCCAGCTGAGAGTCACGGTCGTTCCTGAAACGTCGCTGACAACCAGCGGAGTTTCAGGAGGAGGATTAATTCCGTTGTCCGACGCTATTATATCCGCCTTGATAGAATAGGCAAATTTAAACCGACTTCCGGTATTGTTGTTCCTGACTGTGCAGGAACAGTAAGGATTTATGCTCAGATCGTCCGAGCCGCTTCCCGTGACGACATTGTTCTTTATCGTAGCGGAGCTTGTTAATTCGGAAGTGCCCGCAATCTGAATGCCTATTCCGCCGGTATTGAAAATACTGTTTGAAATAATGTCCGACTTGCCGCAGAATACCGATATTCCGTCAGAACAGCCGTTCAGGGTGTTTGATTCGATTCTGGATTCCGAGTAAGAAGCAAGTATTCCCTGACAGCCCGAAAGCGAATTGTTTTCTATTGTGACTCCCCTGACATTATCGCCTGTAACGTAAATTCCGTGTTCCAGCGCGTTTAAAATATTATTCCCGCTCACAACCGACTGTACGCCGCAGTTCTTGAGCATTATTCCAGTGCCGGTAACGCCGGAAAGCGTGTTGCCCTCAATTATTCCCGTTGAATCCCTGATAAAGACAGCGATAATTTTATCCCTGACCGATTCGTCGTCCGGCTCCTCGCTGTAAACGTCGGTTATCATACCCGCGTCCTCGATAATGGATTGCTTAATTGAAGCGGTGCTGCCTTCCGAAACCATAAAGCATCTGGGACCGCTCCGGTAAATATTGTTTCCGGTGAATGTTCCCACGGAATCGCACATGCTGAGGAACGAGCCGCAGCTCTCGGCGGTACAATTTTCCACCGAAAGCCCGTTCATACTGTAGGCATTTACGCAGTTATAGATAATGCCGCTGAACGTGCAGCCGCTTACTGAAATATTTGTCTCATAGGAACCGTAGCCATGATGATGAGTTCCCACTCCGCTTGCCACATTTTCAAAAGTACAATTATTCACAACAGCGTTTTTCGACGGGAACCGTGTGCCGTCGTCAAAGGGGAGGAAGTCAATGTGTACCGCTTCCTTTGTAAACTGATCAACATCGCTTATTTTTACATAATCCCTGAATACACAGTTTGTGACGGACATCCCGTCAACGCCGGTGAGCATTATAAAGTGGTCTGACGAATCCTCCATTCTCAGCCCGTCGAGAGTGATATTGCCCGCGCTCTGAAATCCTATAAGCTCGGTCTGACTGCCTGTAGACGAGGCGTTGCCTTTCCACTGACCGCCGGTGATCTGTACGTCAGTGAGCGTATCGTAGCTTGCACGGGTTCCGTCGCCGCCCTGTATCATGCAGCCGTCGCCGCCGATGTAGCTGAGTACCGTGTCGGGACTCAGTGAAAATCGGGTGTGCGAAAAGATCTGCAGGCATTCGTCAAGTATAAACGTGCCTTCCCCAAGAGTAACGGTAATTGGGGCGCTTGCCGTGGCATGATCGCGGGCAAATTTCAGCGCGGACTGTATTGACCGCCAGTCGCTTACGGTATCGCCGCCAACGGCTCCGAAGCTCTCGGCTGTAACGGTTGCGCCGTCGCCGCTGATTCTGATTGCAAATACCGCTGGGGAGCTTCTTGCCACGTTGCCGGCGGAATCCGTAACCATGCACCGGAGCTGGATTTTTCCCTCAAGCATTGGCTCGGCGACAAACCTAAGCGTATCGGTGTTTTCGCCGCTCATGCCCTTGAAAATGTCGGAGGTAACCGATTCCCATTTTTCCGATGAGGAGCCGAAATACTGCCACTGATATACAAGACCGCTTCCGCTTGCCTCCACATGAAAAACGGCATCGTCAAATATCTCGGCTGTTACGTTTTCCGTGTCCTTGGTTATAGATACCTTCGAGACTATTGTCATTGTGGCTTCATTTGAATAAACCTTACTGCCGTATTTGTCGGTGACAAGACAGCGGTATTTGTACCCGCTGCGTCCCTCATAAGCGGGAGCGTAAAGCGTGTCGGTATGACATCCCTCGTATGAAGCGATGCTTACCCAATCGCTTCCTTCAGCCGTCTTGAGCTGCTGCCACTGATAACTAAGCTCTTCACCCTCAGCCGCGACCCTGAATACAGCCGTACCGTTGAATACGGCGGCGTAATCCTCAGGGTGACGGGTAATGACCGCACGTCTGAATACGGTAAGCAGAGCCTCGGAACTCTGAACGCTTTCGCCGTACTGATCTGTTATAATGCAGCGGTACTTGCAGCCGTTTGTGTTATATGAGGCTGGAATTGTGACAGTGCGTGAAGCGCTGCCGTCAAGACCGACTATATCCTCCCATCGGCTGCCCGTCCCCGGTTCGAGCTGCTGCCAACGGAATGTCAGTCCGTCGCCCGCGGCTTTCACTGAAAAAAACGCGTTTTCGCCGTCGGCTGCCGACGTGTCGGAGGGCTGTGAGGTAATCTGAAGCAGGGTAATTATTATCAGTCTCGCTGAATCGCTGCGCGCCATATTTCCGTATTTGTCGGTAACGACGCAGCGGAAGTACTTCCACTTGTTATTCTCCGAGGCAGTAATTCTGAGCGTGTCGGTATTGCCGCTTTCCTCGGTCAGATAGACCCACTTGTTTTCGTTGGTGTCATACATCTGCCAGCGATATATAAGATCGTCACCCGTTGCCGAAACGGTGAATACCGCCTCCCTGCCAATGGCAGCCCTTGCTTCCTGCGGATTTGACGTAATGGTCGCGCCGGGAAGCAGCGTCATTGTGGCTTCATTTGAATATACCCTATTGCCGTACCTGTCGGTCACCATGCAGCGGTATTTGTACCCGCTGCGTCCGTCATACGCCGGAGCAAGCAGAGTATCGGAGAGTCGTCCCTCATATGTGCCTATGCTCACCCAGTCGCTTCCATCATCAGTCTTGAGCTGCTGCCACTGATAGCTAAGTCCCTCGCCAACAGCAGTCACGCTGAACACAGCCGTTCCGTTGACTACCGCGGCGCAATCCGACGGATGACTTGTAATGTACACTTTTTTATATACGGTCAACGACGCTTCCGCGCTCTGCACGCTGTTGCCGTATTTATCGGTGATAATACAGCGGTATTTATATCCGTTCTTTTGAGGCGACGCGGGAATTGAAACAGTGCGTGATGTGGAACCGTCCACTCCCGCAAGATCAGTCCATATGCTGCCGATCTCTGTGCCAAGCTCCTGCCATTGGTAGACCGGATCGTCGCCCGTGACTTTTACCGAAAATGTCGCGCTGCCGTCGTCCGGAGCAGCCGTATCAGCGGGCTGGGTGGTAATTGCAAGCTCCGTGATTATCCTGAGTCTCGCGGAATCGCTGCGCGCCATATTTCCGTATTTGTCGGTAACGACGCAGCGGAAGTATTTTCCTCTGTTTTCCTCGGAGGCTGTAAGCCGGAGCGTATCGGTATAGCTGCTTTCCTCCGTCAGATAGACCCACTTGTTTTCATTGGTGTCATACATCTGCCAGCGATAGATAAGGTCGTCCCCCGTTGCCGAAACGGTGAATACCGCTTCCCTGCCGGGTACGACACGCGCCTCCTGCGGATTTGATGTAATGGTTGCGCCTGGAAGCAGCGTCATTTCGGCCTCATCTGAATATACCCTGTTGCCGGAGCTGTCGGTAACTATACAGCGGTATCTGTATCCGCTGCGCCCCTCGTATGCGGGAGCGTAAAGCGTGTCGGTGCGGCAGCCCTCGTAAGAGCCTATGCTCACCCAGTCGCTGCCTTCCGCGGTCTTTAACTGCTGCCACTGATAGCTCAGACCCTCGCCCTCGACAGCTATCATAAACACGGCGATACCGTTGACTACCACAGCGCAATCGACTGGCTGACGTATTATCGCGGCATTGCCGCTTTGCATCAACGCGGCTGTATTCTCGTTCCGCCCGTAGGACGCAGCCGATACGGTTAAGAACGCCGTACTGCCGGAAAGAAGCGTTTGCGTGAGCAGCGCGGCTGACAAGACCGCCGAAAGAATCTTCTTCATATGAATTCCTCCTGACCCTCATTTTTTTCCGATTCCGTTATAATTATATCATATCGACGGTTAAAAATCAATACAGATGAACGCGTACATAATTATATAGAGGGCTATATTTGATGTGAGATAAAGCATTGAATTCACTCGTTAAAAAACATAAATAAAGACTGCTTTACTTAATCTGTTGAAGTCCGGATATTGTCAATTTTTATGTGTGGAGTATATGTGCTTTTTTAGATTTTTCAAGGACTCTCACATAATATTCGACTGTCAGGGAGAGCGACGGCAGATTTTCAATTCTGGCGCGGTTTTCGGGGCGTATACGCATGGTGTGCGGCGTCATAAGAAGAAGCGCGGCAAGCTGGCTGCGGTTCAGCTCCATGCGGAATGTTTTCAGCTCGCAGCTTACTTCCCGCAGGAATCCAGCCGGAGCTTTTGGGCGTTTGTGCTGCTCAAATACGTTATCGTAAATAATCCTTTTAAGCTCAATGAGATGATCTGTTCCGGCGGTGACTTCTATCACTCTTCCCTTAGGACGCAGCACGCGTGCGAATTCCTTCTCGCACAGCAGCGAGAACACAGCCGTTACCGCGTCAGCCGAATTGTCCGCAACCGGCAGGTGTGAAGCAGTGGCGGTTATCCAGCTGATTTCCTTTGAACGGGAGGCGGCGGCTTTGACGGCGGCTTTGGAAATATCCGCTCCGATAATGCGGGCTTTTGGGAACCGCTTCAGGAATTCGGCGGTGTAATATCCCTCGCCGCAGCCAGCGTCAATAATTTCCGTTACGCCGTCGGGAATTTCACCGAGCATTCTGATTACGTCGGCGCACAGGGGAGAGTAATGTCCCTCATTGAGAAAAGCTCTCCTCGCGGCGAGCATTTCGGGAGTATCGCCGGGGGTGAGAGAATGCTTCTGCTGAACCGGAAGGAGGTTGACGTAACCCTGACGTGCGACGTCGTAGGTGTGGTTATTCGGACAGACCAGCGAGCCGCCGTTCTGTGCAAGCGCATGACCGCAGACGGGACAGATCAGGGATTTGCAGTTGAATTTTTTTTCGGTTTTCATGTTTCATCATTCCAGACGGTAAATTTCTTTTGAACTATTGTAACACACCTCAATTGAAAAAACATTAAAAACATGAAAAAATTAAAAAAATCCTCTCCTCATTTTTCTCCGAAAATATTGCATTTGCGCCGCCGGAATGATATAATTACAAGATAAGACTGTTAAAGGAATCAAGAGAAGCCTTTTCTCAGGCAAAGAAAGGATTTGTAAAAGATGGCACTTATCGCAAAATCTATAAAGGGAACGCAGGATATGCTTCCCGCCGACAGCTATAAATGGCAGTATGTCGAAAAGACGTGTCTCGAAACCGCACGTCTGCACGGCTACAGCGAGATCCGCACGCCGGTGTTTGAACACACCGAGCTTTTCACACGCGGCGTGGGCGACACAACCGACGTTGTGCAGAAGGAAATGTACACCTTCACCGACCGTGGCGACCGTTCGCTTTCGCTCCGTCCCGAAATGACCGCCTCCGCCGTGCGTTCCGCTATCGAGCACGGTCTGATAAACGACGCGCTTCCTGTCAAGGCGTGCTATGTCGCGCCCTGCTACCGCGCTGAGAAGCCTCAGGCGGGGCGTATGCGTGAATTCCACCAGTTCGGCGTGGAGCTTTTCGGCGCTCCGTCGCCCGCCGCCGACGCAGAGATTATTTCGCTTGCCGACGCGACCCTGCGTGAATTGGGAATAAGCGGCTATTCGCTGGAAATCAATTCAATAGGCTGTCCGGCATGCCGCGCCGAATATCACAAGGCGCTCAGGGAGTATTTTGAAAGCAAAAAGGAAAGTCTCTGCGAGACATGCCTTGACCGTCTGGAGAGGAATCCCATGCGTATTATAGACTGCAAGGTTCCTGACTGTCAGGCGGTGGCAAAGGACGCGCCGAGAATGATAGACTATCTCTGCGACGACTGCCGCGCTCACTTCGACAGCGTTAAGAAGTATCTTGACGCGATGGGCATTGAATACACGGTCAATCCGTCCATTGTTCGCGGACTGGATTATTATACCCGCACGGTGTTTGAATTTGTTTCCTCCGACCTCGGCGCTCAGTCCACAATCTGCGGCGGCGGACGTTACGACGGACTATTCAGGCAGCTTGGCGGTCCCGATACGCCCTCACTCGGATTCGGAATGGGTCTGGAAAGGGTCATGCTCGTGATGGAGGCGCAGGGCGTGGAATATCCCGCTCCCGAAAAGACAATGATCTATCTTGCGCCGATGGGCGAAGCCGCAGTTGTGAAATGCATGGAGCTTTGCTCCAAGCTCCGCGCCGAGGGCTTTTCCGCCGAGACCGACCTCAACGGACGTTCGGTCAAGGCTCAGATGAAGTACGCCAACAAATTGGGCGCGAAGTACACTGTCGTCATAGGCGACAGCGAGCTGGAATCCGGCATTGTCAGACTTAAAAACATGGAATCCGGCGAGCAGACCGAGGTCACTTTAGAATCCGGCATTATAGAAACGCTCTACGACATGGGCATCAACGACACAATGGCGCTTCTGAATGAAACCGTCGCCGCCTTTGAGGGCTTTGCGGGAATGGACAGACTGCTGGGAGAGAACGGCACAGGGGAAGAATAATCTATGTTTAAAAAATTATTCGGCAAAAAAAACGCAGCCAAGGAAATCAATACCGAACCCAGTCGCGAGAGCAGGCTGATCGGGCAGTTTCTCGGCTGCGAATGCCGGCACATTCCGGCAGGAACCGATCCGGACGAGGTGAGGAGGTTATTTGATGAGGCGCAAAGCCAATGTGCCGGTGAAAATATCCTTCCCGTGCTGGTGTCGGTCAGCGGCAACCTTATCGAGGCGCTGCTTGACAACGCGGGCGTTGCATATCCCGAAGGGGACGTCTTGTCCGACGAGGACAGGAAAACAATTGCGGCATTCCGCGAGGATCTAATCGCGAAATGCTCCGACAGCGAAGCTGATGATTTCTTCCGCGCCGGTGAGGAACAGGTTGCCGTAATGCTGCGGGACGAGCATTTTCGCAGGGAAGTATGGGAGAATCGAAAAATCTTCTTTGACGACGTGATTCCCGTTTATGGATCCTTTATAGACGTACAATTTACCAAATACAGAGTGACCGCCCTCTCGCGGGAGGTGCTTCTGGCGAAAATTCCAGCCGACGAGCCGTGGCAGCTTGCCGCGTGGCTCCCGATGGGGGGCTGGAACGACTGCCCCGCGCCGCGGGAAATGCTTTCCGTCGCAAAGCGTTGGTATGAAAAATACCACGCGGTGATCTGCTGTGTCACTTCCGACGAGATGGAATTTTGTGTTTCCGCCCCGCCGACCGACCGCGAAGCCGCAATGAACCTTGCAAAGGAATTTTACTATTTCTGCAGCGACCGCCTTACTCAGTACGGAGCTGAAAACGACCTCGCCACCGTCGCCGCCGGAGTCACCCGTTCGCCGTACTGGTACTTCTGGTGGGACTGAAGCGCGGCGCTGAATTAATCAGGAAGAATGAAGGGGTGGATTTTACGAAAAATCGGGAGGGTCTGAAAATGTCTGACAACAAAAAATCAAAGCCGATAAGGATTATTCTTACGGTCGTTTATGCTGTGGGAATTGCAATGACACTTTATTTTGGAATAAAGTGCCTTCTGCCGTCCGCGTCAGAACCAAACCCCGCGGCGATGATACCTTTCACGGAGAATGAATCCGCCTTTATCATAATGGCGTGCGGATTTCCGTTAATGCTCGCGTCGTGTCTCTCGGTGATATGGGCTTACGGGCTGAGAAAATCCGCAAAGCCCCGCCGCAATATTATCCTTGCCCTTATACCGGCGGTCATCGACGGCATTCCCTTTGTTCCGGTTGCCGGAATCGTTATTGTAATGCTTGTGGAGGGCTATCTGGAAGCTTTTGGAATACTGCCGTAACTGAAAGTCACGAATTCTGAATTATATTGGATTATAAAAATAATTATCGCATTTATTTTTTTTGGAGGAATGGAAAATGTCTGAAACAATGACAGGGCTGAAGCGCACGCATTACTGCGGCACGCTGAGAGCCGGAAACATCGGAGAAATTATCACTGTATGCGGATGGGTGCAGAAGCAGCGCGACAAGGGCGGTCTTATCTTTATCGACCTGCGCGACCGCACGGGAATTCTTCAGTTGACCTTTGACGACGCCACCGACAGGGAGGTATTTGAAAAGGCGAAGTCCTGCCGCAGTGAATATGTGCTTGCGGTAGTGGGAACAGTGCGCGAGCGTTCGTCCAAGAATCCCGAAATTCCCACCGGCGACATTGAGATTTCTGTCACCGAGCTGAGAATTCTCAATAAGGCTGTAACTCCCGCTTTTGAAATCACCGACAACTGCAAGACCGCTGAGGATATCCGGTTAAAGAACCGATATCTTGACCTTCGCCGTCCTATGCTGATGAAGAATATTCTCTTCAAGCATCAGGTCATGCAGGCTGCCAGAAGATATTTCTCCGACAACGGATTTATTGAGATAGAAACTCCCATGATGATAAAGTCAACTCCGGAGGGCGCGAGGGATTACATAATTCCCAGCCGTGTGCATAACGGCAGCTTCTACGCGCTGCCGCAGTCGCCGCAGCTCTACAAGCAGCTTCTCATGGTGTCGGGCTTCGACAAGTATTTCCAGCTCGCCCGCTGCTTCCGCGACGAGGATCTGAGAGCCGACCGCCAGCCCGAATTTACGCAGATCGACGTGGAAATGAGCTTTGTTGACGCGGTGGAGGACGTTCTTCCCGTTGAGGAGGGCTTTGTAAAATTCCTTATGAAAGAAACCATGGGTATCGATATCCCGCTACCGCTGCCGAGAATCACATACAATGAAGCCATGTCGCGCTACGGCTCCGACAAGCCCGATACCCGCTACGGAATGGAGATAACCGATATTTCCGACATTGCGGCGGATACCGGCTTCGGAGTGTTCACATCGGCGATTGAGAACGGCGGCAGCGTGCGCGGTATCTGCTTAAAGGACGCCGCGAAGGTATACACCCGCAAGGAGATAGACAAGCTGGTGGAATATGTCAAGGGCATAGGCGCAAAGGGTCTGGCGTGGATACGCTGGGCGGACGAGGCTCCTACATGCACATTTGCCAAATTCCTTGGCGAGGGTCAGCTTGACGCTATCTTGGATAGAATGGGCGCTGAGAGGGGCGACGTAATTCTCATTGTCGCCGATAAGAATAAGGTCACTCTGCCTGTTCTGGGCGCTCTGCGCCAGCTTACTGCGAAGCGGCTCGATATAATTCCCGATACCTTCAATTTCCTCTTTGTCGTGGAATTCCCGTTCTTTGAATACAACGATGAGACACAGAGCTGGGACGCTATGCACCACCCGTTCACAGCGCCGCTTGACGAATGCATTCAGTACCTTGACAATTCGCCCGAAAAGGTCTACGCAAAGGCATATGACCTTGTGCTCAACGGCATAGAGCTTTCGTCCGGTTCAATAAGAATTACGGATCCGGAGCTTCAGGAGAAGATGTTTGAGGCGCTTGGCTTCACTCCGGAGCGCCGCCGCACGGCGGATTCGGCATAGGTCTTGACAGGCTTGTGATGCTCATGTGCAAGGCTGAGTCGCTGCGCGACGTTGTGGCATTCCCCAAGGTAAAGGACGCCAGCGAGCCTATGACAAACGCGCCTCAGCCGGTTGACGACAAGCAGCTCGCCGAGCTTGGTATCGCTGTAATTAAAGAGTGATAATTCAATAAAGGTGAAATGCTGTGCGAAAGGAAGTGACGGGTATGTGGAAAAACGGAAGGCTTACGGGCGACAGGATATATCTCAGGGCTTACAAGACAAGCGACGCGCAGGCGCTTTCCGATATGACAGCCCGTGATGAGATCTACCGCACGACCTACAATATTCAGCGGGATTTCGACGTCAATCACGCCCGCTGGTGGATAAAATTCAACGCCAACTGCCGGCGCACCGGCACTTCCTATGAATTCGGAATATTTGAGAGCGGCAGCGACCGGCTGATCGGCAATATCGGAATTGTGAATGTCAACAGCCGGTGCAGGCACGCCACGCTTGCCTATTATATTCATCCGGACATGTGGAACAGGGGTATAGCTACCGAAGCTGGCAGGGTTATTCTTGAATACGCGTTCGAGAGACTTGATCTCAACCGCGTGAACGCTGTCTGTATGGTTGACAACGCCGCGTCAAGGCGCGTTCTGGATAAGTTGGGATTTGAATTCGAGGGCATAGCAAGGCAGGAGATAATTAAGGACGGCATTTTTTATGACGTGGCGCATTACGGACTGCTGAGTCAGGATTTTTATAAAAAGGAGAGCGTGATATGAAGCTGTTTAAGTATATCAATCAGGCTGGCGGAATATTAGCGGGTTTGTTTTTTATTGTAATGGTGTTACTTGTGCGAAAGGGAATTGATGGCAGGTCTTATTATGTAGTGGGGACATTGTTCCTTATTTTTTCCGCGATGTTTATAGTGACGGCGTGCGTGCTTATGTTCCGCAGTCTGATGTGGTATATCCGAAAAAGGCGGTTTGGCGCTTTGATTCGTCATTATACCTATGCGTATATAGGATTTTACGTCCTGCTGATCCTGATAGACCACATTACGATGGGAAATATAAGCTGGGCGCACAACATTTTCTATTCGTTTATGGGCGCAATGCTCGAACTGTATATTCAGGGCTACAGGCTGGAATTCAATAAACAAAATCCTGAGCCGGAGCCTGTCGCTGAACAGGTTTGACCCGTTTTATGGTCCGGAAAACCTGAATCCGGCTGTCATTTTTAATCAAAAATTAATCATAAAATGTATTTGAATGATTAATTTTTTGTAGATGACTACAAATATTAAAAAACATTTTGTATAAGTTTGACATTTGAGAATTTTAGGTGTATAATATGCCTGTGAGTTGATAAAGCTAAACGCTTATCGGCGACATCTGAAAAAATATCCGAAAGGGGTTTTACACATGCCAGCAAAAAAGAAGACAGCTGCCGCAGCTCCGGCAGAGGTTAAGGAAGTTAAGGAAGAAGTAAAGGCGGAAGCGGCTGCAGCCGTTGAGGCCCCCGCGAAGAAGCCCGCTGAAAAGAAGGCTCCCGCAAAGAAGGCTCCCGCTAAAAAGGCTCCCGCTAAGGCTGAAGTCAAGGCTGAGGCAAAGGCTGAAGTCAAGGCTGAGGCAAAGGCTGAGGCAAAGGCTGAAGTCATCATCGAGTTTGGCGGCGTACAGGTTTCTGTTGACGAGATCGTCAAGAACGCAAAGCTCACCGTCGGCGAGGACAAGGATCTCAAAATCTATGTCAAGCCCGAAGAGAGCAAGGCGTACATCGTCGCAGGCGAAGAAGCTGTCGCTATGGACGTTTTCTTCTGCTGATTTATTTTTCGCGATTACAATTTGATTCAATAATTTACCGCGGCAGGTCGTTTCGCAAGAGTGACCTGCCGCGGTGTTTTTTTATTTATATTCTTTTGGCAATCTCAAGAGCGATGTAAAATTTATCCATGCTGTGATTAGCCTGACTCAAGCCCTCAACGCGGTATTCGTTTTCGGAGAGGACGTCGCCGGCGGATAAAAAGTCGTAAAGCTCCAGCCCGTGAAAGTCGCAGACCGCCTGCACGCCCGCAAGCTCCATCTCCACGGCAACGCAGCCTTCGCTCCTGCGAAGCGCCGTCAGCCCGACCGTCTCCCGCATGAATGCGTCGGTTGTCCATACTCTGCCTTCCATATACGGCAGTCCTAACCCGTCGAATATCTCCGCGAGCCGCGTGTGATTTTTGATTTCGATATAATCTGCTGGCGGCGCGTAGTGATAGGACATTCCCTCGTCGCGGTAGGCGTGGGTGGGAATGATGAATTTTCCTGCCGTCGCTTCAGCGTCAAGATTGCCAGCCGAGCCGAACATGATGTATTTCGTCGAGCCGATAAGCCAGTTTGATTCAATGCAGCACTGAGCCGCCATCGCCGAGCCTATCATGGAAAGATAAAAGCCTGTTTCCATGCCGTCGTGAGTGAATTTCCATATAGGCACGTCACCGTTGCAGGTGGTTATTACGGCGATTTTTTTGCAGTCGAAGGTTGCAAGAACTCTGTCGTAGATTTCCTTGGAGAAGGTGATGACGCAGGTATCGACAAGGTGCTTCTGCTCTCCGTAAAAGCTGCTGAACTTCGGTATAGGCGGGGTTTTGACGTCAAACGAATCAGTAATCATATCTTAACGACCTTTCTGCTTTAAATTTGTGATTAATCCGACTGTAACGCCGATCACCGCGGGGAGACATACGTCGTTGAATACCGAAAAGCTCGATGACGTGTCGGCTGTTATGGTCAGATGAATGAACCGCAGCGCGTTCCAGAATAATATGCAGAATATTGCCAAACAGAGATAGGTGATGATGTTTTTCATTTTTTCAGGTTCCTTTCAATAGTGATAAATTGATAAAAACATATTCAAAAAAATCTGCTCACAGACTGTCCATGCTCACGTCCGCAAAGCCCTCGCCAAAAATATCCTCCGCGTTGCAGATGATGACAAACGCGGTTTTGTCGATCTCCATAATGGCTGATTTGAGTTCGGAGATGCGGCTGGGCTTGAAGGCGCAGAGCAGCACATTCTTCGCGTTGTCGCTGTAACCGCCGGAGGCGCGGATATTGGTGACGCCGAAGTCAAGCTCGATGAGCTTCTGCTTGATGTAGTGACCGTCCGAGCAGATAATGCAGGCAACCTTGGAGGTGTTGCGCCCGTAGATAACCGCATCCATCGCCAGACTGCTGATATACATGGCGATGGCGGCGTAGAGTCCGTCGTTTATGTTTTTAAATACAAGCGTGTACAACGCGATAACGCCGAGATCGAGAAACAGGCACAGCTTGCCTATGGATATCTGTTTGAAGTGATATTTGAGCAGCCGCGCCGCCAGCTCCACGCCGCCGGTAGTCGTGCCGACCATCATCAGAATGCCCATGGCAAGACCAAGCATACCGCCGCCAATGAGACAAGCGACGAGATGATCGTCAATCGGCTTGAATTTCACAGTGTAGCCGAGCATGTCGATAAAGACCGAGCTTATCGACATGGCGTAGACCGAATCGATCAGCAGACGGAAGCCCTGCCGACGGAATCCTAAAATAAACAGCGGCACATTCATCACAATGACCGTGATACCGACAGGCACGGC
>ONCX01000047.1 GCA_900316455.1 uncultured Eubacteriales bacterium
TCCTTTTGTATTGGAGAAGCTCAATCTCGAACTGAAATTCCGCGGTTCGGAAAATCAGCGGATCATAGACGTTCCCCGTTCCATCGCCTCCGGAAAAGCAGTCACTTTTGAATTTGAATAGTTGAATAGCTCCGTTGACAAAAGAATAGCTTGACTATTTTTACTTAAAATGATACAATATAGTTGGAAAGGAGATGGAAACAATGGGAACAGACAGCGCGGTAAACCGCGAATATAAGGACAGACTTTTCAAATTTATATTTGGAAATCCCGATAAAAAGGAATGGACGCTCAGTCTTTATAATGCCATAAACGGTTCAAATTACACCGATCCGGACGAAATATTCCTGAATACGATTGAAAACGCCGTATATATGGGTATGAAAAACGATGTGTCATTCCTTATCTCAGATACGTTTAATCTTTACGAACATCAATCCAGCTTTAATCCCAATATGCCTATGCGTTTTCTCATATATGCGGGCATGTTGTACGACAAGTACACCGAATCAAGCGACGATTATCACAAGTACAGCTGCAGACTTCAAAAAGCCCCGACGCCAAAATGTATTTGCTTCTATAACGGAACAAGGGAAACCGAAGACAGAATTATCCTGCGTCTTTCAGACTCATTCAATCCCGCAACTGTGTCCGATATTGAGGTAAATGTCACCATGATCAATATTAATTACGGACATAATGTCGATCTGCTGAACATCTGCAAGCCTTTGGGTGATTATTCCTATTTTGTTGAGCAGGCACGCATAAATAAAAAGAAAACCGGTTCACTCGAAAAAGCAATTGACGCCGCAATATCAATTTTGCCTGAAAATTCGATTATCAAACCATTCCTTATTGCCAACAGAGCGGAGGTGAAGAGCATGTTTATTACGGAATACGACGAAGAAAGAGCATTTGCCGAACAAAGGGCTGAAGCAATCGCTGAGGGCAGAGCCGAGGGCAGAGCTGAGGGCAGAGCTGAGGGCAGAGCTGAGGGCAGAGCCGAGGGCGGCTTTTTAATGCTTATCAAACTTGTTCGGGAAGGTTTATTGACAATTTCACAAGCTGCGGAAAGCATGAATATGACTGTCCCTGAGTTTGAAGCAAAAATGGAAGCAATATAAAAATCAAATTATTTAATCTTAATTCTGATGTATAATTAATGGCGCTCCCGCAAATGATATTGCTGAAATCATCATTTGAAAGGGAGCGTTATTATTTTGGAAAATACCAGCGCGAATGAATCTTTGGAAAACGTCGAAAATAAAAAACACGACGATACGGAAAAGCTGCTGCGCGAATGCAACGCAGGTATAAAGATGGGAATAAGCTCTATTGACGAGGTTCTCCCCTCAGTTCACGACGGCCGGCTCAAGGGTATTCTCGAAAACAGCCGTCGCGAGCATGCCGACCTTGGCGACGAAACGCACGAGCTGCTGCTTAAATACGACTGCGATACCAAGGAGCCTCACCCTGTCGCAAAGGGAATGTCATGGATAAAAACAAGCGTAAAGCTCATGGTTGACCCGAGCGACAAGACTGTGGCGGGTCTTATGACCGACGGCTGCAACATGGGAGTAAAATCCCTCAACGGCTATCTTAATGAATACAGCCTTGCGGATTCAAAGGCTCAGAAGATCACAGGCAGACTCATCGACATCGAGGAACGTATGGCTGATTCCATGGCGGAATTCTTATGAAATGAAAATCAGAATGTCTGATGCACAGAAAAATAAACCGGAGTTCTGTTCGAGGATTCCGGCTTATTTTTTCGGCAATAGTATAATATTCATATAATTCATTATAATTATTATAAATTTACTATAAAATTTTATTTTATTCAGAAAAGCATAATGATAGATTAACAATTTATTCACATACACCCCTTGACAACTGCGCTCGGAAGTGCTAAATTAATATCATAAATTAGCACTCGGACATTGAGAGTGCTAACTCAATTGAAATGAGTGCTGATTTATAAATCAAAAAAGGACGGTTTGATTAAATGGAGCCACGGGCAAGAAAACTCAAAATACTGGCTTCGATAATCGAAAGTTACGTTCTCACGGGCGAGCCTATCGCAAGCAAGGCACTGGCTGAGGCTATGCAGAATTCCGTATCGTCCGCTACTATTCGCAACGATATGGCGGAGCTGGTCGCAAGCGGTTATCTCGAACAGCCGCACACCTCCTCAGGCAGAATCCCTTCACAGCGCGGCTACAGGCTTTACGTCGATCACCTGATGATGGGAAATCATGAGCTTCCTCTTGAACTTCAGGGCGAAATTGACAAGCGGCTTGCCGCTTTCAGCTATGATCCGAACAAGTTTCTTGAGGTTACCGCTTCGCTGATAGCCGAACAGACTGGACTCCTTGCCGTGGTTACAAATCCTGCTGACCAGCACCCAAAAGTGACTAACGCGGAGCTTATGCTCATAGGCGTTCATTCGGTAATGCTGCTCATTATGATCTCCCCCGCAACTCTCAAAACACGCGTATGCAGACTTAAACCTGAGCTTACGCCGGAAATTGTGGAGAAGCTTCGCAGAAGACTTCGTGAGAGGCTTATGGACGTTCCTACCGAAAGCATTAACGAGCAGTTTTATGCTGAATCAGCGGTAATCTACGGCGATCTCTGGGATATACTGGAACCGCTCTTCGCCGCTGCGCGTGAATGCATCGAGGAATCGGGCGAAATGCAGGTCATCATGGAGGGTCAGTCAAGCATGTTGGCACGCGGGGTGTTTGCCGAATGGCAGCTCGCGGGAATCATGGACTTTATGGAAAAACGCGGCGCTATCGCAGACCTGCTCGGTGAGGGCAACGGATTTGCCAACAGCGGCAGAACATGCATTCTTATCGGCAACGAATCCCATCGTCCGGAGCTTGAGGGAACTGCCATGATTACCGAACGGTATTACGGTGGCGGACAGACTGCCGGTTGGATAGGCGTTGTCGGTCCTACGCGAATGAATTACGCAAAGCTTATTCCCTACATCGACTACTTCGCCGGAGCAGTTGGCAACATGCTCAGGGAAGTCTATAATTGAAAGGAGCTGCTGATCTTGTTCAACAGTAAGAAAAAGACCGAAGAAACCGCTGCGGAGGAAGTAAAAAAGGCTCCCGAAACAGCGCCGGCAAAGGAAGAAACGGCAAAGGCTGATAAATCCGAAGCCAACAGCAATCCCGCTGAAAAGAAAGAACCTGCGGATATTCCCGCGCTTCAGAAAGCTCTCGAATCGGCAAAGTCCGAGGCGGAAAAGCTCAAGGCGGATCTCGACCAGCTCAATGACGTCAAGCTCAGACTCGCAGCGGAGTACGACAACTTCCGCAAGCGTTCGCAGCGCGAAAAGGACGCTATTTATTCCGACGCAACAGCTTCCGCTGTGACGGCTCTGCTGCCGATAATCGACAACGTTGAACGCGCTCTGGCGGCTGAAAATGCCTCCGCCGACGACATGCGCAAGGGTGTGGAAATGATCAATACCCAGGCGGCTCAGGCTTTTGAAAAGCTTGGGGTTTCGTCATTCGGCGCGGTCGGTGAAGCGTTTGATCCGAATATACATCACTGCGTCGGCACGGTTGACGCGGAGGGCGTGGAGTCCGGCGCAATCGCGCTTGTGCTTCAGAAGGGCTACAAACTTGGCGATAAGGTCATACGCCCGGCTATGGTTCAGGTAGCAAACTGACAGAGCGCCTGATGCGGTCATTCCGGATGAACCGCTTACAGCGATCTGTTTGACATATATTTTTAAACCAATTCAGTAAATCTACAAACAATCAGCCCTTTAACGGGCATTATTACAGGAGGAATTAATTATGGCAAAGACAATAGGTATTGACCTTGGTACAACAAATTCATGCGTAGCAGTTATAGAAGGCGGCGAAGCCGTCGTTATCCCTAACAGCGAGGGCGCAAGAACCACTCCGTCCGTCGTCGGCTTCAGCAAGACCGGCGAGAGAATGGTGGGTACAGTCGCAAAGCGTCAGGCTATCACCAATCCCGACAGAACCATTTCTTCCATCAAGAGAGAAATGGGAACCAGCCACACCGTCACCATCGACGGCAAGAAGTACACTCCTCAGGAAATTTCCGCTATGATCCTGCAGAAGCTCAAGGCGGACGCTGAGGCATATCTCGGCGAAAAGGTTACAAGCGCTGTTATCACAGTTCCGGCATACTTCACGGATTCACAGCGTCAGGCTACAAAGGACGCCGGTAAGATCGCAGGTCTTGACGTCAAGAGAATTATCAACGAGCCTACTGCCGCAGCCCTTTCTTACGGCATTGACAAGGAAACCGACCAGAAGGTTATGGTTTACGACCTCGGCGGCGGTACATTCGATGTTTCTATCATCGAAATGGGCGACGGCGTTCAGGAGGTTCTCGCAACAGCCGGAAACAACCGTCTTGGCGGCGACGACTTCGACGCGAGAATTATCAACTGGATCTGCGAACAGTTCCGCAAGTCCGACGGAATAGATCTCTCCCGCGACAAGATGGCTATGCAGAGACTCAAGGAAGCTGCTGAAAAGGCAAAGATAGAGCTTTCCGGCATGACAACAGCCCAGATTAACCTGCCTTTCATCACTTCCGACTCAACCGGTCCTAAGCACCTTGATCTCACTCTTACCAGAGCAATGTTCAATGAGCTGACCTCGGATCTCGTTGACAAGACAATGGGTCCTGTGCGTCAGGCACTTTCCGACAGCGGACTTTCCGTAAGCCAGATAGACAAGGTTCTCATGGTCGGCGGTTCTTCCAGAATTCCCGCCGTTCAGGAGGCTGTAAAGAAGATCACCGGCAAGGAGCCTTTCAAGGGCATCAACCCCGATGAATGCGTGGCTCTCGGCGCTGCTATTCAGGGCGGCGTTCTCGGCGGCGAGGTCGAGGGTCTGCTGCTTCTCGACGTAACTCCCCTTTCTCTCGGCATCGAGACAATGGGCGAGGTCTGCACAAAGATTATCGAGAGAAATACCACCATTCCTACAAAGAAATCTCAGGTATTCACCACAGCCGCAGACAATCAGACCTCCGTTGAGGTCAAGGTTCTGCAGGGCGAACGTGAATTCTCCAGAGACAACAAGCTGCTTGGCGTTTTCCATCTGGACGGCATTGCTCCCGCACGCAGAGGCATTCCTCAGATCGAAGTAACTTTTGATATCGACGCAAACGGCATTGTCAATGTTTCCGCAAGAGACAAGGGCACAGGCAAGGAACAGCACATCACCATTACCTCCTCCACCTCAATGGACAAGGCGGATATAGAAAGGGCTGTCAAGGACGCTGAGAAGTACGCCGCTGAGGACGCAAAGCGCAGAGAAGAAGTCGATATCCGCAACAACGCCGATCAGGTTGTATATCAGACCGAAAAGCTCCTCGACGAGGTTGGCGACAAGGTTGACAACGGCACAAAGGACGCTGTACGCGCAAAGGTCAACGATCTTCGTTCCATCAAGGATACCGGTTCTGCAAGCGACGTTAAGGCTAAGACGGAAGCCCTGCAGCAGGAGCTTTACAAGCTCAGCGAACAGCTCTACAAGGACGCCGGCGCAGGCGCACAGGGCGCGCCTCAGGGCGGCGCTTATGACGCTAACTTTGAGGACGGCAACGGCGGTTACAACGACGTTGACAACAACTAAGAGCGCGTAGCGGAGCTACTCTGAGAGAACAGATAATAACGAATAGATAATAGCTAATAGTGTAGGAGCGCTTCGCGCTGAAAATATAAGGATATTTCTGTGCGGAGCGCTTCTTGTGCTATCGGGTGGGGAAATGTGAACATATATATTCCAAGGCGCTGAATGCGCCTTCCGAAACTCAACATTCCGCACTCCACACTTCCTGGAGGGAATTGCTTTGGCAGATACAAAAAGAGATTATTACGAAGTTCTCGGACTGCAAAAGGGAGCTTCGGAGGATGAAATTAAAAAGGCATACCGCCAGATGGCAAAGAAATACCACCCTGACCTCAACCCGGGCGACAAAGCCGCCGAGGAAAAATTCAAGGAGGTCGGAGAGGCGTATGAGGTTCTTTCTGACAGCGAAAAACGTGCCAGATATGACCAGTTCGGTCACGCCGGCGTTGACCCGAATTTCGGGGCAGGCGGTCCCGGCGGCGCTTACAACGTCGATTTCGGCGATCTCGGCGATATATTCAGCAGCTTCTTCGGAGGCGGCTTCGGCGGAGGTGCGCGTTCAAATCCCAACGCTCCCCGGCGCGGCGCGGATATCAGACAGTCTGTCATGCTTTCCTTTGAGGAAGCCGCAAAAGGCTGCCGCAAGGAGGTAAGCTACAAGCGGGTTGAAACCTGCAGCGATTGCGGCGGAAGCGGCGCGGCGGCAGGCACTTCGCCAAAATCCTGTCCCGACTGCGGCGGAACGGGTTACGTGCGTGTCAATCAGCGCACTCCGTTCGGCGTGATCCAGTCGCAGCATTCCTGCGAGAAGTGCCGCGGAACAGGTAAAATTATCGAGCATCGCTGTCCTAAATGCAGCGGTCTTGGCAAGGTGCGCGTCACCAGTTCAAAAACAGTCGAATTCCCAGCCGGTATCGACGAGGAACAGCAGGTCCGCGTTTCCGGAGCGGGCGATCAGGGCAGCAACGGCGGTTCTTCCGGCGATCTCTTCGTCGAGGTGGGAATACGTCCGCATCCTGTATTCGAGCGCCGCGGCTATGACGTTCACATGGAACAGCCTATTACATATGGTCAGGCCGCGTTAGGCGATGAAATTGAGATTCCGACCCTTGATGGAAATGTTAAGATCAAGGTTCCCGCAGGCACTCAGCCAGGCGACGTCAACCGTATGCAGGGCAGGGGAATTCAGCGTCTCAATTCCCGCAGCAAGGGCGATCAGTATGTGCATTTCACCGTTGCGGTTCCGAAAAACATCACACCCGAACAGCGCGAGCTTATTCTGCAGCTTGAAAAGAGCATGGGCGCGGACGTTTCCAAGCTCGGCAAGAAGAAAAAGGGCAAATTCGGGTTCTGATATATATTAAATATGATCGGCAGGTCTGGTATTTTCTTATTGAATGTCTCTCCCTTGCCGGTCATTTTTTACTGCTTTTTTAAATAAAAAATAATATCATACAATTGAAAATTCATCATGTTTCACGGAAGTGAATTTTTTATATTGACATATTTTCAAAACTGATAGATAATATATTATGTAAAATTTCATTTATATCAGGAAAGGTGAATTTGAAATGCTTTCACTTGACAAATTCTACCATGCCGCCTACATACTCAAAAGCGTGCTGCGCCACACCGATCTGGTGTACGCGCCGGAGCTTAATCCGGAGGCGGACATATACTTAAAGCCCGAATGCCTTCAGGTCACGGGTTCATTCAAGGTAAGGGGCGCTTACTACAAAATAGCTACCCTCTCTGACGACGAAAAGGCAAAGGGCGTTATCGCCTGTTCCGCCGGAAACCACGCTCAGGGCGTTGCGCTCGCAGCCACCAAGAGCGGCATCAAGTCGCTGATCTGTCTTCCCGACAGTGCGCCTATCTCCAAGGTTGAAGCCACACGCAAGCTCGGCGCGGATATCTGCCTCGTCAACGGCGTTTACGACGACGCGTACAAAAGAGCGCTCGATCTACGCGATGAAAAGGGCTATACGTTCATTCACCCTTTTGATGACGACAGGGTAATATCCGGTCAGGGAACCATCGGACTTGAGATTCTCGACCAGCTTTCCGATGCTGACGCGGTTATCGTTCCGATCGGCGGCGGCGGACTTATCTCAGGCGTTGCTTTCGCCATCAAACAGCTCAATCCCAATATCAAGGTCTACGGCGTGCAGGCGGCAGGAGCGCCAAGCATGTTCAATTCCATTCACGACGGCAAAATAGAATGTCTGCCGTCTGTCTCAACGATTGCCGACGGAATTGCCGTCAAGGAGCCCGGAAGCATTACATTCGACACCTGTCAGAAGTACGTTGACGAAATAGTGACCGTCACCGACGACGAAATTTCCGCCGCAATTCTCGCGCTTATCGAAAAGCAGAAGATGATCGCCGAGGGCGCGGGAGCCGTTTCGGTCGCGGCGGCTATGTTCAATAAGGTTCCCGTAAAGGGTAAGAAGGTAGTCTGTGTCGTTTCAGGCGGCAATATCGACGTTACCATTCTCTCCCGCGTCATCAAAAGAGGTCTGCTCATGTCCGGACGCACCTGCGCCCTTAATCTTGAACTTATCGACAAGCCCGGTCAGCTTCAGGGCGTTGCCGGCATAATAGCCGGTCTGGGCGGAAATGTTATTTCCATTCATCACGAACGCGCAAACGAGGGCGCGGACGTCAACGGGTGCTACCTCAGACTTATTCTGGAAACCAAGAATTTCGAGCATATCGATGAGATTAAAAAGGCACTTCTCGACAGCGGTTATCATTTCGCGGCAAATTACAAATAAGGAAAATCATATAAATTCAAGGAGGAAATTTCAATGATAAAGACAATCTACACCAAAAACGCGCCGGACGCAATAGGACCGTATTCTCAGGCAAAGATCGCCGGAGGATTTCTCTTCGCCTCCGGACAAATTGCAATCAATCCGGCGACCGGAGCAGTTGAAGCCGACACCATTGAGGGACAGACCGAACAGATAATGAAGAATATCGGCGCGATTTTAGCCGAGGCGGGGCTTACATTCGACAGCGTTGTAAAGACAACCTGTTTCTTGAAAAACATGTCTGATTTCGGAGTATTCAACGAAATTTATGGCAGATACTTCACCGGCAAGCCGGCGCGTTCCTGCGTCGCCGCGGCACAGCTTCCCAAGGACGTCTTAGCCGAGGTTGAGATCATTGCGGTCTGCGAATAAATATTATGTTCAAAGCCGTTATTTTTGATTTGGACGGGACGCTGCTGAATACTCTCGATGATCTCGCTGACAGCTGCAATTATGTGCTTGCGCTCAAAGGGCTTCCGACATTTCCTGTGGAAAAATACCGCGGATTTGTCGGCAACGGCGCGGCAGTGCTGATGACGCGCATACATCCGCGGGGTACGCCTCAGGATGAGCTGGACGATTCGCTTGCGAGATTCACGGAATATTACAGCGTCCACAAGGATATAAAGACAAAGCCGTACACAGGAATACCAGAGCTTCTCAAAAGTCTGAAGGCTCAGGGAACGAGGCTCTGCGTACTTTCAAACAAGCCGCATGAAATCACCCGCGAGATAGTAATACAGTATTTCGGCGGCGATACATTTGATTTTATAATCGGCAAATCCGAAAAATTTCCGGTCAAACCGGATCCCGCTTCGTGCAATTACATTCTGTCAGAATCAGGGCTTGACAGACGTGACGTGCTTTATGTCGGCGACAGCAACGTCGATATGCGGACGGCGCGAAACGCGGGTCTTACAAAATGCGGGGCGTGCTGGGGATTCCGTTCCGAAGCCGAGCTTCAAAATGAAGGCGCGGATTATCTCGCGCATACGCCGGAAGATATATTTAATATAGTGGGAGGCAGCTATAATGAAACGTAATGCAATTCACAGAGCGTCAAGTCTCGTCGTCGCGTTTGCCCTTATCATTTCACTCCTGACTGTTTCCTCATGCAAAATGCGAAATTTGAAGATACATATTAATGATTTTTCACGTACGGAGACGCAGGTTCCGAATCCGATGAAAGGCTTTGTCAGTTTCTTCGGCGAAAACGATCCTGATTCGTCCATCGAATATGTAGGATTGACATTCAGAGATATTTATATGTATTCAAACGGACACGGTGAAATAAATAAGTCACTGATCGGCAGCAATCTATTCAGTATAGCGGACAGCGGTCACACTGCGGTGCTGCGCGTTTATATGCTTAATCCGGGACGTGTGAGCGCTGATGAAACAGGACTGTTTCTGCCGGAAGAGCTTTACGACGAGCTTAATGCGAGAGGGGAAATTTATTCCAATCAGGTCGCGGGCGGTCTGCTGGAATATCCCGACTTCAACAGCGAAAAGCTGATCGAATGCATGATTGATTTTATTCAGCAGCTTGGAAGCGAATACGACGGGCATCCGGTTCTGGCAGCGATTCAGATGGGACTTTACGGCTCGTGGGGCGAGTGGAACATGTCTGCTTGTGAGAACTCAAATTGCGTTATGACCGACAAGAATCTCAGCAGGATAATCGAAACCTATGTCGCTTCATTCAAAAATACAAAGCTGATGGGACGTAATCCTACAGTCGGACATGCCAACGAATATCCGATAGGCTATCACGACGACAATTTCCTTTTCAACACATCTGACTTCCATACTAAAAGCAACGAATGGAAAGCGCTGCTCAGAAAGCAGGATTATTCATACGGCACGATTCAGCAGTTCTATGATTTTATGAACGGCAACGGCGGCAGCTATGAACCCCTGTGGGACCTATGGAAAACCCAGATGTTCGGCGGCGAGCTTTCAATGCAGATGTATGTGGAACCCTTCGGTCCGCTCTGGAGCGGTACAGAGCGCCAAGCGCTGGATTACTGCATTGATCAGTTCCACATGTCGTGGATAATGGGAGTCGGAACCGGTGGAATTCCGGATAAGGATACGCCGGAATATCAGGAATTCCGCAATGTAGCAGGAAGCTTCGGCTATGATATTTTTATTGACTCGATTACATCAAAGGATCGCACAGGCAAGATTATTTTGACATTCGGAAATTCAGGCGTGGCGCCGTTCTATTATGACTGGGATCTGGAATACAGGCTTGTTGACGCGAAAAAAAGAGTTGTTGTCTACAAAAATTGCGACAAGGACTTCAGGCTTTCGGCGCTGCTTCCTGATGAAACAGCCGAATCTACATTCTTTATCCCTGAGGATCTGAATTCAGGAGAATACATCGTTCAGATGAGATTTGTAAATCCGGCGGAAGAGATAGCTGATAAAGCTATGCCTCTTCGTCTTTCAAATGACAACGAGATATGGAACGGCTACTATGAACTCGGTACGGTTACTGTTGAATAATTTTCTGACCCCAACAGTCCATTGAATTTACAAGTTAATATTATATAATTTTATTTCAGAGCCTGTTTAGATTCTCGGAGCATGCGTCATGCGCCGTAAGATTTTTCGCCAGATGCAGCCAAAACCGCAGGCAATACTTTGTGTATTAACGAGGATCAAGCAGGACGCGTGTGGAGAGATTCTAAACAGGCTCTCAAGGAGGATATTTATGCAGGGAAATGTACGTCCGGATACAATGGAAAGAATAACCACTAAGGCGCTTGCAGAGAAATTCATTGATGAACAGATTGCGGAGCTTCGCGCTCAGATAGGCGATAAAAAGGTACTTCTCGCCTTGTCGGGCGGAGTTGACAGTTCTGTTGTCGCCGCGCTTCTCATTAAAGCCGTCGGGCAGCAATTGGTATGCGTACATGTCAATCACGGACTTCTCCGCAAAGGCGAGCCGGAACAGGTCGTCGATGTATTCCGCAACCAGATGAACGCAAATCTTATTTATGTTGACGCTGTGGACCGTTTTCTCGATAAGCTCGCAGGCGTTGCCGAACCGGAGAAAAAGCGCAAGATAATCGGCGCCGAATTCATTCGTGTCTTTGAAGAAGAGGCGCGAAAGCTGGACGGAATCGAATTCCTCGCGCAGGGTACGATTTATCCTGACATTCTTGAAAGCGACGGAGTTAAGGCGCATCACAACGTCGGAGGACTTCCGGAGGATCTGCGGTTTGAACTGGTGGAGCCTGTAAAGCTTCTCTTTAAGGATGAAGTGCGAATGGTCGGCAAGACTCTGGGACTTCCGGACAGCATGGTTTTCCGTCAGCCGTTCCCGGGACCTGGACTTGGCGTTCGCTGCTTGGGCGCAATTACACGCGAACGTCTGGAAGCTGTAAGGGAATCCGACGCGATTCTGCGTGAGGAATTTGCAAAGAACGGTCTTGAAGGCAAGGTCTGGCAGTATTTCACTGTCGTGCCGGATTTCAAATCCGTCGGCGTTAAGGACGGCAAGCGCACATTTGCATATCCGGTAATCATTCGCGCAGTCAACACCACCGACGCAATGACTGCAACTGTCGAGTACATTCCCTTTGCTCTGCTCCAGCACATTACCGCACGCATTACCTCAGAAGTCGAAAATATCAACCGCGTCCTCTATGACGTCACTCCAAAACCCCCTGCAACTATCGAGTGGGAATAGTGGCGACAAGCTGAGAAACCTCCATTTTGCGCGGTTTCTACGGCTTTAGCGTACTAATGACAACGATTTGACAACATTTTCTGAAAATCGTATGATTCCAAGAATAAAGAGCTAACAGATTTTGAGTGTAGTTTTTTCAAACACTTTCTGTCTGTTAGCTCTTTTTGTATTTACTTCTTGAATCCGCGAATGACTTTGTATCGCTTTGGCTTTTTTGCGCCGGATTCATCGTCTGGCAAAGATTCCGCTGGGCTGTCAGAATTATCTGTTTCGTCTGTCATGGGTATCAATCCGGCGGACTGCTGGGAAGCGATGTATTCCTCGTTGAAAGATGTAGCACCGGAATGGATTTCTTCGGTTGCTTTTTTCCTCGCTTTTGATTTCTTTTTCTT
>ONCX01000022.1 GCA_900316455.1 uncultured Eubacteriales bacterium
GAATACAAACCGCATGAATTCAAGTGTGCCGTTTCTTTTTTTTAACGACGAAGCCATAACAAACGCTCCTTTTTGAAATGTAAATTTTGATGTTTACGCGTTATATTAATTATAACACACTGTTTGAAGGAATTCAATCATTTCAGTAATATATTTGCATTCACAACTCAAGACCCTCAAAAATTTCAGATTAACACGAAATAAATTAATCATTATACTTGCATATTATAAACAAACATGTTATTATATATTCATTATAAACAAACGGAAGCGATTAAATTGGACGAAAAACAGCATTACAAACAGAAGGATCATCTCACCTATCCGGAAGCTACAATGTATCAGCTCGTCGAGAAATGCGCGGAGCAGTTCTACGACGCGCCAGCTTACGAATTCTATGACAGAAAAACAAGCTACGGTAAATTCATCGAAAGAATACAGCGTGCGGCAAATTCATCGAAAGAATACAGCGTGCGGCAAGGGCGTTTTACGCCTCCGGAATCCGCATGGGCGACGCTGTGACGATATGCCTGCCGAATATTCCGCAGGCGCTCGACTGCTTCTACGCTCTCAGCAGAATAGGCGCGGTCGCCAATATGGTTCACCCCCTTTCCGCCCAGAATGAGATAACCGGATATCTTAATATCTCCGAAAGCAAGATGATTCTCACCGCCGATCTTTTTTATGAAAAGGTGGAAGCGGCACTTGCCGGAGTCGATCACCCCGTGACGATTCTCACCTGCCGCATGCAGGACGAGCTGCCTTTTAAATTAAAGCCGCTCTATCTTCTCAAAAAAGGAAGGGAATATCTCAGATTCCCAAAAAAGCCGCACATTCTCTGGACTGAATTCTTAAAGCGCGGCGACAGTAAATCCGTCGTACTGCCTGACGTCGGATTTGAAAAGGGTCGCACGGCGGTAATTCTTTACAGCGGCGGCACAAGCGGCAAGCCAAAGGGAATATGCCTTACCGATATGAATTTCAATGCCTGCGCTCTTCAGGCAAGAGAGGCTATCGGCGAGGAATTCCGCGAGGACTTCAAAATGTTAAGCTGCATGCCGCTCTTCCACGGCTTTGGATTGGGAATAAATATACATACCGTGCTGATTCACGGCGCTTGCTGCATTCTTATGCCGACATTCAACAATAAGAGCTACGCCGATATGCTCAGGCGCAAACGTCCCAATTTCATAGCAGGAGTTCCGACAATATTTGAAGCGCTGCTTCACATGCCGCAGCTTGACGGACTGGATATGAGCTTCCTGCTGGGAATGTTCTGCGGTGGCGACAGCCTTTCGGTGGAGCTGAAAAAGAAAATCGACGCGTTTCTCAGGGAACACAACGCTCATATTCAGGTGCGCGAGGGCTACGGTCTTACCGAGTGCGTCACGGCAAGCTGCCTTACCCCAAAGGACGACTTCCGCGAGGGAAGCATAGGCATTCCGTTCCCCGACACGGTTTACTGCATAGTAAAACCCGGCACTGACGAGCAGCTGCTTCCCGGCGAAGAGGGCGAAATCATCCTCAAGGGACCGACTCTCATGACCGGATATCTCAAGCTGCCAGAGGAAACTGCCAAAACGCTGCGAGTGCTTCCCGACGGCGACACATGGCTGTATACGGGCGACCTTGGCGTTATGGACGAGGACGGATACGTATATTTCAGGCAAAGACTCAAACGAATGATAATCACCAACGGCTACAATGTCTATCCGTCGCAGCTCGAAAATGTAATTGACAGCTGTCCTGAGGTTTCGTATAGCTGCGTGATCGGCGTGAAGGAGCCCAGAAGAATGCAGCGCGTCAAGGCATTCATCGTGCCGGCGGACGGAGTGGAGCCTTCCGACGAGCTTAAAGAGAAGATAATGGAACAGCTGCGTTTACACATAGCCAAATACGCCCTTCCGCGTGAAATAGAATTCCGTACCGAGCTGCCCAAGACGCTTGTCGGCAAGGTTTCCTTCCGTCAGCTCGAACAGGAGGAAGAGGCTAAAAACAGTGCGCAAGTGGTGAAGCAATGACCGCTATTACCGCATTCTCACCCACGTTCAGGGAATGCGGTAAAATATACGATATTGAGGAGTTGACCTTATGAGCAAGGAAACAAGAGAGATGAAAAAACAGGCGAAGCTCGCCAAAAAACAAGCTAAAATCGACGCGAAGCTTGCCAAAAAGCAGGCGAAGATCGACGCGAAACAGGCTAAAAAACAGGCGAAGATCGACGCGAAGCAGGCTAAAAAACAGGCGAAGATCGACGCGAAACAGGCTAAAAAAGACGCGAAGCTCAAAAAGAAAAAACGCCGCCGCAGATGGGGCGACCGTCGTGACGGTCGGAGAGTAAAGGCGCCTGGACTGCAAACCGTCATGGGCTATCTGCTGCCAAAGCGGACTGACTGCGAGGTGTATCTGAACGACACCATCGACGCGACCGAGCTTCTGAAATACCTCGAACGCCGCAACGCCGAACATCCCGAATACAAGACCACCCTCTTCCACTGTGCCGTAACCGGAATGGCGCGAATGGTAAAAGAACGTCCTCTTATGAACCGCTTCATTCAGGGCTACAGAATGTACGAGCGCGATGAAATTTCAATAAGCTTTGTTGTCAAGCGGAGATTCGCCGACGGAGCAGAGGAATCCCTGATGGTGCTTGTTCCCTCTGATGAGGACAACCTTGATTCCATCAGCAAAAAAATTGTTGGCGACGTTAAGGAAACCCGCAAAAGCGAGCATTCCACAGGCGGCATAGACGCTGTATTGGATGTGTTCGCCTCTCTGCCAAGACCGGTGCTTATTGTGGCGATACGCATTATCCGCTGGCTCGACTTCTGGGGCAAAAATCCAAAGGCTCTCACCGATGGCGACCCCAACTATACCACCATTCTGACAAGCAATTTAGGAAGCATCAAGTGTCCCGCCGTATATCATCATCTGAATAATTACGGCACAAACAGCATTATGATAACCATAGGCACTCTTCATAAGGAAGAGGTAATTATGCCCGATGGATCAAAGGAAATTCGCGACGTTATCGACATAGGCGCGACTCTTGACGAGCGTATAGCAGACGGCTTCTACTTTGCCCGAAGCCTCAGGCTGATTAAGCACGTATTTTCAAATCCGGAGCTTCTTGAAAAGCCCATAGGTCAGGAAAGCGGATTTGAATATTAATTCAATTCATAAAAAATTAAAAATACGATTTGACAGAATATTCTGGTATATGGAATATAGCGGTATTACGGTATTTTAATAATTTCAATAAATTATTGACTGTTTCACAATTTCATATGGCTATTAGTTCTATTGACAATGTTTTTTCAGTATGATAAAATAATATTCGGTTCGGAGTATTTTTTACAGCGTTTTATGATTTCTTTCTGAACTTGTCATTTACTATTTGTCGGCTTATTTAATTGTTCATTTTTAATAATCCGGAAAGATATTATTTGATAAAGAATCTGAAACGTTTGAAAGGGGAACGCAACTATGGAAAATACTGTCAATCAGAAAAAAAAGCATAGAAAGATTCTTGAACACTGGCAGGGTCTGGCTCTTCTTTTGATTATCTATGACGTTGTTGCAATTCATACCGCTTATTTTCTTGCGCTTTGGGGACGTTTTGATTTCACTTTTTCGCGCATTCCAGATTACTACTTTACGCCATACAAAAAATTCATTACTTTATATTCCGTTATTTGCGTAATTGTATTCTGGTTTTTCAGTCTTTACAAGAGTATGTGGCGATTCGCAAGCTACACGGAGCTATCGCGTACTTTTGAAGCGTCGGTTCTGATGTCAATATTCCACGCCGTCACAATACGCGTTTTCTTCGGAGGAATGCCGCGTACATATTATATTTTCGGAACGCTTCTTCAATTTATTTTTCTGCTGGGAGCAAGGTTTTTCTACAGGTTTTTTAATCAGATGCGTGCAAGCATTACAAGCAGAAAAGGCAACGGCGACAGAGTTATGCTTATCGGAGCCGGATCGGCAGGACGCCTTATTCTCAGGGATATCATGACCGCGCACGAAACAAATGATAATGTTGTATGTATCATCGACGACAATCCAAACAAATGGGACCGTCTGATAGACGGCGTTCCTATTGTAGGCGGGCGCGACGATATCCTATCCAACGTGGAGAAGTATTCAATTGACAAGATATACCTTGCGATACCCAGCGCAAAAGCTGAGGACAAGCGTGATATATTGAATATATGCAGCGAGACGGATTGTGAGCTGAAGCAGCTTCCAGGCATGTATCAGTTTGTTATTGGACAGGTTTCCGCGACCGCTATGAAAAGCATTTCTATGGAAGACGTGCTTGGTCGTGAGCAGATAAAGCCTGATCTGAAAGAGGTTTTTGAATTCATACGCGGCAAGACAGTTCTTGTAACGGGAGGCGGCGGTTCAATAGGCAGCGAGCTGTGCAGACAGATTGCCACCCACTCTCCAAGAATGCTCATTATTTTTGACGTTTACGAAAACAACGCGTATGATATAGAGCTTGAATTAAGAGAAAAGCTTCCTGAGCTTAATCTTAAAGTGCTTATAGGCTCGGTTCGCGACAGCAGAAGGGTATTTGAGATTTTTTCCACATACCGTCCCGAAATAGTATACCACGCGGCGGCGCACAAGCATGTTCCGCTCATGGAGGACAGTCCGTGCGAGGCGATAAAGAACAACGCCATCGGTACATATAAAACCGCTTACGCCGCAATGGTCAACGGCTGCGAGAGATTTGTGCTTATATCCACCGACAAGGCTGTAAATCCCGTTAACATCATGGGTGCAAGCAAACGTCTCTGCGAAATGATCGTGCAGAGCTTCGATTATAAGATCAAGCAGGGTAAGGCTGATGAAATTCCTCAGCTCTTTACTCATGTTGGCATAGAAAACGCTGACAAGGACGGAACCGGAAGTGTATTTAAAAACATCAAGACAGAGTTCGTCGCCGTGCGTTTCGGAAACGTCCTTGGCAGCAACGGTTCCGTAATTCCGATATTTAAAAAGCAGATAGCAAACGGCGGTCCTGTCACAGTCACACACCCTGACGTAATACGTTATTTCATGACTATTCCGGAGGCTGTATCGCTTGTCCTGCTTGCGGGAACGTATGCACACGGCGGAGAAATATTCGTGCTCGATATGGGAAGTCCCGTGAAAATCGACACGCTGGCTCGAAATCTGATAAAGCTATCTGGCTACAAACCGGATGTTGATATCAAGGTTGAATACACCGGTCTCAGACCAGGCGAAAAGCTCTATGAGGAAAAGCTTATGGAGGAAGAGGGTCTCAAGAAAACAGACAACGATCTCATTCACATCGGCTCTCCGATACCTTTTGACATTGAAGTTTTTCTTCGCAAGCTTGACTTGCTTATGAACGCCGCGTATGCCAATAAATCAAATATCGGCGACCTTGTAGCTGATATGGTTCCGACATACCACCGCGCTGATAAAAACAATGATCTGTCTGATTTCGATGCGGAAAAGCGCATAGAACTTGAAGACGAGGATTCATGATAACATAATTTAATAAAAAGGCTCCTGAAACATATTTTCTTACCGTTTCGGGAGCTTTTGTGTTCAGTTCAATGAGAATAAGAGAAGTAATTGTAAATATTTTGACATTTTTTTGATTAACGGGTTTATTTTTTTACTCGCATATGATATAATTAAAGCCACTTATATCAAAAAGGCGTCTATCCGGCGGCTTTAGGCAAGCAAGGTGAATTTGCAAATATGAAAAATAGCTCTGTCATTAAACTACGACCAGCTTTCAGGGAGCTTATATGGGGAGGAACCAAGCTTCGCTCATATTTCGGTTTTGACACCCCTGATGAAAAAACTGCCGAGGCATTGATGCTTTCCTGCCGCAAGGACGAGGAATGCGTTGACTTAAACGGCATTCCTCTCTCGGAAATATACGCGTCACAGCCGGAGTTTTTCGGTTCAAACTGTGCAAAGTACGACAGATTTCCCCTGCTGATCAAGCTTATCGACACTATGGACGATATTTCCGTTCAGGTGCATCCCGACGATGAATACGCGTCGAGCGTTTCTGACGATTGGGGCAAGGCTCAATTGTGGTATGTTATAGACTGTGCCCCCGGCGCGTATCTCATATGCGGCTTCAACGATGAACTGAATATTGAGGACTTCCGCCGTCGTATTGAAGACGACACGCTGATTTCCGCTGTCAATACATACGAGGTTCGCAAGGGCGATACTTTCTACATAGAACCCGGAACTCTCCACGCAATTGGCAGGGATATTCTTCTTGCCGAAATCGGACAGAATTCCGAGCTGTCATATCGTGTGTACGATTACTGCCGTTCGGACGAAAACGGTCAGCCGCGTCCGCTGAATATACAGCAGGCGCTCGATGTGACTATCACAGCGCCACCGACTGTTCCAGCCGGTGTGCTTGCGCCCAGAGCCGATATTGACGGGCACTTTGAAACTCTGCTCGGAAGAAGCGAATACTTTGCCTCTTCTCTGTGGGAGGTTGAGGGCAGCGCTCTTATAAGCGCTCCGGAAGAATCGTTCATCTCTATACTCATGCTTGAGGGAACTCTTAAAATAGACGGCTTAGAGGTTCCCGCACGCAAGGGCGATTCCATTCTTATCGCAGCCGGCACAAAGGACGCGTCTCTTGTAGGCACTGGCAAATTCATTGCTACGGTTGTAGAATAGTATTTGGGATTCAAAAAAGTTGTCTTACAGAAGGAAAAGGTATTAAAATGTCAAAAAGCTTGATATTAAGAAAAATTTCAGCGGTTATGACAGCCGCGGCGATTTTTCTCTGCTGCTCTGTGTCAGTATACGCGGCGCAATCGGAATACGCAAACGCTGATAAGCTCTATTCCCGCAACGGCGACGAGAGTATTTATATTTCAGAGGATAATTTTCTCTACAACTTCAAGGGAGAACAACCCGGCGTTTCCATCTGCGGATATGTCGGTGAATCAACGGATATCACTATCCCCCACATTATCAACGGCAGGGAAGTTTCCGCGATCTACAAGGACTCATTTGCCGGAAACGAAACATTGGAATCGGTGAGCTTTCCGAACAGTATTAAAGAAATAGGCGCGAATTGCTTCAACGGCTGCACAAAGCTTACCACCGTAAAGCTGGCGACGGGCGTTAATCAATTTGAAGATGTATTCTGCGACTGTCCGGCTCTTGAAAGTATGGTTTTTCCGCAGGGTGTACACTCTATACAGGACAGCTTTAAAAACTGCACGTCATTAAGCTACGTGAAATTTGCGCGCAGCGTTTCAACCATAGGCGATCACAGCTTCAGCGGCTGCACATCTCTCAGGAAGATCGACTGGCTCGGCGGTATTATTAAGCTCGGCAATGCCTTTGACGACTGTCCCGCTATTGAATCCGTGGCAATCCCTGAGGGTGTTGTACTTATTGACGGCGCGTTTGACAACTGCGATTCTCTCAAAAAAATTACATTTCCCGAAACGCTGCTTTATATCACAGGAGGCTTTACAAACTGCTCATCTCTGACTGAGGTGGAGCTTCCGCAAAAACTGCTGTTTGTTAATGAAGCGTTTAACAACTGCGAGAGCCTGTCAAAGCTTAAATACTGCGAATCCACCACAATAAGCGAAACCGCGTTCATCAAATGTCCAAAACTTGTCGTTGAAACAAAATACGATTCGCTTTTACACATATTGGGGTGGTGCGCTATGATAATTATTATGGCAATCGCGGGATATCTCACATTCCGTCTTCTCACATTCATGGCTGGAAACATTCTCCGGAAAAAACAACAGGAGCAGGAACAGCTTATCTGACTCCCATATTCAATTTACAATCTGAAATTATTAATTCCTCCTTTCGGAACCCGCCGCGGACATTGTTACGCGGCGGTTATTTTTTTACAAAAAAATCCCTGCCGGTTCATTCACGTACAAAACGCTGAACGAATTGGCAGGGAAAATAATTGGCTTTGTATTATTGGGGAATAGTGAAATATTGATACTTTGTCTGTTCCACGTCGAGACGGTATGTGCTGTAAACATGGGCTACTATCGCCGTCTTGTTCAGCTCGAAATTGGGACATATTACAGACATTTTGCGTATCGTCTCTGTGCGCCAGCTGTTTTTAATGGGGACATTGAGCGTCTCAATATCGCTGTTGAGATAACGTGTGCCGTCGGCTATCAGACCTATAATCTGCATTTTGCTCATATTCGTCTGAATCATGGGCAGAATTACATTCAGCAGCGAATTCAGCTCTACGGGACTGCTGTGCTTTATCTCCTTTACAAACGCGAGAATCACTATTCTCTGGCGCTTCGTGCGGTTGAAATCACTGTCTATTTTGCGGCAGCGCGCGTATGACAGCGCCTGCGCCCCGTCAAGATGCTGCCAGCCAGGTTCAACTGGATCCGTCTTATACTTCCACGCGTATTTATTCATATATCTTGCTTCGGCTTCACTCAGTTCAATGTCAACTCCGCCTACGTGATTTATTATTTTTCTGAAATTGGCAAAGTTTACGCGCACATAGAGATCCACATCTACATCGAAATTTGTTTTGAGCGTATCGAACAGAAGCTGCGGTCCACCGTAAGCATATGCCGCGTTGAGTCTTGCCCAGCCGTGTCCCGGAATGTCAACATACATATCTCTCATGAATGACGTCAGCTTTATGTTTTTGTCTCGCGTATTGACAGAGGCAAGTATCATCGAATCGGTGTTTCCTCTGTCCTCATATGTTCCGCCCCTTACGTCGGTTCCTATAAGAAGTATGTTCAGCACGTCTTTTTTCGGTATGTCGATCATGGATTCATTGAATCCCTCAATGGTTGTGCTTTCATTATAATACACAGGATTTGAATACACTATGTCGTCATCAAAACGGTAATCGGTGTCGCTGAGATTGTCATATTGTCTGAAGGCGTCGGCAGCCTTGTAGTCGATCAGGTTCAGTAATCCGTTGAAATACAGCACTCCCGAAAAGACAAATAACAGAATTATCACCGCTGTACATTTCAGCGCGAATTTTACCCACCCAGCGGCAGTTTTTCGCTTTGCCCAGTAGTATATCGCGCTGTGACTTTCATTCTCAGGCAAATCATCGGAGGACTTGGCTATTTCAAAAAGGTCAACCATTTCCTGATTTTCCTGTGTGTTCACAAATTCATCAGCCACAAAAAATTCATCAATAATATTTTTGTCGTCGTATTCCTCTTCCTCGTCGGAATCATCGTCGGTATCGTCGTATTCCTCTTCGTCGTCGGAATCATCGTCGGTGTCGTCGTATTCCTCTTCGTCGTCGGAATCATCGTCGGTGTCGTCGTATTCCTCTTCGTCGTCGGAATCTTCGTCGGTGTCGTCGTATTCTTCCTCGTCGTCGGAATCATCGTCAGTGTCGTCGTAATTCTCTTCATCGTCGTCGGAATCTTTGTCGGTGTCGTCGTATTCCTCTTCGTCGTCGGAATCATCGTCGGTATCGTCGTTTTCCTCTTCGTCGTCGGAATCGAACTGATAATAAGACCCGTCGGTTTCATCAAATTCCGCGGGGAATTCGGCTGCGTCCTCTTGGGGCTCACTTATGCAAAAAATATCCTCCGGAGCGGGAGAATAAGGCTCAGGATTTTCTTCCGCTATAGCAAATAAATCTACCATGCTTCCGCCGTCCGCTTCGGACTGTTCCTGTATATTTTCATCGGAATCCGCTTCGAGCTTCTCAGCCAGATCAAAGAGATCAACAGTCTCGCTCTCCGTCGTGACATTGTTATCCAATGCTTCAATATTATTTTTTTCGCCGTCGTATTTTGAGTTCATCAGCCAAATATCTCCTTTCAGGATACTTAAAGACAAACACGCTTATGGAAATCCAGCGGTCATTTCAGAAGGAACAGCCTAATCATTCGGGCTGATCACAGTTACATCATAGACAAAACGTGAAATAGACCACATCGAGAACCTCGCCTCGATTTCATCGCCGTTTCCCGGCTTTCTGCCGAACAGTCCGGCGCGGCTGCTCAGGGAATCCGAATCATTTACGATGAATGTGGTTGAATCCTTGAATTGCCTGTAACCGTAAATTACGTAGCAATGTCCCGATGTGCCTATCGGACGGTCGCTGTACTGAGCCAGTACTATCTGCCCATTGTCGAGGGCGTTAATGATATTCTCAAGCGTTGCGTCCTCAACCGTGTAGGGCACATTGTAGCTCGAAAGTCCGAATCGAAGCTCATAGTCATACCAGCCGTTGACGGAATCGCCTGTTTTCCTCATTTTTTCAACCGTCGCGTCGCTGTTCTCATCATACCAGTGAGACGCCATCGTCGCAATGGACGGCATGCAGTTCACGTCGGAACACTCGCCTGTATTTTTCTGAGAAAAGAACCAGTCATAATCACGGTCGTTAATGACGGTTTTTACTTTAAATTGTCTGTCTTCCTCCGTGCGGTCGTCAAAGAATTTTGCAATTTCAGCCGCCGACACAATTATATCTTCGTTGGTATAATAGCCGTCCCATGTGTAATTTTCAGAATATGCCCAGTCGTTGTAGCGTGTATTGAGATAACACTGAGCGGAGACTATCGCATTTACAAGCGTAAGCTCTTCATGCGGCGCGAATACCGTGGAGTCACCGTAGTAATTCATGAATCCGTGAGTAACGGCGCGGCGCACCCATATGCTGTCAAGCGCGTCGTCCACCCGCTCCAGATTCTTATCGCCGTATTTCATGCTGAATTTAGGACCCTCTATCGTTATCCTTTCAAAAAATTCAGCCGCGTCCCTGCGCGTAAACGGCGAATCCGTAATTTCCATATCGCCAAGTATACTGTCGGCATTGACATTGCCAAGCTCGCTCCATATATGCTCTGAGTTTTCCGGCTGATGCACACGCATTGAATTAAACAACGCGTTCAGTATGCCTGTCAATTCCTCTCCTGTGACCGTATCGCTCTGTCTGCCGAAAACGTCGCGTTCTATAGCGGTAAGCGTTTTTGCCGCCATGGAGACGACGTTGTAAATATATACGTTGTCGCTGTACGTGTATTCAGGATCGCCGTAATAATATAAAAGCTCGAGAAGCATTGCCTTCTGTGTGACAGGATCGCCTTCGGTCTTTACATCGGAAATGTCAATCTCCCTGCCCGCTATACCCTCGTACAGCTTCAGAAAGTACTCCACGGCATTTCTTTCAGTGGACAATTCATTCAGCGTCGTTTTGTCGAAATCAATTCCCAGACGCTTCATGACAATTGCGCTTTCAGCCAATTCCACTGAATCCAGCCAGTCCAGATCCTCTGCGCCGTCTGGCTTTACGCCGCTCATTCCGGAAATTACGGCTGATTTAAGTTCTATGGAATCCCTGCCGTCCGAAAGGTACATCGTCACCCTGTATTCGGAGCCGAACAGACCTTCCTTCTGCTTTGTCAGTTTATATTCAACATGAAGCCCGTCCTCGGAGGCGTCTGTGATTTGCTTTATCTGCGACGCGGCGGGAAGAAATTCATCCTTCAGCTTCTTATTGATCGACGAATCCTTCATGAATCCTTTCACGAACGGAATTGTCTCGCTGTCCTCGCAGACAATTGTTTCCAGCGACGCTTCTTTCATAAAAGCCGTGCAGGATGAAAGTGAAAATGAAATCAGCAGAGCGGTCAAGGCAAGCATCGCCGTAATTCTTACTCGATTTGACTTCATGTCTATCATACCCCTCTTCATGTCTATCATACCCCTTTTGTTGCATTAAAAATCTCAACGGCTCTTTTTTCCAGAGCTTCGCGGGAATTGGTCAGCGTTTCATCGCAAACCTCCGACAGCAGCCTTTTAAGGATTCTGCCTACCGCCGGTCCCTCCGGAACGCCCATTGCAATGAGATCTCCGCCGTTTATATTTAAATTCCGGAGCGTCGTGCATGCGTTTTCTTTCACAACCTCGCCGAGAAGCGCGTCGAACATGTCAAGCCGCGCAAGCTTCTCAGCCGAAAAATCGGAGGACTGTCCGGCTATATCGGCACGGTTCAGCGCGATAAGCTGCCGCAGGGCTTCCTCGCCGTATTTTGCGAGCCGCCTGCGTACCGTTCTGCGTTCGGGAATAAGCTCCTCGCCGTGATTTTCGACTAACAGCAAAACCCGCTCCTGAGTTTTCCTGTCGGTACTTATATTATCCGCGAAAATTCCGCGGGCAATCTCGCCGCTTTTCACGGCGTGACCGTAGAAGTGACCTATGCCGCTTTCATCAAGAGTGAAGCATTGCGGCTTGCCGACGTCGTGAAGCAGAGCCGCAAGCCTGAGCGCCGCGTCCGGCGGCGAAGCTTCGACAACGCGGACGGTATGCTCCCATACGTCGCTGTAGTGATGAGGGTTGTGCTGTTCAAATCCGAAAAGAGCGCTTATCGGCGGGATTATCACGGCAATAACATCGTTATAATTCCTCAGTACGCTGCCAACGTTCTCTCCGCAGAGAATTCCGAAAAGCTCCTGCGTTATCCTCTCAACCGCGATTCTGCCGAGAAAGCTTCCGCATTTGTGAATGGCTTCACGCGTATTTTCCTCAATCTCAAAGCTGAGAACCGAAGCAAATCTCAGCGCGCGCAGTATGCGGAGCGCGTCCTCCTCAAACCGCTTTGCCGGTTCGCCGACGCACCTGATAATGCCGGAGCGGAGATCCTCCTCACCGCCGAAAGGATCAAGAAATCCTCTGCGCGGTGAAAACGCGATCGCGTTTACGGTGAAATCGCGGCGGCTGAGATCCTCGCGTATATCGGTCGTGAAGCTCACGCTGTCGGGATGTCTGCCGTCGGAATAACTGCCGTCCACACGGTAGGTCGTCACTTCAACCGGCATTTCATTTGAAATAACGGTCACTGTGCCGTGCCTGAGTCCGGTTTCAATTACCCTGAAATCCTGAAAAATACCTATAACCGCTTCAGCCGGCGCACTGGTGGCAACGTCGTAATCCTTAGGGGTCTTCCCCATGAGGTGATCCCTTACGCAGCCGCCGACAAGCCATGCTTCATATCCCGCCCTTTCAAGCGTTTCAAGCACCGTCAGCGCCCCGTCAGGTATGTTGAATTTTTGGTTTGCAGCGTTTTTACACAACATAAAAATACCCTTGGAATAATCCGTAAAATTCCTGAATGACCTTGTAATTCATAAAACTTTCGCATATAATGATTATACCATGTTCGCTCAGTAATTACAACAAGTTTTTTTATTTAAAACGGTGATTATCACGAATAATATCAATAGTATCGACAAATCAAGGTTTTCTTATGCACTTGGCATATACAATTCGGAAAATAACGGAAACACCCCGTCCCACGGAAAAATCATAGGCACGCTCGGGGAAAAATCGCTTCACGCTGTCCTTAAACGCTACTATGAACCGGACCGCAGCCGTCACGAAATACCTGTAGGGAATTACGTCGCTGACATCGTAAATCAGGACGGAATTTTTGAAATTCAGACACGCGGACTTTCAAACCTAAGACCAAAGCTGAACGAGCTTCTTGAATTTTGCAGAGTGACAGTTGTACACCCCGTTATCGTAAGCAGAAGAATTATCAGTATGAATTCGGAAACCGGAGAGATAATTTCCGTAAGGAAATCGCCTAAGCACGGCAGCGTTTACAGTGCGCTGCGCGAGCTTTACACCCTGCGTGAATTCGTAACGGACGGCAGGCTCACCATAAGGCTCCCGTTTCTGACCGCCGACGAATACCGCGCCTTCGGAATCAAAACAAACCGGCGCAAAAAACAGCGCACAAAAAACGGCGAGTATGTTTCCGACACCGTTCCAACCGATATCATCGACGAAATCATTCTCGCACAACCGTCGGATTACGCCGCTCTCATTCCAGCCGGACTTCCGGAGAACTTCGGCGCGGCGGATTTCGCCGCGGCAGCCGGAACCGACCCTGCCGCCGCGAGAATGGCGCTGAATCTGCTTGTAAGGACGGGACTTGCATCACGGACTGGCAAAAACGGCAACAGCATAGTATACAAGCTCGTTTGAGATAACAGCAATTATACATTTGCTCCAAATTATCAATATTTTTTTGCAAAATTACATTGATTTTCCCTGTTGTGTGTGATATAATGGTTGCGATTAAAAGCGGCGTTCGATTAAATCAGGCGTAGCAAAAAAACGGAGGTATTTTTCAATGAAAAAATTCATTCAGGAATTCAAGGAATTCGCGCTCAAGGGCAATATGCTCGATCTTGCGGTCGGCGTACTTATCGGCTCGGCTTTTTCGGGTCTTGTCACATCTCTCACAGACAACATCATCAAGCCTATACTCAACTGCTTCGGTGCCGCTGACGCCACAAGCGGCGTTGGCAGCCTGAATATCAAGTTCTGGAAGCTGGATATGCCCGTAGGCGCGTTTCTGGCTGACGTTCTCAACTTCATCATTATGGCTTTTGTAATCTTCATGATAGTCAAGGGCGTAAACAAGCTCAGATCCGTCGGCAAAAAGCCCGAACCCGAACCCGAAGCCGCTCCCACCACAAAGAAATGCCCGTTCTGCTGCTCTGAGATAGATATTGCGGCTGTCAGATGTCCTCACTGCACAAGCGAGCTGCCTGTTGAGGAAAAGCCCGCCGAGGAAAAGCCCGCCGAGGAAAAGCCCGTCGAGGTTAAACCCGCAAAGAGCGGCAAGCCCAGAAGAAGATAATTGCGTTGGTATGAAGCAATCCTATCTGAATCAAATGCTGAACCGTGATAAAAATTTCCGGAGCGCGTTTGTGCTCGCCGTCGCTGTGCCGATTGTCTGCGCTGCGACGGCAGCTTTGGTATTGCGGAACATCGAGCTTATTCCGACGATTTTTCCGGCGTGCAAAATAAAGCGGCTCACTGGTCTGAACTGCGCCTCATGCGGCGCTACGCGTTCAACTCTTGCTCTGCTCAGAGGCGATATCAAAACGGCGTTCTGGTACAATCCCATGTATATAGCCTTTCTCTGCTGGCTGGGGTATCTTTACACAAGACTTGTCGTGTCGCTGGCGGTACGGCCGTACCGCAGGTACGTCCCTAAAATAGACGTATGGAAGGCTGTGGCAATCGGAATAATTATCGTGGCATTCATGATTATACGCAACATGCCGTTTTATCAGGCAATATTTTTTTAACAAAGGAGCTTCTCAGGAACAATGGCAACGACAAAGAAAAAGACAAATCACAGGACAACCAATCCTCCGTACAAGACAGCAGCTTCATCAAATTCCGGAAAGAAAAAGCTGACCGCCGCGCAGCGCAAGGAGCTGGAACGTCAGCAGCGCATTACTCAGGCACTTATTATCATGGGCAGCGTTGTTGTAGCGGTTATATTCATCATAATATTCCTCTCGCTCTATGATGACAACGCGAAAAAGGATCTCACGTCAGACACAGCCGTTTCATCGGTAAGCAGCACGCCCGCAAACAGCACTATTTATCCCGCCTCCGAGGATTTTGAAATCGCTCCCGACGGCGAACAGCTTACAAAGCCTGCCAAGGGCGAGGAAATCGCCGTGCTTGAGACAAGCATGGGTAAGATAAAAATACGTCTTTTCCCGAAATACGCGCCTACAGCGGTTGAGAATTTTAAACTGCTCGTCAATTCGGGATACTTTAACGGAATAATATTCCACCGCGTCATCAATGATTTCATGATACAGGGCGGAGATCCGACAGGTACGGGAACCGGCGGCAGCTGCGGATTCGATGGCTATGAAACCTTCGGCGACGAGTTCGGACGCAATCTCTACAACTTCCGCGGAGCCGTTTCAATGGCAAACACCGGCGCGGCTGGCTCCAACGGCAGCCAGTTCTTCATTGTACAGTCCAAAAAACCGACATACAACACTCTACAGGATAAAGAAGGCTTTATTGCAAGCGGCGGTGCGAAGTGGGCAGCCGAGGAATATGAGAAGCGCGGCGGAACGCCATATCTCGACGGCGAGTTCAAGAGCATAACCGGCAGCGGTCACACCGTGTTCGGTCAGGTATACGACGGCATGAAGGTCGTGGACAAGATAGCCGCGGTTGAGGTCAATCCAGGAAACTCCAAACCGATTGAGGACGTCGTTATCAAGAAAGCGTACCTCACAAAGGTCAAATAATCAAATTGAATAAGATAACTGCGTTTCTTAAAAAGGAGCCGATGCTGCTCGTATCGGTTGCCGCGGCGGCGGTGGCAATGTTCATCACCCCGCCGTCCGCGGAACTGCTTTCGGACATCGACTGGCACACGCTGGCGACGCTCTTCATGATGCTCACTGTGCTGGAAGGATTTAAAAGCGAAAATATATTCCGTCCGATGCTCAGGCTTGCGGGAGGAATCCGCTCCATGGCTGCGCTTTCGCTCTTTCTGGTGTTTTCGGTGTTCTTTTCGTCGATGTTTGTAACCAACGACGTGTCGCTCATAATATTCGTGCCGCTTACCATAATACTATTCCGCGCCGGAAACAAGGAAAAATACATCCTTCCGGTCATCACTATGGAGAATATCGCCGCTGTGCGCGGGTCGCTCCTCACGCCATTCGGAAGTCCTCAGAATCTCTTCATTTACGGACAGTCGGGCGTGTCGGCGGCGCGGTTCGTGAAATTCATGTTCCCTATATGGATAATTTCCGCGGCGCTGCTCGTGGTTTTCGTTCTGGCGCTCTACGCGGGGAATATAAAGCAGTCAACCGGTGTGAATGATATGTCGTTCGCCGGAGAATGGAAGAAAGAGCGGATGCTCCACAGAATTGCCTATCTATGCGTATTCGCTGTAGTGCTATGGACAATTGTAAGCCGCACTCCTTACTGGGCATGGGTCGCTTTGGGAGTTGCCGCAGCAGTTCTGCTTATCGACCGCAGAATTCTCGTAAAAACCGATTATGTGCTTCTGCTTACATTCCTGTGTTTTTTCGTATTCTCTTCTTCAATAGCCGCGAACGCCTCCATTTCGGCATTCCTGAGCAGGGCTGTCGCGGGACACGAATACCTGTGGAGCATACTTCTCAGTCAGGTCATTTCAAATGTTCCCGCGTCGATTGTGCTATATCCGTTTTCAAAAAATACCGGCGCGCTGCTCTACGGACTGGATTCGGCGGGGTTGTGTTCGCTCATAGGCTCTTTGGCTTCGGTGATAAATTATCGCATTTATGTGCGGGAATATCCCGAAAACGGCGGCAGGTTCATTAAGGTATTCACTCTTATAAGCCTTGCGTTCTTTGCGCTGGTGGTTCTGCCGGGGTATTATATAAGCAATTTCGCGTGTTCCCTTTGATCGGAATTTTGAATTTTTCACATTACGGTTTTCGTCAAAATGAAAGCAAAATAATAAGGCTGTATTAACCCCTGAAAACGGCGGCATACAGCCTTTTTTTATTTGGATTTGTATAAAATCACTTCAAAAAAAACTTTGTGTGTAAAATATTTTACTTGACAGACGGAATGGAATGCTATATAATGTTATCCGGCAAGTGTAAAGAAGTTTGCTTTACATGATATCGCCGAGATGCTTCGTTTTTTTTGCGGGGAGGTTTATCCATTGGCTGTCAATCCTGAATTTACGGTTCTTTTAGACGTTTACGGAAATGTCCTCACCGAAAAGGAACGCGCCATGCTGGATTATTATTACAACGATGATCTGTCGCTCCGCGAAATTTCGGACAATGAAAACGCCGAACGCCGTGCGCGGCGCAATTCGGGAGAACAGCCCCCCCGTGAGAACGACACTATCACGCGTCAGGGCGTGCGTGACACGATAAAACGCGCCGAGGCAAAGCTGCTCTCGATGGAGGAAAAGCTCGGTCTGGTCCGCAGGAACCGCGAATTGCTGCAATTGACGGCGGATATCCGTAAAAACGCGGAAAAAGCCGCAGTCAGGGCTTATCAGGCACGTGCGCCAAAGGAAATAATCACCGCGGCTTCAGACATAGATACTCTCGCGGAAAAAATTGAGGAATTATTGCGTTAAAACGCAATTCCCACGCATGGGGAATTTATATATAGCAACTTCACACTGTATGGAATGGGGATGAAATTGTGGCATTTGAGTCACTTACCGAAAAACTCAGCAACGCGTTTAAAAAATTAAGGTCAAAGGGCAAGCTCACCGAGAGCGACGTCAAGGAGGCAATGCGTGAGGTTCGTCTCGCGCTTCTTGAAGCCGACGTAAACTTCAAGGTCGCCAAGGACTTTACCAACCGCGTTACGGAAAAAGCCATAGGCGCTGAAATACTGGAAAGCCTTACTCCGGGTCAGCAGGTTGTCAAGCTGGTAAACGACGAGCTTGTGGAGCTTATGGGCGGCGCGGCTGCCAGAATAGCCGTTCCCAACCGTCCGCCGTGCATCATCATGCTCTGCGGTCTGCAAGGCTCCGGTAAGACAACCCACGCCGGCAAGCTGGCTTATATGATGCGTAAGGAAGGCAGACACCCGCTTCTCGTAGCCTGCGACGTATACCGTCCGGCTGCTATCGAGCAGCTCAAGGTCGTCGGAAACAAGGCGGGCGTTGAGGTGTTCGAGATGGGACAGATAAATCCCGTCAAGATAACCCGCGAAGCACTGAAGTACGCAAAAGATCACGGCAACGACACCGTTATTATAGATACCGCCGGTCGTCTGCATATTGACGAGGCTCTGATGAACGAGCTTAAAGAAATAAAGGCGGAGATAAAGCCGCATGAGATAATGCTTGTTGTGGACGCTATGACCGGTCAGGACGCTGTCAACGTTGCAAAGAGCTTCAATGAAGCGCTCGGGATCGACGGCGTTATACTCACCAAGTTGGACGGCGACACACGCGGCGGCGCGGCGCTTTCCGTCAGGGCGGTAACGGGCAAGCCTATAAAATTCGTCGGCACGGGCGAGAAGCAGGAGGATCTGGAGCAGTTCCATCCCTCGCGCATGGCTTCACGTATTCTCGGAATGGGCGACGTGCTGAGTCTTATAGAAAAGGCGGAGCAGAATATTGACGAAAAGAACGCTCTCGAGCTTCAGCAGAAGCTCAAAACAAGCACGTTCGACTTCAACGATCTGCTCGCGCAATTCCAGCAGATGCGGAAAATGGGACCGCTCAAGAATCTTATCGGAATGATACCAGGTATGAGCCAGCAGCTCGGCGACGTGGAGATCGACGACAGAATGATAGACCGCATCGAGGCTATAATTTATTCCATGACCCCGCGTGAGCGCGAGAAGCCTGATCTTCTCAACGCGAGCCGCAAGCGCCGCATTGCCGCGGGAAGCGGAATGAAGGTCGAGGACGTAAACCGCCTTGTCAAACAGATAGAGATGATGCAGAAGATGTTCAAGCAGGTCGGCGGCAAGGGCGGCAGAGGTCTGCGGAATATGATGAGAGGCATGGGCGGCATGAACGGTATGGGCAAGATGAAAAACAAGCGCTGATTTTTTGTAAAATTATCGGGCGTTTGATTTCATATAGGAGCCTGCTGACGTATCTACACGTGTGCGGATGGCGCATTCAGATTTTTCGCCGGATGAAGCCAAAACCGCATGCAATACTTTGTGTGATTAACTATGGAATCATTCGTTTTCATTAGATTTTGGCAAGATATAGCGGAAAAGATGCAAGCCAAACGCATGTGTAGAGATACTGGACAGGCTCTAAATTCAATCAAAAAAGTATTCCTGTATGGAGGTGAATATAGTATGGCAGTAAAAATCAGACTTCGCCGCATGGGTTCCAAGGGCAATCCCTTCTACCGCGTAGTTGTAGCCGATTCCAGATATCCCAGAGACGGTCGTTTCATCGAGGAAATCGGTTCGTATGATCCCATGGCGGAGCCTTCCGCAGTCAAGATCGACGCGGAAAAGGCAAAGGCTTGGATAGCAAACGGCGCACAGCCGACCGATACGGTCAAGACCCTGCTCAAAAAAGAAGGCATTCTTTGATTTATCATCGGTATTACAACGCAAAAATTCTCTGAATGTGCGGCAATCCGCCGTTTGACGGGTTGCCGTATAGTTTTCACCCAATTTTCACGCGAGGAGGTATGTATCTATGAAAGAATTGCTCGCAGTAATCGCACGCGGACTTGTTCAGAATCCTGACGGCGTAAGAGTTGAGGAAAGTGAGCCTGCCGAGGACGGCACAATCACATTCACTCTCTTTGTCGATGAAGAGGACAAGGGCAGAGTTATCGGCAAGCAGGGCAGAATAGCAAAGTCTATCCGCACCGTTATGCGCGCCGCCGCGACCCGTGAAAACAAAAGGGTTATAGTCAATATTGACTGATCTTTACGTAAGCGCAGTACTGCGGTTGAAGCTATTCGACGGCAGTACTGCGCTTTGTAATATTGCAGGCACGTTTGAAAGAGCAGTTTATATTTTTATAAAATTCAGAAAGGAAAGAGAGCATGAAGCAGTTTCTTGAAACAGGCAGAATAACAGGCACTCACGGTCTCAAGGGCGAGGTAAGAGTACAGCCGTGGGCTGATTCGCCGGAATTCCTCGCGGAGTTCGACGAGCTTTATCTCGATAAGGGCGCAAGGAAAATCGAGATATCATCATCTCGCGTACACAAGAGCATGCTTATAATGAAAATAAAGGGTATAGATTCAATCGAACAGGCGGACGGTCTTCGCAACAAAATCCTTTATATGAACCGCGACGATGTGGAACTTGACGACGACACCTATTTCATTCAGGATCTCATAGGTCTTGACGTTATCGACGACGATACAGGTGAAAAACTCGGCGTTCTCGACGACGTAAGCGAAACAGGCTCCAACGACGTTTATCACATTAAAACCGGCGACGGGAAAATATTTCTCATTCCCGCCATTCCGGACGTCATCAGGGAAGTATCTCTTGAGGACGGAATTGTGAGGGTCTTTAAGATGAAAGGTCTGTTTGAGTGATGAGAATAGACATTATGACGCTTTTCCCTGAGATGTGCGAACGCGTTCTTGACGAAAGCATTATCGGCAGGGCGCGCAGACAGGGTATAATTTCCGTGGATTGCCATAACATACGCGATTACACCACCGACAGGCATCGCCATGTTGACGATATGCCCTACGGCGGCGGTCAGGGAATGCTGATGAAGCCTGAGCCGATAGAAGCCTGCTTTAACGCGATTTCCGCCCAGTGTTCATCGCGTCCGTTCCTGATTTACATGTCGCCTAAAGGGAAGGTATTCAATCAGAGCATAGCCCGCGAGCTTCTCGGCATGGAGAATATCTGCCTGCTGTGCGGGCATTATGAGGGAATAGATCAGCGCGTTATCGACAGCATGGTGGACATGGAGCTTTCTGTCGGGGATTATGTGTTGACCGGCGGAGAAATGCCGGCTCTTATTGTGACCGACGCTGTGTGCCGCATGGTTCCCGGAGTGCTTGCCGAAAACGCGTGCTTTGAAGACGAGAGTCATTATTCCGGTCTTCTCGAGCACCCTCAATATACGCGGCCACCGGTGTGGAACGGCATGAGCGTTCCGGAAGAGCTTCTCTCCGGTCATCACGCGAATATAGCCAGATGGAAGCGGATTAACGCATTGGTACAAACGGCTAAGTACCGTCCGGATCTTTTGGAAAACGCGGAGCTTTCACGCGAGGAAAAAGAGTATCTTACAAATAAACGCCTTATCTGATGTAAAAACAACGTAAACCATGCTTTGGCAATTATTCATAAATGTTCGGATAGTGCAAGCTAACGATAATTTTCACCACCGTTTCATTAAATGATGTAATTATGAATTTTTAAACAGCAGTTATAAAATCCGACCGAAAATTTGTTAACTATTACTCAAAAAATATTTTTCTGAATCAGAAAAAATGAAAACGAAAAAGTGATAAAGTTCATAAAAAAATTGTTTTAAATTATAAAAAAACACCTTTTAATTTGTGCAATATTAACTATTAAAAACCATGAATTATCCTCAAAATACTCAAATTCTTTTGACAAATGGTTATTATGTACAACTCAGTGACATGCTAAAGCGGTCTTTATTGTTTATCGAGCCGAAATTGACATAAAGCGGTTGACGTTTTAAAAAAATGTGGTATAATATCAGTGTCAATTGGTTTTGACAAGTCCGCACGTGTTCGTTCCATTTTCGAGGCATGGTGTATTCAGTCTTTGTCGAAACAATTAAATTTACATTTTCATTCTTTCCGCAAGGAGGTTTTTTAACTATGTATGTTGATGAAGTAACTGTACAGAATCAGGTTGGTCTTCATGCACGTCCCGCAACTTTCTTTATTCAGAAGGCAAATGAGTTCAAGAGCACCATCTGGGTTGAAAAGGAAGAGAGAAGAGTTAACGCAAAATCTCTTCTTGGCGTTCTTTCGCTTGGTATTGTCGGCGGCATGAAAATTAAGATTATTGCCGATGGTCCCGATGAGAACAACGCGGTTGACGGTCTTGTAAAGCTCGTCGATTCAGGCTTTGCCGAGTAATTGGCTTTTTCTCAGAGAAAGCGAATGGTTTGGTGACTGCGGCTTCTTTACGGCATAGGGCAGGGAAACGGCAGCTCGTGCATTTCGGGCAGGCTGAAGGAACGCTTTGCCGCAAAGACTTCGCATCTGGAACAGCAGGATGTTTTACTTAATCTGAATATCTTCATTCGTTACGGAATTTTCGATGATAAATTTGCCGACGAGCGAGCGAATTCGCCGTCAAATTTATATCGTGAATTCCTTTTCTTTTTGCTTTTTTTTGATTATTCATTTGAATATAATTCACTTGAATATGTTCTGAATTTGATATAAAATATATTTAAAATCAGCGGTTGGAGTGATGAATGTGGCTTTGCTGAAAAAAAACGACGTTATACGGGCTGAGATACAGGGCATGACCGCCGAGGGTAGCGGAGTGGCACGTTACGAGGGAATGGCTGTATTTGTACCGGGTTCCGCAGAGGGAGACGTGGCGGAGCTGACGATAATCAAGGTGACAGGCAGCTATGCCATCGGCAAAATCAAGGCTCTGATAAAACAAGGCGGCGGACGTTGCGAGCCGGACTGTCCTTCATATCCAAGGTGCGGCGGCTGTACCTTCCGCCACCTCGATTACCGTGAGGAATGCAGGGTCAAGCTCCAGCGGGTAAACGACGCTATAAAGCGCATCGGCGGCGTTGAGCTTGAAGCTGAGGAATTCATTGCCGCCGACTCGCCGGACAGATATCGCAACAAGGCGCAGATACCGTTCGGCAGCGACAAGGGACAGGCGGTTTTCGGATTTTATGCCGAGAGGAGCCACAGAATTATTCCCTTTCACGACTGCCTGCTTCAGCCCGGAATATTCGGCTCAATAGCTCAGGCAGCCGCGAATTTTCTGAATGACACGCCCAATGACATATACGACGAAACTACAGGCAAGGGACGGTTCCGTCATCTGTATATACGCAGGGGCTTTGCGACAGGCGAAATAATGGTATGCGCCGTTGTGAACGCAAACGGACTTGTGCGCGAAGACGAATTCGTGAGAAGGATACGCGCAGTTTCGCCCGAAATAAAGAGCATAGTAATAAATGTCAACCGTGAAAGGACAAACGTCATTCTCGGACAAAAATGCCGCACGGCATGGGGAAGCAATACGATACACGACGTTCTCTGCGGAGTTACATTTGAAATATCACCGCTTTCATTCTATCAGGTCAACCGTGAACAGGCGGAACGGCTTTATCTGAAAGCCGCCGAATACGCGAATCTTGACGGCAGTCAGGTGATATATGATCTCTATTGCGGCACAGGAACCATAGGTCTGACAATGGCTTCTAAGGCAAGGACCGTCTATGGAATTGAGATAATTCCTGATGCGGTAAAAAACGCGGTCAGGAACGCGGAGATCAACGGTATAAGCAATGCACATTTTATCTGCGCGGACGCTTACGACGGCGCAAAACAGCTTTTGTCTGAGAACAAAGCGCCGGACGTAGTGATCGTAGACCCGCCGAGAAAGGGCTGTTCCGAGGCGGCAGTTTCATTGATCAATCAGATCTCGCCGGAGCGGATCGTATATATTTCCTGCGATCCGGCAACGCTTGCCCGCGATGTTTCCAGACTCAGAGCCGTTGGTTGGCAGCTTGAAAAATTCACAGCAGTCGATATGTTCCCCCGTACCGCAAACGTCGAGACGGTTGCGCTGCTTTCCCGTAAAAACCGGACAGTCATATCTACCTGACGGTGTAATTCACCGGGGGAGAAGGCAGGATTCAGCTGTATAAAATTTCACAAAATGTGCAAGGCAGTAAACCTAAACCAAAAGTTACCTATCGTCTGATGCAGGATTACATAGAGGAAAAGTATGGATTTATGGTCACACTGCCTATTGCGCCTGGATAAATAGAAAACTCGGACTTCCCATGTACGACGGTCAATACCTTTGATGTTGACGTAACATAGACCTTGTGGAACTCAAGAATAACTTGATCCAGCAAGGCAGATACACCGACTGCATGGACGATCTTATCTATCCGGTGACAACACCTGCCGCCTGAGAGCGTATGGCAATATCTACTTGCAGGACGTAATTGTGGTTGCGGACAGCATGGATATCGTCGTTTAATATATGAGTGTGTAAGCCCCGTCATGTGAAGAATCTGTATGTTGACAGGCAAACTGACGGCGTGAAATTCGCCAGTCCGGAGGAACCGATTCCGGATAATTTTCACGAAACACGCAGAGCGTGGCGGAATAAAAAATTGACACTCCAGCAGGCAGCGGATGCCTGTGAAATGCCCCAAAGTACGTTTTTTTTCTTAGTCAAAAGATGAAAAGAACATTATGAAATCAGCCAATCTTCAGGTCAATAAAATATACTTTTTCGTCCAACCTTACGAAATATTCTGTTGCTTAATTATTTGGTTAAAATCTATTGATTTCCGAAAAGATGTGTGGTAAAATAACCGATATCGTGATGAGTTATTTCAGTCCGATAAAGTAAAACTTTATCACCGATTGTGAACTAATATCCAATAGGAATCCTTACTACGATTTAGAAAGGAGCTACGGCTATGGCATTATCGTTGTTTCAACATAACAGAGAAGCCTATGAAGCAGCTCTTTTTGTCTTGTCAGAGAAGAGAAAGGCGGCAATCATTCACCTCACCAGAACGGTAAAAATCCTTAATTAGCTTTAAGCTGTGCAATGATTATCCTAATGCAACAATTTTGCCGGCTGTCGCAGTTCCCGCTCCACTGAATGAGATTATTAGTTTCGTGAGTTTGAATATTTCAAAAACACATCGGCTTGTTATGAATGAGAAATATAACGGAGTGATTTTTAAAATGTATGGAAAATTTTTCAAGCGAGTAATTGACGCCGTATTATCTGCCTGCGGACTTATAGTACTGAGTTGGCTGTTTTTACTTATTGCCCTCGCAATTGTGATTGACGATCCGGGACCTGTAATGTTCACGCAGAAACGCGTGGGTAAGGGCAAGACCTATTTTCAGCTTCATAAATTCCGCAGCATGAA
>ONCX01000017.1 GCA_900316455.1 uncultured Eubacteriales bacterium
GTGCTGACAAAGCTTTCCGCCATTGTTTCCGGCGAGGGCGTCAACATTGAAAATATGCTCAGTAAGTCCAAAGGCGACTATGCCTACAGCATTCTTGATTTCGGGGGCGACATCTCCGATTCCGCCAAGGAAGCCTTCAGCAAGGTTGACGGCGTTATCCGCGTGAGATTCATCGGCTGATTCAATTGAGCATTTAATTGTAAATTTAATAAAGCTCCTTACAGCATTTTGCAATGCGCTATGCTGTAAGGAGCTTTTTGGTTGTTAAAGATTATCGGATTTCATAAATAAATCTGTAACCTGATCACATTATATTTTCTTTGACAAAATACGCTTTTATCGGGCTTTCGGTAACCATGACAGATTCCTGATGGAAGAAAGCGCACAGATCCTTGGCTATCTCGTTGACCGTTGTGCTGTCCGCGTCGATCATCGAAAGCACGAGAGTGTTCTCCTGCGTGAATCTTCCGTCCTCATGGAAATAACCTCCCTGCTGCACGCAAAAGGAAAACGCTACATGATAACTCTGGCATACGATTTTCAGCACGCTTATGTTTTTTTCCGTATCGTGCTTCTGGATCATGGTTTCGGAGTCGTTTAACCCTACGTATATTTTTGTTTCATTCATTATAATTTTCCCCAATCAGTTGAGATTCCAGCCCGACGTATCGCACTGTCCGCAATTGTTTTCTCCATAGCAGTAAACGCTGCCATCATCGTAAAGAACTGCAAAATGCGTGCTTCCCAATGAAACCGACACGGCTTTTCCCTGAGGCAGACGGTAATATTCCCCCCATTTGCGGTTGTATACCGAGGGCTTGAAGCTCATGTCTATTATCCCCACGGTATCCCCACCCGCGTATACCGAAACAGCCTTGTCCCACTTACACGGGGTTTCATAGGAATATACCACGTCCCCCGAAAGCGTAAGTCCAACGGCATACGACACGGAAACGTCCGCGTCAATCAACTGCTGCTCCATTTTGCACGACGGGTGCGTATAAAATAGATCTCCGCCGGCTGACAGTCCGCAAAGCGCGTATGCGCCTCCGCATATACTGTCTATCCCCGTCCAGCCGTCTGTCTGGATAAGCTTGTTGAATCCGCAGGTAACCACGGTTCCATCGCTGAGAAGAGCCGCGGTATTGTAATCAGTCGTTTTTATCTGTACAACATTCTTCCACTCGCCAACGTTGCACTGTCCACAGGAATTGTCACCACAGGCTACAACCGTTCCGTCCGAGAGCAGTCCGACTGTATGATATCCTCCCGCAGCGACCTGAACGACGTTTTGCCACGAATCGGTGCCGCACTGTCCCTTTTCGTTGCTGCCGCATGAAATCACTCTCCCGTCTTTCTTCAGTCCGACGGTATGATAATAGCCTGCGGCGATTGCGCCGTCTTTAAGCTGCTTTCTTTTATCCTTCAGTTCCATATACGCGTTGAGTAATTCCGGGGAGATAGGTCTTCCTGAGCCGACGGTTTTTTCAACATCGTCGCTTCCCGTGTTTTGCATTACAATATCTTTGGCTCTTGCCATTGAGTCCTTGTAATCCCTTATGCCCCAGAGTATCTGAGCGCTGTTGAACCAGTCCCCGTTTTCCGCTTCGCCGAGGGCATATCTGTACTGACACTCGTTATAGATATCCTCGCTGCCGCTGTAATACATGATATCTTTAAGCAGACTGCTGGCGGTGAGGTAATCCCCGTCATTAATAAGAAGCTCCGCTTTCTTCTGAATACATTGGCACATTCTGTCGGCGCTGTCCGAATAGTCGCCAAGACCCTTGAATATGTCGCAGGCTTCATCATAATCTTCATGATCATACATTTCCGACGCGATATCGTAAAGACCCATGTTGTAATAATCGGATTCATACGCCGTGTCAATTCCGCCCAAAAAAGCCTTCGCAGCGTCATAATAACCAAAATTCGCGGCTGTATCGGCAAGTCTTACGCAGACAGAAGCCTGATTTTTGATGATTACGGTACAAATTATAAAAATAACAGCAGCAATTATGAAGGATATTTTTATCTTCTTTAATGGAAACTCCATGATATTTTTTTCTTTTTCCATTTGCGTACCCCTTATATTCAGTTAAGATTGCTTGCAAGGGCACTAAGCAGCGTGCCGGAATTGACGTCGTTTGCCTCGGAAAAAATAAGGTAAACATCGTTTATTGAATTTCTCCGCATCATATCCGAAACCGAAGTTCCAAGCTCCTTTTTGTCAAACACAATGTAACGAATATCGGTTTTATGCACATTGTCATAATACGGCAGCAGGAAAGGAGTCAGTGAAAGATCAAAGCAGTCGCCTATGACAAGAGCGTTGCGCCCTGTGTGAAAACCTGTCGTCACGGTTTTCCACGGCAGAATATTCCCGTAAAGATAAGAAGATGTGGTCGCCGTATCATACGCCATAAACGGAATTTCCTGCCTTTTGTCTATATGCGATACTCTGTAGTTCTTTGACGGAGCGAGCGGATAAAGCAATTCGTATGTGTCGATATTCATAGTTGACCAGCTTCCGGTTTGCGGACGAAGTACCTTATAATCATATTCGTCATAAGGAGTGGGCGTAAGACCCTGCGACTTTATCATTTCATAATACACGTAATACGAGCCTTTTATATTCCACTGATGATTTCCGTAGAGGAAAAGCTCCTCGCCTTCCAGCATGTGAGGCTCCAGAATTTTAAGACTGTCGTAATACCTGACCTTGTCCGATGTGACCTTTGCCATTTCATCAAAAAGATTGCTCTGCCATCCGCTGTAAAGCTCAAGATTTCCGGTAAACCTGCGCGCAAGCTTGGGAAAGGGAACAAGAGTAAAATACACATGACCGTCCTCCGGCAGCAGGTCGGCGTATTTTTGTATATTACGCGAAACACGCTTTATGTTATCCGGAGAATAAGTATAAATTGGAGTTGTACCGCCCTTTTTCTTTACAAGCTCAAATACCGCCTCGTTTACCGAAACGTCGCTTCCGTCATAGTCTGTACTATTCTCAGCGTCATCGGCTTGAGTATCGCCGACGGCGTTTTCCACGTCGGATTTTTTCTGACCGTCGCCCTGATATTCCGCAACCTCCTTGTCGCTGTTGTCAAGATAATACATATCCTCGTCAGTATTAGCGGCTATAATACCCGTGAGCTTATCCGAAAAGCCAATGAGCGCATTCCTGCCAGGCACGCTGTCGGACAGAAAGGCTTCAAACTCAGAGGCGTATTTTCCGGAATAAAAACCTCTGAGCGTAAATTCAGGAGCGTTTTGCAAAACGCGGTTTTCATCGTGAGATATACGCTCCCTGTCAGGCGTAAAAAACAGAATCAGACCGCCGACAATCGCAAATAGTATAAACCACCACATTGTAAGCATAAAAAAACCGAAGCGTTTTTTCATAATTGCAACCTGTTCCTTCCAAAGTATTTAATCGCGCGCTAAAATCTGAAATAAATAAACGGATTGTAGCTCTGTCCAACCAAAAAAACTGCCGAAAGCACCATCAACACGGTAGCCGCCGCGTATGACAGCGCCTCCGTGAACCCGCCCTGACCGGAATGCTTCTTTAACGCCGGAAGCACCGGCAGTGAGGCGACAGCCGCTATAAGCGGAAGCACCGAGTATTTGCGTATGACAGCTGAAGTCAGAGGATCGATCAGCTGAATATTAAAGCCTATTCCGAACATGGCGCCTATCTGCCGGAACGCAAGCGACAGATCAGTATGATAAAACAGCACCCAGCCGAGCATTGTGATAACAAATATCACAGGCAGCCTGAAAATATACGGGATTTTATCCATACGCTCCCGACCTATTACGAACCGTTCGGTTATCAGCAGCACGCCGTAATACATTCCCCACAAAATGAAATTCCAGCTTGCGCCGTGCCACATACCCGTCAGCGACCATACCACCATCATATTCAGAATTGTCCTGCGGGTCGTGCAGCGGCTCCCGCCAAGGGGAATGTATACATAATCGCGGAAAAAGCTGCCGAGGGATATATGCCATCTTCTCCAGAAATCCGTGATGCTTCCCGAAATATAAGGATAATTGAAATTTTCCTTGTAGTCAAATCCGAAAAGCCTTCCAAGACCTATAGCCATATCGGAATAAGCGGAAAAATCGAAGTATATCTGAAATGTATACATCAGAGCTGCGTACCATGCCCCGGCTGTCGAAACAAGGTATGCAGGATCCGCGGGATCTATGCGCGATATCGCCGCACCGCAGAGATTGGCTAAAATCACTTTTTTGGCAAGTCCGACTGCGAATCTCCTTGCGCCCTCGGAAAATCTCGCCGCGCTGAAAGGACGGCTGTCAAGCATTCGGGCAACGTCGGCATACTGCACTATAGGACCCGCGATAAGCTGTGGAAAGCAGCTTACATAAAGCAGAAGCTTTGCCGGATTCTTCTGCGCCGCCGCCTTTTTGCGGTAGACGTCAACCGTATATGTGAACACCTGGAACGTGTAAAATGAAATTCCTATAGGCAGCTTTTTCTCAGCCATATGCAGAGACAGCGAAAAAATATCCGCAAACGAATTGGCAAGGAACGCCGCGTACTTGAACCACACGAGAAAAATCAGCGAGGACGCAATTCCCAGTACGAGCCAGATCCTTCGCAGGAAACGATCCGAACCGCCTTTGTCAATTCCCAGCGCGCATATGTAATTGAATCCCACCGACACCAGCATAAGAAGTATGTAAACCGGCTCGCCCCAAGCGTAAAAAATAAGCGACGCCGCTAAAAGAACGCCGTTTTTCCAGCCCATACTGCTCCTCAATGAATACATAAGAAGCGTTACCGGCAAGAAAAGGAGCAAAAAAGTCATACTGGAAAAAACCATTTTTCTTTATCACTTGCCTTTCGGAAGCATGAGTTTTTCAACAAAAAATCATCGGCAATAATAAGAATTATATCATGACCCCACAATATTGTCAACGTTTAAATCATGAGAGATATTTTCTCAGAGAGTCCATCGCCGCGGCACAGTCCGCCGCGCCGAGATCGTATATTGCCTGAAGCTTTTTGGTGTCGCGTTCGATATGCTTAACCCTGACAAGCCGCGAGGGACGTATGACAAAGATTTCCCCGCGCTTTTCCATTCCGATGATTCTCTCAACGCAGGCGTTGTATTCTTCCGGACGGCTGTTTATCCTCTCGGCTGCCCTTGGATATTTTTTGCCATAGAATAAATTGGCAAGTCTCGGATCCGTCTTTCCCTTGCGGTAATCTATGGGGCGCGTCAGCACTACGATAACCTTATCGCAGCCCATTTCAATGCATTTTTGCACCGGAATGCTGTCCGCCACACCGCCGTCGAGATACTTCTTCCCCTCATACTCAACTATTCTCGAAACAAACGGCATTGCGGAGGTAGCGCGCATCGCTTCCATCTGCCTGAAGCCGTCGGTGATTTTGATATATTCAGCCTCTCCCGTTTCAACGTTTGTAACCGTTGCGTAAAAATCTATTCCCGACTCCTCAAAAGCCTTTTCGTCAAATACATCCAGCTTTGACGGAAGATCATAGTACGCAAATTGCTTATTGATTATATTGCCGGTAGTAAGCAGCGAACGGATTCCCATATAACAGCCCTTTGGCGCGTATTTTTTATTGTAGCGCAGCGCTCTGCCGCGCTGTCCCGAAGCGTAATTTACCCCGAAAAGCACTCCTGCCGACGTTCCGATAACAATGTCGGCTTTTATATCGTTGTCCATCATAATATCCAGCACTCCCGCGGTATACAGTCCGCGCATAGCGCCGCCCTCCAGAACAAGTCCGGTTTTCACAGACTACCATTCCTTTCCCTGCCGTATCTTTTTCGCTCGGATAATTCAATCAAAAAATGCCCGCGCAAGGCTGATCTGCACAGGCATTTTAAATTTTATCATATCTTCTGAGTAAATGCAACGGATTTTTGAATTATGCACACAGTTACCTTGTCGCCGCGGCAAGCGCCTGATCTACGTCGGCAATTATGTCCTCGACGTCCTCTATGCCCACCGAAAAGCGGATCAGGTCGGGAGAAACTCCGCATTCCTCAAGCTCCTTATCGTTGAGCTGACGGTGAGTGGTGCTTGCCGGGTGCAGCACGCAGGTGCGCGCGTCGGCGACATGGGTGACAATAGCCGCGAGCTTCAGCGAATCCATGAAGCGTGTAGCAGCCTCTCTGCCGCCCTTTACGCCGAATGAAACAACGCCGCAGGTACCATTCGGCATGTATTTCCGCGCAAGCTCATAGTATTTGTTTCCGGGCAGACCTGGATAATTGACCCACGCCACGCGGTCATCATTCTCAAGGAATTCCGCCACAGCCATAGCGTTCTCACAATGCCTCGGCATTCTCAGGTGAAGAGTCTCCAGACCGAGATTAAGCAGGAACGCGTTCTGCGGAGCCATCATAGCGCCCATGTCCCTCATGAGATGCACCTTGATCTTCGCGCCGTATGCAGCCGCGCCGAAATGATCTGCATAAACGATACCGTGATATGTCTCGTCAGGCTCGGTGAACATGGGATATTTACCGTTTCTCCAGTCGAACCTGCCGCTGTCAACCACAACTCCGCCGAGAGCGCATGCGTGACCGTCCATGTATTTGCTGGTGGAATGCACTACAACGTCCGCGCCGAATTCGATAGGACGGCAGTTAATAGCAGTCGGGAAGGTGTTGTCCACAACAAGCGGAACGCCGTGGGAATGTGCCGCGTTCGCCCATTTTTCCAGATCGAGCACTGTCAGCGCGGGATTGGAGAGCATTTCAGTAAAGACGCATTTTGTATTTTCCCTGAAAAGCCTGTCGATTTCCTCAGCGGAAGCGTCAGGCTCGATAAAGTCAACCTCAACTCCCATATCCCGCAGGGTTTTGTTGAAAAGGTTGTATGTGCCGCCGTAAATCGCCGACGAGCTTATGAGATGATCGCCGGCCTTGCAGACATTCAGCACAGAATACATAGACGCCGCCTGACCTGAGCTTGTGAGTATCGCCATAACGCCGCCTTCAAGGTCGGCAATCTTCTTTTCCACAGCGTCTACCGTGGGATTTGCAAGGCGCGTATAGAAAAAGCCGTCCTCCTCAAGGTCGAAAAGCTTTGCCATTCTCACGGAGGAATCGTATTTGAATGTGGTGCTCTGAGCTATAGGAATAACTCTCGGCTCGCCGTTTTTCGGGCTGTAGCCTGACTGAACGCATTTTGTGGCTATTTTGAACTGGCTCATAATTAATTATCTCCCTTTGTGAATATTTTATACAGTTTTACGAAAGCAGGATAATTATACCACATATGATACTTAAAATCAAGCCGTATGAACATATTTTAAGCGTTTTATTATTGACTATGGCGGGTCGCTGTGATAGAATTATTCTGTTGCATTTATGCTTTATTATGTATTATAGGGGAATGATAAGCTTATGACTCCAGCCGAGTTTACGGAATACTGGAACAAGTCCGATAAACCGTCCTTAAATAAATTCAGACTCACGTCGCCTCTGGCTTCGGGACTGAGTTCCGCCTGCGTTTCCGCTCTGAAGGAGTACGGTCTGCCGGACGCGGCAGGCTGGCTCGAATTCGGCGAAACGAATGATTTTAGTAAATCGGTAACCGACGCTCTTGACGCGAGAAATCTCTTTCCGATAGGAAGAGTCGGCGCTTCCGGATTTATCTGCATCGACAAAAGCAGCGGCGCGGTTGTGATTTACGATCAGGACGATCCCGACGAGCTTTGGCTGATGAATTCATCGCTCGAGCAGCTCTATGAGAGCATCATGATATTCGACGTATTCAACTCCGGGATCAACGCGCAAAATCCGGATTACCACAGGAATTACAAAATTCCGGACGGAATGCTGAATGGGCTTAAAAACAAGCTGACCGAGTGCGATCCTGTTGCAATGGCGGGCAAAAGCTATTGGTGCTGCGAAGTTAGCGCTCTTGACGACAGCTTCGCAACACATTTGACAGCTCTCTGATTATCTTCGATAAAAAAAGACGGTGTTAAAAAAATATGAGTTCAAGTTATAAATACGCGAGGAACGACGGAACACCCGATCCGCCCGAATTCGACAAAAAAGGCTGCGCCATGCAGCTGTATTCGGGACTGGCAATTATACTGCTGGTTGTCTCAGGCTCGATTTATTATAATTTCTTTGTCAGGCTTTTCCCTATGGAAGTACACAATTCAATGCCCTACATGACGCAGGAGACAATAGCGCTTTCCATGCAGCCCGCCGTTTCGGAATCTCTGGCAGACAGGCGCTTTACGCTCAAGGTTGACGGCAAGGACACAGAGCTGCGGCTCGGTGATTTTGAATTCACGGCGTCTCCCTATGAGAACGGTCATTCCGAGGAGGTCGCCTATAAGAATTCCAAGGGCAAGGAGCAGACAAAGAAAGTAACGACCATAGGCAATCTCTGCTTCAACGAGACCGCCATGCACGATTTTATATACAAGCTCGCCAAAGAGCACGGCACGCCCATGATAGCTCCGAGATACAAGATCGACGGCGACAAAATGACGGTCTACAAAGGCTCCGACGGCGTGGGGATAGATTACGATAGTCTTATAGACACAATTATCAGGCGCATTAAGGAGGACGATTACAGTCCCATAACCGCAAAGGTCGTAACTCTCGTCACTCCTGAGGTTGATATCGACAAGATATACCGCGAGGTCAAATGCGGTCCCTCAAACGCTTCCGTCACGGAGGATTCCGCCGGAAAGCCTAAATTCACCGCCGACATTATCGGCAAGGACTTCGATCTTGAGGCGGCGCGAACCGAAATCAGCTCCAAGCCCGACAAAACCAAATGGACAATAAAGCTTACTCTCACATATCCCGAAATAAGCCTTAAAGACGTCCGCGCTCCCTACTGTCTCGACAAGCTGTCAACCTGCACGACCTCCTACAAGGGATCGAGCAAGGAGAGAAGCAACAACGTCGAACGCGCAGCCGACAATATCAACACCTTCGGCGATTTCACGGACGGATACATCATGCAGCCCGGCGACGAATTTTCATTCAACGGAGTCGTGGGCGAACGCAACGCGAAAAACGGGTTCATGAAAGCGCCCGTGTATCTTTCTTCGGGATCGAGCGAGGATTACGGCGGAGGAATATGCCAGGTGTCCACTACCATATACTGCGCGGTTCTTTACGCCAATCTACAGATCACCGAACGCCACAATCACCTTTACGTCATTCACTACTGGCCCACCGAGGGTTGTGACGCGACGGTGGACTGGGGACATCTCGATTTTAAATTCAAGAACAATAAGGAATATCCCATCAAAATAAAGCTTTCCTACAAGGACAAAAAGCTCACGGCTGCAATTACAGGCACAGAGGACGGTATAACCGTAAAGCTGGAAGCGGAAGTTGAAAAAAAGGTTCCCTTCGACATAAAATATAAAAGACCCAACGCCGACAATCCCGAGGGCAAAACCTTAGGCGGAGACAAAGGCAAAACGATCCGCGTATGGAAAAGAGTATATAAGGACGGAAAGCTCCAGGAAAAAGTCAAGCTTTCATATGACCTTTACAATCCCCTTACAAAAACCATTTATACCAAAAATCTCCCTGACGGCGCGGAATACAGCTGATTATCAGCAGGCTCTCAGAAAAGCTTCATTATTTCCGTAGGATGGAGATGTGGCTGCAAAGCGCCGTTGACAGCCGCCGCAATAAATCTCGACGCACGGTCGGTCAGCAGGTCGATTTCACGAGGGGTTATCATCATGCCGCTTACGGCGGAGCCGCCGTCTTCGGAATGAAGCTCCGCGACTGTCGGCACTCCCATTGAAATCACCTTGGTTCCGAGGAAAGAACCGTCTATGCACGGACGGTCGTTTCCCACTCCCGAACCAGGGGAAATGCCGGTATCGCATATCTGGAGAGTGCGTCCGAGACGCGAGAGACTCCGCGCCGCCATAGCGTCGATAACTATTACAGCGGAGGGTCTTAGTCCGTCGCATAGCCACTTGATATGCTCGGCAGCCTCAATTCCTGTCTGTCCCAGAACGCCGGGCGCAATAACAACCGTTTTGCGAAGCGGAGACAGACCGCACTTTTCGGCAAGCTCGCCGGAAATGTGACGTGTGGCAAGTATCCTGCCGACGGATTTCGGACCGATGGAATCCGGCGTAACGGACGAATTTCCCAGTCCCGCGGTCAGCACACAGCCCTGTTCGGGCAGCAGCTCGCGAATAATGTCCGCCGCCGTTTCAAAGCATTCGTCGGGTTCAAAAGCAGCGTCGGAAAACGGAAGCATTTCCAGCGTGTAATATTTTCCCTGCGGCTTTCCGATAAGCTCCGAAGCACGACCGTCGTGTATTACGGTGCGGGTGACGGTCACCCCGTTGATCACGCTCACGTCGGACGAAATACCGTCGCATTCTCCGGAATCCTCTGCAAGCTCAATTGTAAGATCCGTGCGATAATTCATATTTACGCGTTCTCTCCCCTCAGATAATTGAATAGTATAGTTATTCTGCCCGCGTTGATCGGAAATATACATAAATTTCATCTGTGATATTTTGGGTGATATGTTCAATTATCACATTGATAGATAAAATTAAAAAAAATATAAAAAAAATGTTGCATTTTAAATTGATTCATGTTAAAATGGATTTATGCGACTGAACCCGAATAAGGAGGTGTTTATAGTGCCCAATATTAAGTCCGCAAAGAAAAGAGTGCTTGTTTCCGCAAGCAAGACCGCCCGCAACAAGGCTGTTAAATCCAACCTCAAGACCACCATCAAAAAGGCTGAGGCAGCTATCAGCAACGGCGGCGACAGCAGCGAGGCCATCCGTCTCGCAATCAAGAGAATCGACCAGGCTCAGGCAAAGGGCATTCTCCACAAGAATACCGCAGCGAGAAGAAAGTCCAAGCTCGTTCGCAAGCTCAACAGCGCAAAGGCGTAACAGGCTTAAAAGGGTCTTCCGTAATATGTGCGGATTACCTCTTGACTTGTCAAAATCCGGCGATGCGGGTCATTGCCGTCAAAAGCGGAGCAGTGTGCGGTGACTTCACCTGACATGTTGCTCCGCTTTTTTTGAATGTTATTTGAATGTTGTGTAAATTGTACCAAATAGTGATTGACAAATGAATCAATTACGTGTAGAATATATGTAATTCAATTTAAGGAGTGTAGTTAAATGGAAAAGAAACATGAGTCTTTGAGTCTTTGGACAATTATAGGATTGATTGCAGCCGTTGCAGCCGTTGTAGCGTCTATTACAACAGCAATGATAATAATCAAGAAGAAAGAAAAAGAAAAGGAAGACCGCGAGCTTCAGGATTATCTTGACTATTCCATTCAGTAATTCTGCGGGGCTGCGGATTCCCGACCGCATGTAGTCGTTATGTTACCGGAAAGAACAGACGGCGGGATTTGTCAAGCTTAACTGACGGATTCCCGCCGTCTGTTTTCTGTTATAACGCAAGTATAATCAAAACGCGTGGAACTGACTGCGTAATGAATAAAATCCCGATTATCGAGGACAGCCCGATATAAACGCACATAAGCAATCTTCGCGGCAAGCTCGAAAAGCTAAGTCCCGGAAGTCAGTACATCTAAACCGTATGGAAATTCGGGTACAGATTATATAAGAATTAAATTGAGAATTGAGATGAATGTGATATGATAGCCGGAAATCCCGACACATTTGCCGTACTCACGGAAAAGGTCGCAAACTGGCGCACCGAAAAAAAAGTCACCGGAATGCTGCACGTATGCATTAACGGAGTCGCCTACCCGCGCAAGCCGCGCGCCACGGACGTCGAAAACGACATTCTCTGCCTCTTCGACGAGAACAACTCCGCTTTCTCCCACCCAAAGGTGAGCCGGAAGCTCTTTGAAATGAAAGGCAAAAAGCTCTTCAAGCGTTTGAGAGCGCTGCGTTTTCCTCAGTATTATTCCAAAATCAATCGTGACGCCGACGAGGATCTCCGCTTCGACGCTGCCTTTGTGTGTCCCGCTTCCGCAGGCTATCATGTGTTTGTGATAAGCGACGGTCAGAGCGTGCGCCTGATCATAGGCAGAAGAAAAAAGAGAAAGCATGGCGGAAAGCTTCGCTACATCGACGACGTGGTTATCTCCGCCGAGGAATACCAGCGCACGGTAAACAGACTCTATCTTTTTTACAAGGGAATTCTTGAATCGCCGCCGGAGCAGTGACAATAATCACATTAATAAAATTCATAAAAAATTTCAATAGCCAAAAATCCCGTATTTTCGTGGTAGATTAAGTAAAACCGCGAAAGTACGGGATTTTTTTGAAGGCACGCGCATTTGCATTTGGAATGTATATGTGTTATAATATTATTCCATCGGAAAAGAGGAAAAATGGAGTGAATGATTTGAACGGAAAAGACAATAATATATCGTATACCGTAAGCATGGGAATATGGGGTTCGGTATTCGCTGTGCCTTCGGACGTGGTTGACAGGCATATGAAGCTTGCGGGCGCTGCCCAGCTTAAAACGCTGCTTTATCTGCTCCGTCACGGCGGCGAACCGATAACGCTCGACGCGCTCGCCTTCGCCATAGGACAAAAGCCGTCCGACACACGCGACGCGCTGGATTACTGGGTCAATTGCGGGCTTCTGAGCGAAGCGGATTCCAAAAGCGCTTTCAGGTCCGGGGACAAGTCCGAACCCGTGCCGGCTCCGGAGCAAGAAAAGCGTGACATTCCGGAGGCTTCAGTCAGCAACGCGCTTGGAACCGCGCCGGAAAAAAAAGCGCCCGTCACGAAGGAAAAGATACGCTATCCATTCGACGAATGCATGAAATACGTGGCGGAGGACGAACAGCTCAAAAACATGCTTACCGCGGTGGAAGCGACTCTTGGCAAGCAGCTCACACATACGGAGGTCACCTGCTTCGTTACGCTTGTAAAATGGCACGGACTGCCCTGCACGGTAGTGCCGATGCTCGCGCAGTACTGCAAATCCATAGGCAAGCCGAGCATGTCATACATAGAAGCGACCGGTATAGGCTGGTGCGCCGAGGAAATAGACAATTTTGAAAAGGCGGAAAAGAAGATATCCGATCTCACAGCGAAACGTAAGGCATGGAACACAGTGCGTTCCGCTTTGGAGATTCCCGAACGCAAGGCGACGGACAGCGAGCTGAAATACTGCGATCTCTGGATAAATTCACAGCGTTTTGAAGTGGAGCTTGTGCGCCACGCCTATGACAAATGCATCAATAAGAACGGCAAGATCAGCTTTGCCTACATGAACGGCATTCTCAAGCGGTACTTTGAACAGGGAATAACCGACCTCACATCGGCGCTAAAGTCAGACGAGCAGAACCGCGAGGCAATGGAGGCAAGGAGACAGGCAAGGGGAATCTCATCTCAGCCGCAGGGTGGAAAGAGCAGTAATAATAACGAACGCTACGGCGAAACATATGCCACCGAGGACATTGAAGCCATTCTGGACGCGGAATGGGCAAAGGAGATAGCCTCAAGCAGCGGCGACTATGATTACGACGAATAATATAACTTAAAGGAGCATTGAACAATGGGATATTCACAGGAAATATATGACAAAGCAAAATTTCTTCTGGATTCATACCGCAGGCAGGCTGTAAACGAAAACGACGAGCGCCGCAAGGCATTTTTTGCCGCAAATCCAGAATACGCGGAGCTTGAAAGGGAAATAGCGCAGACCTCCATAAAGCTCACACGCGTAATGCTCGGCGGACAAAAGGATATAACCGACGCCGTTTCGGAAATACGTGACAACAACCTCGCTATGCAGCGCCGTCAGCTGGATATTCTCAAAAGCAACGGCTGTCCGGAAGATTATCTCGAGCCTAAGTACCACTGCAAAAAATGCGGCGACACAGGCTATATAGACGGCAGAATGTGCTCATGCTTCAAGGAAATACTGCGAAAAATGGCATATGATGAATTGAATAGCTCCACACCTCTTGAGCTTTGTTCATTCCAGAGCTTTTCCATTGATTTTTATCCCGAAAAGGCGACCAATTCCAATCTGTCGCCGAGAAGCATAATGGAAAAAGTAAAACGCCATTGCTGCGAATACGCCAACTCATTCACGCTGCAATCGCCGAATCTGCTGTTTCAGGGAGGAGTGGGACTCGGCAAGACGCACCTTTCTCTCGCGATAGCAGGCAAGGTAATAAGCAAAGGTTACGGAGTAATTTACGGCTCGGCGCAGAATTTCTTCAACAAGATCGAGAGCGAACACTTCGGCAGAGTCGATGACAAACAATACACCCTGAATCTCATCAAGACCTGCGACCTGCTGATACTTGACGATTTAGGAACCGAATTTATCACGCAATTCACCGCCGCCACGCTGTACGATATCATAAACACGCGCCTTCTGTCCCGCAGACCCACCATAGTCAGCACAAATCTCAGCATCGACGGACTCCAATCAAAATACGACGACCGCATAGCCTCTCGCATTTCCGGCAATTACACCCGCGTGCAGTTTGTCGGCAGCGATATAAGAATAGCAGTTAAAATAAAAAACGTCAACAGCTGATTATTTTAAGTTTTAAACTATGTACAACTCTGCGATACCGTCGTCAACCGGCGGCGCAGAGTTTTTATTATAAAATTCAATTTGCCTTGCGTATATTCTGATCGTCCTGTCCTAAACCGAAGCTGATGGATATTGCCTGATCCACCTTATTCATAGTGCTGTCCTCAAGCCTTCCCATGCATTCCTTGAGCCTGCGCTTATCGAGGGTGCGGATCTGCTCGAGCAGCACAACGGAATCCTTATGCAGTCCGCATTCCACAGACTGCACATATATATGCGTCGGCAGGTGCGACTTCTCGGTCTGGCTTGTAATTGCGGCGGCTATAACCGTGGGGCTGAAGCGGTTGCCGACATCGTTCTGCACGATAAGTACGGGACGCACACCGCCCTGTTCCGAACCGACCACGGGACTTAAATCAGCGTAATATATATCTCCTCTTCTTACATTCATAATACAAGTCATCGTCCTCTCTTTTTTTCACTTCATGAAGCGGAATAATTACGATTTCTCCGCAATGATATTTTTACCGTATAACGAAAATATAATCACCAATACGGCGATGATTTTCAAATTATTCAAAGTTAACTCAATTCACAGCGGACATATGTCCACCTATTAATATATTATGCATACGGTAATCAATATGCTCACAATCTGTCGAAAACAAAGAGAATACTATAAAAATTATCCCCGCGGCGTCATCTTTTAAATTAACGCGCCGCGGGGATAAGTATGTAATAATTCGCACTTCAATTGTGCCAGTATTCACGGTCAAGCGTGCGGTAATGAATCGCTTCCATTATGTGCTGCGACGATATGATCTCATCTCCGTCCAGATCGGCGACAGTACGCGAGACCTTGACTATCCTGTCATATGCGCGTCCCGACAGCTTCAGCCTGTCAAACGCCATCTGAAGCACCTTTGAAGCTTCGTCCGTCATCCGGCAGAATTCATGTATCGTCGCAGGAGTAATTCTGGCATTGCAGCTTATTCCCGTTCCGGCAAATCTCTTCTGCTGAACAAGACGCGTTTTGTTTACACGCTCCCTGATGCTCTCAGAGCTTTCCGACGGTTTCGCTCTGGAAAGCTCCTCGTATTCCACCGGCGGAACCTCGACGTGAATATCCATTCGGTCAAGAAGAGGACCGGATATCTTGCTCAGATATTTCGCAACGGCTCCGCTGCGGCATGTGCATTTACGCGTGGGATGTCCGAAGTATCCGCACTGACATGGATTCATCGCCGCTATTAGCTGAAAGTCGCACGGATATGTGATTCTGCCGCTGCTGCGTGAAATTGTTATCTGATGATCCTCAAGCGGCTGACGGAGAATTTCCAGAGCCGATTTGTCAAATTCCGGCAGCTCGTCAAGGAAAAGCACACCGTTATGCGCGAGCGACACCTCGCCCGGACCCGGAATTCGTCCGCCTCCCGCCAGAGCGACCGACGACGCGCTGTGATGCGGCGAACGGAACGGGCGTGTGCGGATAAGCTGCACATCAGGCGGAAGTATGCCAGCGATTGAATGTATCTTTGTTACCTGAATTGATTCCTCAAATGTCATGTCCGGAAGAATAGACGGCAGACGTTTTGCGAGCATGCTCTTGCCGGAACCCGGCGGACCGATCAGCAGAACATTATGTCCTCCCGCTGCGGCAACCTCGAGCGCGCGCTTTGGGGCTTCCTGTCCCCGGACGTCGGAAAAATCAAGAACAGGGGCATTTGAAGGCTTTTCCGGAAAATCGTCGGGCGTTATGGGAACCAGTTCACGTCTTCCGGTAACATGCTCCACTATTTCATCAATTCTGTCAACGGCATATATCGCGATACCGTCAACTATCGACGCCTCAGCCGCGTTAGCGCGGGGAATAAACAGAGAACTGTAATTCAGATCCCGCGCCTGTATCGCCATAGCCAGCACGCCCTTCACCGGACGAACCTCGCCCGAAAGCGACAGCTCGCCGATAAACGCGCTTCCATCCGGCACATAAGCTATCTGGCGTGTGGAAAGCATGACCGCCATGAATATCGGCAGGTCATACATCGGACCCTCCTTACGGATATCAGCCGGAGCAAGATTGATGGTCACCTTGGAGAGCGGAAATTCAAAGCCGCAGTTGTGCATGGCGGCACGCACACGGTCGCGGGATTCCTTGACAGAAGCGTCCGGCAGTCCTACTATGTCAAAACTCGGAAAACTTTCCTCAATGTCCGCCTCTACCTTCACTCCATACGCGTCTATTCCAAAACAGCCCAGACTGTTTATCACGGCGAATGACATTCTTTCATTCCTCCACTATGGGTATTGTTATTTCTCTCATGCCCTTTGTATATTCATTCCTTCTCGGTCTGATAATAAGCCGCTTTGAATTTACAAGCAGGGTTCCGAACTGATTTATGAAGTCCATTGCCTCCATATGAGCCAGACGTTTTTCAAGCAGCACACTGCCTTCCCTGTCGGTTACGCTGACAAGCGGGATTACCGTCAGATCGTCTGCGACCGCGACGGATACGCGGGCTACAAGAGCGGACGTTTCCTTGATTCTGTACGGCGTTTCAAAGTCGCTCCCCTGAGCCGTAATATCGGCGAGCAGCTTGTAAACGGCGGTTCTCTCGTCCTCGGTATGGCAGAAATGCGCGGTTATGATATTCACGGCGGTCTGTAGATACCAGCCGCCGCTTTTCTCGCTCAACGAATCATACGTTGCGCGGCTCACTCCCACGTCAACATACCTGAAGCAGTCGTTTTCGCCCCTGTATACGGGCAGCTCGGAGATAAATTTTGAATGTCCCTCCGGCATACGGGTGGTAAAATTGATATATACTTTATCGAATTTTCCAATGCGCGGGAGGGCGAATTTTTTCTCCCTGAGAGCGTAAATCAGCCTTTGAGTGGGCGCAAGCGCAGTTCTTGGACAGCAGCTTACGCAGTCGCGGCGGACGTCGGTATTTTCAGCCGAGGTTTCGGCAAAGAATCGGATATCCCTGATAATTCTGGAGCTGCGGTTGGATGAGGGATTTGACGTGGGGTTATCGGATAGTCTTCCCTGACCTATAAATTCCCTTATGAGCGAATTTTCGGGTATAAGTCCCTCGTCAAGATTTTCAAAGAGCGCAAGACGGCGGATATACTCCTGGGATTCGGCATAATAGGGACTGTTCTCCGGAATTGCGCTTAAAATTTCTATGGCCTTGTCCGCTATAGCGTTGACCTCATAAATGTGAATTGAATTTATAGTGACGGTTGCGAGCCGCTTGTAAGCCGATATATAGAGCTTCTCCCCGCGAAGCACCTGCGGCCACATCTCAAACGTGCGTTCCGGCGAACTTCCGCGGAACTGGTAGTCCCTCACCAGCCGTCTGAGGAAACGTATCTGATGCGCCGATATCACAACCTCGTCGCCTTCCTTGATTCCCTGCTTGACGCTGATATATATTTTTACCATTCTTTCCGACGGAAGACAGTCGGTAATTATCGGATTGAGCGCGTGTATTCCCTCCACGATTATCACGTCGTTGTCCCCGACATTCAGCGGATAACGCTCCGGCGCGGGACCCTTGGCGGCAAAATCAAAGCGGGGCATCATGGTTCCGCCCTTTTCCAGAAGCTCGGTGAGGCATTGCTTCATAAGATCTATGTCGAGCGCATAGACGGATTCATAATCGTACTTGCCGTCGGGAAGCTGCGGCGCAAGACCCTCGCCCTTGAAAAAATCGTCAAGCGAAAGACATACCGCATTCGCGCCCGACGACTTAACGCGGCTTACCAGCATGTTCGCCGTGGTGGTCTTGCCGGAGCTGGAGGGTCCCGACAGCATTATAAGCTTGCGTCCGCTGCCTGTGGACATGACAAAATCCGCTATCTCATTAATACGCTTGGCATACTGCTCTTCCATCTGACGGATAAGCTCGGCGGGCGAATTGAGTACTGCGTTATTAATGTGCCGCAGGCGTTCAGTATAGTGAATGTAGTAATCAACAAAATTTATCATAGAATTCCTTTATTCCCTTCTTTCTTTCCATCATCTCGTCAAATCTCGAAATATATTCATACGGATATTTGTAATTGAAAATACGCTCGATGTTGTTGACACGCGGCTGCTTCAGCTTTGTGACAGCGCCGCCGCCTACGGCAAGGATCGTGTGGGTTTCGTCCATGATAAATACGTTGTATATTCCCTCGTATCCCGGCTTTGACCAGCCGACATTTTCCAGATTTCCCACCATTCCCGACTGTCTGTAAAGATAATACGGGTCATATCCGCTGTCGGTGAGCCGTTTCTCGCCGTAATCCAGCATTTGCGAGGCAAGCTGTCCCTCCGCGTTGTACTGCGCGACGCGCCCCGTAACCATGCTCGCCGAACGCTTCATTGCAAGCGTATGCACAGTTATCGAAGCGGGATCGAGCGCGATAACACCGTCTATCGTATGCATGTAGGATTCGAGCGTGTCGCCCTGCAATCCCGCAATGAGATCCATGTTGATATTGTCAAATCCCGCCGCCTTAGCCATATCCATAGCCTCATAGACCTGCGCGACAGTGTGCCGCCTGCCTATGGAACGCAGAATTTCGTCACTCAAAGTCTGGGGATTAATGCTGATCCTGCTCACTCCGCATCGCTTGATGGCGGCTAATTTATCCGGAGTCACTGTATCGGGTCTTCCAGCCTCCACAGTAAATTCGCTTATTCCGCTCATATCGAAATATTCCGTCGCCGCCGTCAGGACACGTTCAAGCTGCTCCGCCGAAAGAGTGGTGGGCGTTCCTCCGCCCATGTAGACCGATTCGAGATGAAGCCCCAGCGAAGCCGCGATGTCGGCGGTTATCTCAAGCTCCCTGACAAGAAGCTCCACGTATTGCGGAATCAGCTTCGCCGCGTGTTCCACCGACTGCGATACAAACGAGCAATAGCTGCACCGAGACGGGCAGAACGGCACGGATATATACAGGCTGAATGAATTGTCCTTCGACAGGGAAAGCACCTTGTCCTCGCCTGCTATCGTGCGTCTGCTTATTGCGAGCTTCTTTTGCGAAACAAAATAATCCTCCGTGAATCTGCGCTCGGCTTCCTCTCTGCCGTATTCGCGTGTGAGCATACGCAGCAGCTTCATGGGACGTATGCCTGTAAGCAGTCCCCACGGCGGATTGAATCCGGTGAGCTTTATGAGCTGACGGCAGAGAAGCTGCGCTATTGCAAGCTCACAGTAATTTTTGTCCTCCGGCATATTTTCGGGAACAAGCGTCTCGTCATAAAATTCGCTGCCGCCGAGTCTGAGTCCTGAAGAAAGTCTCCTGCCGCAGCGGCGAACCTCTATTCTGAGCGCCGCGGGATCGTCCGCCTCGGACTCGTTCATCTTCTGGTCTGGAAAGAAAACCCGCGCCAGCTTTTCATATTCATACCGCGACGAAATGCCGTCTGTAAGAATGTACATACTTAATTCAAACCTTTATCTTCACATGTATATATTATATCTGCGCTCATATTCAAGCGTGGTGGTATCCTCGTGCCCGGGGTAGACCTGATAATCTCCCTCCAGATCCGCAAGCCGCTTGAGCGAACGGCGAAGCTCCGACACGTCGCCTCCGGGGAAATCAGTGCGTCCGGCTGACCTGTAAAATAGCGTGTCGCCGGAGAATATTATCCCGTCGGCTATAAAGCAGCAGCTCCCGACTGTATGCCCTGGAGTGTGCATCACGGTAAATTCCGTCTGACCGACGCTGAATTTTTCCCTGTCCTTAAATTCCACGTCCGGCTTGGGATAAACCTCTCCCCTGCCCGTGAACGGCGCGGAAAGATTTACGTACATATCCCGCAGACCGGGCGCGTCCAGCAGGAAAATACATATCTTCGCGCCCGTCAGCTCCCTGACCCTGCTCACGCCCGCCACATGGTCAAAATGGCAGTGTGTGAGCAATATATAGTCGAATTTATCACAGCCGTATTTTTCAATTGCGTTTTTCAGCGTATCGTCAAAATCGCCAGGATCTATAACCGCGCATCGTCCTGTTGCTTCGTCACGGTAAATATAGCAATTGGTTCCCAGTGCCCCCACTGAAATTCTTTTGACGCTCATGTCGTTTGCCTCCTGATATACAGTTTAAAGAGCGGTATTTCCGAAAAAAATTCAACCCTGATTTTCCCTGCGCGGACGTTCAAGCTCCACGCTGTCGAGAATTATTGTAACCGGTCCGTCGTTGAGCAGCTCCACCTTCATGTCCGCTCCGAATTCTCCGGTCTGCACGTCCGCTATGCCGTACTCCTCACGCAGCAGCTTCACGTAATATTCATAAAGCTCATCGGCCTTATCCGGAGCTGCCGCGCCCGTGAAGCTCGGACGGTTCCCCCTGCGGCAGTCGGCGTAAAGCGTGAATTGCGATATAACCAGCACGGAACCGCCGACGTCCGCGAGCGAAAGATTCATCTTGCCCTGAGCGTCGCAGAAGACTCTCATACCGGCGGTCTTTTTTGCCAGAAGCTCCGCCTGCGCAAACGTATCTCCCTCCCCCGCGCCGAAAAGCACAAGGAAGCCCTGATTTATTCTGCCTTTAACAGACCCGTCAATCGTCACCGAGGCATGCGCCACACGCTGAATAATCGCACGCATTACAATCATCTCCAAAGTGTATGTTCAGATATTCAATAAAAACCGGCAGTCCGACAAACAGCAGACCGCCGGTGAATTTTTATTGCCGCTCGCTCTTTAAGTCCTTCAGCCTTTCGTACTCTCCCTTGATAGCCTCAAAGCTGTCAATGCTGATAATATGCTCTATCCTGCACGCGTCCTTCACGGCGGTATCGGGAGCAACGCCCAGCAGCATGAAATACTGCGATATAACGCGATGTCTCTCATACATTCTGTCGGCTATTTCAAAGCCGTTGTCAGTCAGGGTGATAAATCCGCTGTCGTCAACGATGATATATCCGTTTTCCCTGAGATTCTTCATGGCGACGCTCACGCTCGGCTTGGAAAAATTCAGCTCGTTAGCAATATCTATAGACCGTACGGAACCCTTGCGCTCCTGAATTATAAGTATGGTTTCAAGGTAATTCTCGGCGGATTCTCTAATATTCATCTGCTCATTAGCTCCTAACAAAATACTCTTGCATAGTATAATTACATTTTATTATACACTTATTTATCCGCAATTACAACAATTTCGGATGCTTTTATGCAAAGAAAATTATTGAATTTTTCGTTAATAATCATTTGAAGAACATATAAAGCCGGCATTGCAGAGTGCCGTTGTAGAGCTTACGCTGCTTGTCGCACCTGCGTCCGAAATAATGCTCGAACTGTTCGTCGGGAGTGATTACCGCATAGCTCCACCCGTCTCTGCGAATGAATCTTTCGCCCATTGTCCTGTAAATTTTACGGGCGCTCTCCACGTCCATGAGCCGTTCCCCGTAGGGGGGATTGCACACGACAACGCCCTTTTCCCCGTCATGGGCGAATTCGGCAATGTCGCGCTTCTCAAATACGATTCTCTTTGACATTCCAGCCTTGTATGCGTTTTCACGCGCAAGCTCTATCACCCCGGGGTCAACGTCATATCCGCAGGCTGAAAATTCCGCGTCGCGGTTTATGAGATCCTTTGCCCGTTCGCGCTCGCCGCGCCAGACCTCCGGCGCGACAGCGCTCCATTCCTCCGAAACAAACGACCTGCGGAGTCCCGGCGCGACGTTAAGCGCCTTGAGCGCGGATTCGATGAGTATGGTTCCCGAACCGCAGCATGGGTCTATGACATGCGAATAGCTGCGAACGAAAGCGACGTCCGCCATCGCCGCAGCCAGAGTTTCGCGTATTGGCGCGACGGCTCCGTTACGGCGGTAGCCTCTCTTATGCAGACTCGCGCCGGAAGTGTCGAGCATAAGCAGCGCCTTGTCCTTCATAATTATGAAATTAATTCTGTGCAGAGCGCCGGTTTCCTCGAACCAGCCGAGCGAATATTTCTGTGAAAGCCTGTCCACAACCGCCTTTTTGATTATCTTCTGACAGTCCGGAACAGAACGCAGCTTTGAGTCAAGCGAGCTTCCCTTGACGGGAAAAGCGTCCGCCTTGCCTATCCAACGTTCCCACGGAAGCGCCTTTGTACCCTCAAAAAGCTCGTCGAAGGTGACGGCGTTAAACCGTCCCATAACTATGCAAATGCGCTCGGAATAACGGCTGCAAAGGTTTGCGCGGGCGAGAATGCTCTCATCGCCCTCAAAGAATACCCTGCCGTTTTCGGCTGCTACGTTCTCAGCGCCCATCCGGCGCAGTTCTCCGGCTACAAGCCCCTCAACGCCGAACTGACACGGAGCGGTCATAAGTATGCTGTTGCCTATGTTGATCAGCTTCCTTTCTTTAATGCCTGAACGGTTTTATCGGGACAGATCTCGTTCCAGCGGTAAGACGTGCCGTCGGTGCGTATTTCAAGAATACATTCGCGGCCAAGCGGCTTCTTCTTTTTCCACAGCATGCATTTGTACACCACCGTGTCACCGCCCTTGTAAGCGTAAAGGAATTCGAGCTTCCTGCCCTTGTCGTTTATCTTCTTCATGAGCTTCCCGACGCTGAAGCGCTTACGGACAGTCCTGCCGTTCTTCTTTTCAAAAAACACATAGCAGGTCACATTCTCGTCGGGCGTGCCGACGGGCAGGTTGAAGTCAACACGCGCCTCGTCCGTGCGGAGAGTCTTGCCGTAGGTGTTGCGCGGGTGCTTCTTGCCGATATATATTCCGTCGGCAAACGTGAACGAAATCACTCTGTCGCCCACTGTCATTCCCGTGGCGCGGCAGTCATGGAGACTGATAAATTTATCGCTGTTTTCTATAAACTGATACATACTAAAGATAGTCCTTTCCTTGATTTATAATGAATTGCAATTCTCTGAGAATCATACGGTAATTTCAACGAGAATTTCTTCAAAACCGGCAACGCAGCTCTCGTAATATCCGTCGCCGGTAATCCTTGGGCCGCTCAGAACCTCATAGCCGTCGTCCCTGAGCCGCCGCGTCAGGGAATCGACGTTCTCACGGCTGCCGACGCTGAACGCCATATGCATATACCCTGTGTGCGGCGAGGAATTGTCGATTTTCCCGACTCCATTTTTCCGCATGAGTTCAAGCCTTGCTCCGTCCTCAAAGGTCAGGAAGTAAGAACGGAAACCGGTATCCGGATTATGGTACTGTCTGCCGGATTGCGCGGAAAAATATCTTTCAAAAAATGCCCTTGCCCCGTCAAGATCGTCCACATAAACCGCGATATGTTCTATTCTCACCTGAAATCACTCCTTTATTCTCACAAAGCTGCCCATGGGAATTTCCTTGCCGGCGTATGGAATCCTGACCGTCATTGTGGCGTGCGGAGCGGATTCAATCGGATTGCCGCCGCCGTCGTACATTTCGTCTACTCTCAGCGTGAACGGCTTTGCGCGTGGAGGCATGATATCGAGAATATCGCCCACGCGGAATTTATTGCGCTGACTGAGCGTAAGCCACCCGTTCCCGCATTCCTCCACCATAGCGGCAACCTTGTATTCGCGGACATATCCGCCGTCTGAAAGCACCTGTCCGGGTTCGGTTCCGAGATAAAAGCCTGTTGAATATTCCCTGTGGCTGACCTTACGCAGCTCTTCAAGAATCGAACCGTCCGGCTTGTAATCGGGCGACGGGGCGGCATAATACCCGTCAATCGCCTGGCGGTATGCATTTGTGACCGCCGCTGTGTAGTAGGCGGATTTTGCTCGTCCCTCTATCTTGAAGGATGTTATACCGCATTCCACAAGGCGCGGTATGTAATCTATCATGCACATATCGCGGGAATTCAGAATGTGTGTACCGTGATCCTCAAAGATCTCAAATTTCTGTCCCTCGCGCTTTTCCTCCGTGAGATAATATTTCCACCGGCAGGGCTGGGCACAGTCTCCGCGGTTGGCGTCGCGGCCGGTCATGTAGCTCGAAAGCAGGCATCTGCCCGAAAACGAAACGCACATCGAGCCGTGTACGAACGCCTCTATCTCCAGCTCAGGCGGAGTCTTAGCCCGCAGCTCCGCTATTTCGTCAAAGCAAAGCTCCCTCGCCAGCACAACCCGCGAAGCTCCCATATTGTAGAATTCTTCAGCCGTGGCATAATTGGCGATTCCCGCCTGTGTGGATATATGAATACCGACATTCGGCGCGTACCTCTGAGCCAGCCGCATAACGCCTATGTCGGCAATTATGAACGCGTCGGCTCCGGCTCCGGCGGCTCGCTCGAGAAAATCCGGCAGGGCGTCTATCTCGCTGTTTCTGGGAATCGTGTTGCAGGTGACATAAACCTTTGCTCCGGCTGAATGCGCCAGTTTAACGCCATCGGCAAGCTGTTCGTAAGTGAAATTGTTCGCGCCCGCTCTCATGCCGAAGGACGTTCCGGCGAGGTAAACCGCGTCGGCGCCGTACATCAGCGCGCACTTCAGTCTCTCCGTATCGCCCGCCGGAGAAAGCAGTTCGACCCGCCCGCCGCGTTTTTTCGATGTAATTGAATCGGGCATATCTGTTTTTACCATAATGCCCTCCTTTCAAAAGATGTCCTTGCCCTTAATCATACCACAAAAAACATGATAATTCAATAAGATTTATGTTTTCCTCACGGCTTTTTCTTTTTTTAAATTATGCTTGCATTGAAGGAGCTTTGATGTTATAATGATTGGGAATAAGCAAGTCTAATCGGAGGTATATAAAAGATGTCATATAAAGAGGATTTCGTTAAATTCATGGTGCGCTCCGGCGTGCTTCTCTTCGGCGATTTCACCACAAAGAGCGGCAGAAAGACCCCGTATTTCGTAAACACCGGCAATTACAAGACCGGCGCTCAGGCGGCAAAGCTCGGCGAATATTACGCGCGCAATATTCAGGAGCATGTCGGCGGAAGGATCGACGCGCTCTTCGGTCCCGCATACAAGGGAATTCCGCTGGCGGTCGCGGCGGGTATCTCGATGTACAGTCTGTTTGACCGTGATATAAACTACTGCTTCAACCGCAAGGAAGTAAAGGATCACGGCGAGGGCGGCTCCATGGTTGGCTATAAGCTCAGGGACGGCGACCGCGTGCTTATCGTTGAAGACGTAATCACCGCCGGAACCGCGATACGCGAGACGCTTCCCGTGCTGAAAGCCGCTGCTGATATAGAGATAGCCGGCATGGTGATATCGGTTGACCGCATGGAAAAGGGAAAGGGCGAAAAGACCGCCATTCAGGAGGTCTATGAGGAATTCGGAATAGTCACGTACCCCATAGTTACTGTAAAGGAAATAATAGAAATACTTCACAACAATCCCGTTGACGGCAAAATCTACATCGACGACGAAATGAAGGCAAGAATGGAAGCCTACATGGAACAGTACTGCGTGAAGTAATATCTGAGCCTGTTCAGGCTCTTATCTTGGAGGATATTATGTTAAGATTCAGGACAGGACTCAATTTCGGGTGGAGATACACACCCGACTATTCCCCGAAAAAGAGCAGAAATGAGAATTTTGACGGCACTCTTCGCCCTGTGGACATTCCCCACAACAGCGGCACGTCAAAATACAGCTACTTCACCGGCGAGGACGAGAGCAAGATATTGCAGTACAGCAAGCTCTTTGTGATTCCGGATGAAATGGAGGGCAAGCGCATCATTCTCCACTTCGACGGAGTTATGAGCTGCGCCGCGGTTTTCATCAACGAAAAGGCGGCGTTTGCCCACAAGGGCGGCTTTACGGGATTCAGTCAGGACATCACCGACCTGCTGACCGACAGCGAAAACAAGCTCACGGTTATTGTCGATTCAACCGAACGCGCAGACACTCCTCCCTACGGAGCGCCCGTCGATTTTCTGAGCTACGGCGGCATTTACCGCGACGTGTGGATAGAGGGCGTGCCGCAGCTATATATAAAGGACACGTTCATCAATCCCATGTTCACCGAAAAGGGCTGGAAGCTGGATATAACGGGTGAAATCGGCGGCGAGGGCGAGCGCAAGCTGACATTCGCGCTCTATGACGGTCCGCAGCGTCTCGGGGTTTGCCAGTACCGCGCCGATCAGCCGAATTACCACGTCTCGTGGACGGTTTCGGCTGATGTGACTCCGTGGACACCGGAAAATCCCAAGCTCTATACCTTTAAGGTGTCGCTTTCAAGCGGCGACGAAATGGAATACACAATAGGCTTCCGTCAGGTGAGGGTTGACTCGCAGGGATTTTATCTCAACGGCAAGCGTGTTAAGCTCGTCGGCATAAACCGCATGCAGAATTATGCGTATGAGGGCTTCGCCATGCCGGAATCGGCTCAGAAAGCCGACGCGGATCTTATAAAATCTCTCGGCTTCAACGCCGTGAGGTGCGCCCGATATCCGCAGAGCAGATATTTTGTGGAGCGTTGCAGCGAAATAGGGCTTATGATCATCTGGGATATGCCCGGGTACAAATACGCCAAGGGCGGCGACTGGTTCGAGACTCTTATGCAGAATGTCCGCGAGACGGTGACAGAACACAGGAACGCCACGAGCATTGTTATGTGGGGAACACGCACGGACGATACAAAGGATATCCCGCAGCTTAACCGCAAGGTATGCGAAATAATAAAATCCATCGATAATTCCCGTCCGCTCTACGGAGTAAGGGCATTCAGGGGCGGCGAGCCGCTTGAAGACGTGTATGCTTTCAACGACTATCAAAAGCACGCTCTCGGTGAGAGCTTTGTTTACGACACCGCCGCCATTTCCCCTGCGAATTCTCCCGTAATGATAACCGAGCATACAGGCTCGCTCTATCCGGCGAGGAGCTTCGGCGGAGAAAAGGAGCTTCTGGAGCAGGCTCTCAGCCACGCGAGAATGCTCGACGCGGCTTACGGCAGCAATGGCGTGATAGGCACGTTCGGCTGGTGTCTATGCGATTACAACACCCACTCAAGCTTCGGCGGAAACGACGGCGTCTGCACATACGGAATCTGTGACCTCAACAGAATCCCAAAGCTCGCCACGGCGGTCTATGAAAGCCAGACCAGTTCACGCACCGTGCTGGAAATCTCCTCCGCGATGATGCCCGGAGAACACCGATTCGGCGTTATCGGAAATGTGTATGCTTTCACAAACTGCGATAGCGTCCGCCTTTACAAAAACAACGAGCTTGTGGCTGAATTCTTCCCTGACCGCAGAAGCTATCCGAATCTGCCGCATCCTCCTATTCTTATCAACGACCTTATCGGCGACAAGCTGGAGAGCAAGGAGGGCTTCAACAATAAGAAAGCTCAGGACGTGCGCCGCGCAATCAGCGAGCTTGGAGAGGACGTAGTACAGCAGCAGTCCATAAAGGATGGAATCATATCGCTGTTTTCCTCAAAGAATACCAAAGTATCAGAGGAAGAGGTCGTAAGACTCTACAATGAATACGCCGTGACACGCTCGGTCAGGACAGAATTCAGGTTTGAGGGCGTAATAAACGGACAGATCGCCGCAACCGTAATCAAAGCTCCGGTCACAAAAACCAAATTCAAGGTCAACGTCAGCAGCAGCAGACTCATTCACGGCGAAACCTATGATGTGACGCGTATAGAAATAGCGGCAGTCGATTCAAACGACAACCGCATAAGCTATTATAACGACTGTCTCAGCGTAACCTGCGACGGCGCACTCGAAGTAATGGGTCCCGACGTGATACCGCTTGTAGGCGGAGGCGCCGCGTTCTATCTTCGCACCAAGGGCGGCAGGAAACAGGCAAACGTCAAAGTCGCAACTCAGTCCATGGGCGAATTCGAGATTCCGCTCAGCGTGATACGCAAGACCTCAAAGGAGCTGAATATATCCAAGACCGAGGAACAGCCGCCGGAGGAATAAGAATTTGAAAACAATTACTTTCAGATGCAAAAACAAGGACAGCGAGATAACAGGGATTGTGATATGCATACTGCTCTTTCTGGCAGGATGGATGATTTCGTCGGCGATTGCCCGCTCCTCAGGCAGCAGCGTGTTTGTTACCGTAGGCGTTCCGGTTGCTTTTCTGGTATGCGGAGTCATGTATATGTCCCGCCGGAAGAAATCTGACGACGGGCAGGACGGAAAGGCGGAATTTGCCGAAAGCGGAAGAGTACGGCTTACCTTCGGCGGCAGAAGCGTGATATTCGACGTTAAAGACGTAAAGAATGTCAGCTATACCCGCGACACTCTGACCAACGACGCTATAGGCAACGGATACATAATGACGGTCAGACTTCCTCTGCGTTCGTACAGAATATTTTCCGAGGAACTGCCGCAGGGTATATCCGGCTTTGAGAATACCGGACTTTATGAGCTTTACAGCGAGCTTGCCGGAAGAATCTTTTTATAAAGCATCTCGACAGCGACGGCGGGGAAATCGCTCTTCCTCTTCTGAAATGCGCCGTATGCGGCAGGTATTTCGCTTTGCGCGGAGAAAAATACATTCCCGTGGAAAATCCCCTGCAATTTGAAATAATCAGCCGCAAGTAATAAAAGCCGTCATGCCTGCCCGATATACATTAACAGATTATTTACAGTCAATATAAAAAATGCCGGATTGGAGTTACACCCATCACGGCATTTTTTGTATTTTCTTTGCGGACTCCCACTATTGCGCTGAAAATATCCGGCGCGGGACACCGTTGTATATTGACTGAATTATACGACGGCTTTCAACATTAATTTCCCATAAGCAATCTGACCGTAAGCGAGGCGATTATCATGCCGGTGAGGTCGGCTGTCAATGCGGCTGGAATTGTGCAACCGGTCTTTTTAATTCCAACGCTGCCGAAGTAAACCGTTATGGTGTAGAAAGTCGTTTCCGTCGAGCCCATCATTACGGAAGCGACTCTTCCCGCTTCGCTGTCAGGGCCGCAGGAAGAAAATATGCTTTGCAGAACCGCAAGCGCGCCGCTGCCTGAAACAGGGCGTATCAGCATAAGCGGAAGCGTTTCGGTAGGAATGTGAGCCATTCCGATGAGCGGGGCTACAAGCTGACCAAGCGCTTCCACCGCGCCCGAAGCACGCAGCGCAGAAACGCAGAGCGTCAGCGCGGTCAGCGCCGGAATTATTCCCGCGGCGGTGTACAGACCCTCACGTGCGCCCTCAAGAAACGCGTCAAATACCTTTACTCCCTTAACAAGCCCGAAGGCTACAATACCCGAAACCGTGATTATCACAAGATAACCGCCCATTTTTTCACCTCGCTTATTCGTTGCTCCGTCTCAGCACGTTGCATACCAGCAACCCCGCGGTAAGCGCACAGACTGATGAAATCCATACACATGGCATGATTCCCCCCGGATCGGCTGAACCCGCCGCGCTTCGGAGAGTCATGACCGTTGCGGGAATGATCTGCACTGAGGCTGTGTTGAGTACGGCAAATGTCACCATTTCACCGCTCGGTCTGCCGTCCGGACAACGGTTTTGCGAAGCCATCGCCTTCATTGCTTTTATTCCAGGCGGAGTGGCTGCGTTGCCAAGACCGAGAATATTAGCCGATATATTCATGCAGACATATTTTTCCGCGTCGCTACCCTTTTCCAAATCCGGCATAATGATTCTCAGTAACGGACGTATGATTCCGGCAATTATATCCGTCAGTCCGGATTTCTCCGCAATAGACATTATGCCGCTCCACAAGGTCATACCTCCCGCGACTGTCAGCATAAGCCGCGCCGTGCTTATGCCGCTTTCCAGCATTGCCGACGACACATCGGCGCTGTTTCCGGAGACTATGCCCCACACTGCCGCAATTATTATCATAGCTGCAAAAATGTAATTCATCATCGCTGTCACTTCCCGTTTCTTTGAAACCGCAGATTTTTTTGTATTTTTTATCTCAAACCGATTTACTTATATCTATGAATGTGTTATCATTATTATTACGATGACTCTTGAGAAAGGAAGATACGCTTGCCGGATTTTAACAGATTCCGTGGAAAAAACAGCGGCGACGCGAATGTTAACGGTGTTGCCAACAACGGCTTCAATGACGGCTTCAATGACAGCTTCAACGACAGCTTCGATGATAACTTAAACAACGGCTTCAACGACAGCTTCGATGACGGCTTCAACGACAGCTTCGATGATAACTTAAACGACGGCTTCAACGACGGCTTCAACGATGATGTGAACGGAAATATTAACGAAAATACTGAGAACACAGATGAAGCTTTTGCTATGAGTAAAAAAACGGAACGCGAAAACGCGGATCTTAAAGCCGGTTTTGCGGCGCTGTTCAAGGCAATATCCGACCGTTTCACAGGCAAGAGCAAGCCTACACGCGAAACGTCTGTAGACGGCTTGGACACGCTGTTTGCAAATGAATTCGACGATGCCGTTGACGACGGATTTTCAACGCCGCCGGACGAAATGCTTACTTCTGACAGTGATAATGTCGAAGAATATTCAGGTGAAGCTCAGATAAATGAGGAACAGGCAAACGGCGAAACGCATACATCCTTTGAAGAACCGACTTTCGACAGGAGCGAATCCTTTGGTGATTTTGGCGGCAATACAATGGATAATCCGTCGGAATGGAATGATTCCGGCGACATAACGAATATTTTTGACTTTGACGACAACTACGGAAACGATGATTTTGCGGCTGACGGCGACGCAGAAACGCCCGATATTGACGGCAATCCGGAAGAATGCGGCGACGATGAAAGCGCACCTCCCGATGAAGGCAGCATGCAGGGAGTGTTTGCGGCGATTGCCGACGGCTTTGCAAAATTCCGCAGACGCCTGCCGAGCTTTCGCCCAAAGGTCTATGTTCCTCCCGAACCGCCCGAATACAGACCAGAACAGGACGGAATAGGAAATCTGACCCTTGCCTCGGATATAAAAAAAATTCTCGAAGAACAGAATAAGCCAGGGGAAACCGAGCTTGAATACAACCGTATGCGAAGCTATATCAGTTCCGTCAGCACAGATACGCGCATACGCCCCGGGGATATTAAGGCTCCGGAAAATATAGGCGAGGTACACGCCGCCGAAAGCGAACTTTATAATCTTATTGATGAAATAATCAGCGCAAACGAACGGCAGCGCAGCCGCATAGGCGTATATGAAAAACCGCAGGAGGAAGATCCGTACAATTACCGCGGCATAAATACCGACAGGCAGATCCAGGAGGATATGGAAGCCTATTCATTTGACATGAATCCCCGCTACGGCTTTGAATCGCAGGAAAAAATCGATCCCGACCGTAAAGCAGCCGAAATGGAATTTAACAGAAGGCTCTCCAATCAGGCAGCGACGGAATTCCCCGATGGAACCGTTCAGGATATTGACTCTCAGGCTTCAGACGGCTTTGACGATGATTTCGGCGATGAACCGGATAATCCGACTGACAGCCGCAAGAATAATTACTCTCAGGCGGAAAAATCGGAAGCCATCGGAAAATATTATTCAGACAAAAGCGAAAATACACCCCGCAACAGGGAATTTACCAGACACGAAACTCATGCAGAGCAGTCTGAACGCGGTGCAGTACGGGTTAAACCGGTAAAATTCAGAAGCAGGCAGCAAAAGGCCGATTGATAAAAATGTGGATTATCGGTAAATTTTTATTTCCATTTTTATTTTTAGCCTTGAATGAGTGTGTTTTTTGTGCTATCATACATTTGTATATTTTTGTGCAAAATCTATTGTTGAGGAATGATTTATTTTGAAGGGAAACAGACAGATAGGTCTTGACGGCAGAATATTTATCAATGACTGCCTCAGCGACGGAATATTTTTTGTTTACAGCATTATACTCAGCGGCATTCTCGGAGCAACAGGAGATATTATGAAGCTCCTCGGCAAGAGCAGCGCGACTATGGATTCACTCACCAACGGTCTTATCATTATGGATCTTGCCTGCTGTCTCGGACTTGTGCTGGTTTCGTATTACATCTACTTCATGAACTGCGGTGAAAACATGCCCAGATTCGGAGTTAAACCGCTAATTTACCTTGAATACGTCAGGCTGGCTTACTATGGTATGCTTATTTATGATATATTGTACCGCTTTTCTGACGAAATACTCCACAGCGGAAGATATCCGGTTTCTATGTCAATATTCTACGCCGTGTATTTAGGTTGGCTTATCGCTTGCGCGTTCGCCGCAATGTTTATACTTACCGTACTGAATCAGAATATGATACGCAGAAGCTATTCTTTTTCGTTCAAGATGCTCGCGCTTATAGGTCTTGCTATAAACATCGCATTGCCGCTTGTCTTCTTTATAACAAGAATATGGGTAAAGGGCGGAGGCGACGGTTTCTACAGTTCAGGAGTATGTGATTTTATCAGACTTGGCATTGCCCCGATCTTCTACGCCGCTCTTTGGTTCCTTTTCTTAAACGCTATAGATCAGATAGACAGGGTATTCAATGAGGTAGACAACGCTATAAGAGACAAGAATTACCGCATTGAATTTGACAATGACGATGAATCCAGACCTAAGAAGAAAAAGAAAACCGACAAACCTGATCAAAGCCAGAAGGACAAGTCCGCAAAGAAATCAAAATCCAAAAAGAAGAAAAAGAAGACCGGCTCAAAATCAAAGGCGGATTCTAAACTGACTGATACCGCCGTCGTGGAAACACAGGCTTCTTCCGAAATACAACCCGAAGCGTCAGATTCTATCGGCGAAATTCAGGAGACTGAGCAACAGGATGATATCGGCGGCGTAGTGGATATCAACCAGTTCTTTAATAACCAGAAGAACGACTCACCGTCCGATGAAGCAAATACCTCCGAAAGCGAAGTTACGGTTTCCGACGAAAACCAGACCGCCGAGAGCGCGGATAACAAATAATAAGCTATGGAAAATAATTACAGTAATATTATCGCGCCTTCCGACGGCGTGCGAAGATTTCTCTGCAAAACGTCAGTGCTTGTGGCAAGTATTATGTCGGTTGTTTTCTGCGTCTGCGCGTTCCGCATGAATATGCTTGAGGCAAATGCGCTCGGCGGCTCGCTGCGCAGCTCCATGCTGTACGCCGCCTATATTATGCTGCCGCTGGGTTTGCTTACAGCTGCAATATTCGCCAGAATAAAAGCGATGGGACTTGCTTTCAGCATGATAAGCCTGCTTGTCGCTATGACTTCAGCATTTATGCTCCTGCTCAATTCCCTTGCTTCTCTTTTGAGGGAAAGCAGAATGCTCGGTATTTCGGGCAGTTTGCTGGAGTTCCTGACATTTGGCGCTTTTTTCGCCCTGTTGGTAAATCTTGTCATGTCATGCATGGAATTCAGACTTCAGCCAGTTATCGGTCTTATAGGAGCCCTTGCGGCGGCTTGCGCGATGATCCTGACCTCAACGAGAACAATACTCTCATTCAGCGCGTTGAGCTTTGCATGGAAGCCTGAGTTTGAGTGGTCAAATCTCGGCAAACTTGTGGATACGGACAAGCTCCGTTATCATGCCGGATGGATTTTCAGGAGCATTCCCAAAGCCAACGCCGACGCCTTGCACAATATGTTTGAACTGAGGCTTTATGAAAGAGTGTCGGCATGTTTGTTTTACGGCGTGCTAATAATGATTTTTCTCAAATATAAAAAAGAGATGAAAGCTTTCAATAAGCTTCTTGCTCATGCGGGCGAATATGTCGATATCCCCACGGCGAGGATATACCGGAACATTTTCGGCTCCGGAGCAAGAAATGACGGCGAACCTGCCGAGGATAGATCCGTAAGACATTCCGGAAGCTCCCTTCAGACACGTCTCAGAGCCCTATCAAATATGACCCGCGCCAGAGAACAGGGAATGGACATCACAGAAATGGCTGACGATTATGACGCTCACAGAGCCTCTGAAAATAAGGAATTTGATTATACTCCGGACAATCGGTTGGAATATTCCGACGAAGATGAGCTTACCGAGGAAGAGCGCTTTATAATGGAGCGAAGAAAACTCCTGAAACGTTCCGACGGCAATTCCGGGAGAAACGTGAATCGCCGCCGTCCGGAGGAATTCCGTGACGAAGAGCGCAGAAGCCGCAGACAGCCGGAGGAATTCCGTGACGAAGAGCGCAAAAGCCGCAGGCAGCCAGAGGAATCCGGTTATGAAGAGCGCAGAAGCCGCAGGCAGCCCGAGCAATTCCGTAATGAAGAACACAGAAGCCGCAGACAGCCGGAGGAATCCGGTTATGAAGAGCGTAGAAGCCGCAGACAGCCGGAGAAATCCGGTTATGAAGAACGCAGAAGCCGTAGGCAGCCGGAAGAATCCGGTTATGAAGAGCGCAGAAGCCGCAGGCAGCCGGTCAGAGAACTGACCGATCAGGAAAAATACATCATGGAGGAACGCCGCAAAAGACAAAGCAGAATGAATCCTGATGGCTCGGACGGACGCACATACCGGACACGCGGCGGAAATCGACCGGAACGATACTGAAGGATCATGTTGTTATAACTTAACATTTGAACACATTCAATTTTATTAAAAAAAACGGTTGAAAAAAAAAAAGAGATATGTTAAAATATCACAGTGATATTACCTTGATAGAAAGGAACGATGCCTTGTGAATACCACAAATGTTGCTGAAAAAATAGAAAGCAAGCCGGAAAATGTGGAAATAAAAATGCCCGAAGAAAAGAGTATAGACAAGAATCTCGACAACAGACAGAATCTTCTTATAATGACTTTAGCTTCGCTTCTCATTATGTTCACGGCTGTAGGACTGATTTACTATAATATCAGAACCAATCCGGAAATCGTGCATGAGAATGATCAGACGTCTGAGGTTACCACAAACGAAGGCTTTGTAAACCCCAACTCGATGCAGCAGCTTGAAAATGATACGTCAAATATCACCATGAAGCCCGCTGAAAATTCAGGAATCTTTATTGCCTGCGGAGTTGTTTTCATGATTGTAATGGCAGGAGCATTTGTTTTTGTCAAGGTAGCCGAGCATAAAGAGGATAACTGACGCCGTAAATAAACGCGCTGCACAGATTTTATTTTTGATCCATGCAGCGCGTTTTTTGTTTTTATATTTCTTCGGTCATTTCCAATGCCGAAATAAGAGCCTGTTTTGTCAGCTCTCTCATATCGCTGAGTTCACGCAGCTCACCGCACATAACGCGCAGTCTCGCGGCGCCCTTTATTCCCCTCATGTACCAAGCGGTATGCTTGCGGGCTTCACGCATTCCGATATTTTCGCCCTTGTACCGGCACAGCGTTTCTATATGCCGGTTCATCACAGCCATTCTCTCATATATTCCAGGCGGTGAAACAGGGCGTTCAAGGTCATATTGCGAATTTATCTCACGGAATATCCACGGGTTTCCGAGTGCGCCTCTGCCCACCATAACCAGATCGCAACCCGTCTGCTCCATCATTTTCATTGCGTCCTTCGCCGAATAAATATCTCCGTTGCCTATGACGGGAACAGAAACGGCATTCCTGACAGCGGCAATTATATCCCAGTCGGCGGGAGGCGCGTACATCTGTTCGCGTGTGCGCCCGTGAACCGTGATAAGACTTGCGCCGGCAGATTCGCATGCCTTTGCCACCTCTACCGCGTTCACGCTCGATGAATCCCAGCCCTTGCGTATTTTTACCGTCACCGGAATGTCAACGGCGCCCGCGACCGCTTCCACTATTCTTCCGCAGAGCGCGGGATCCCTCATGAGTGCGCTTCCGCTGTGATTTCCCGCTATTTTAGGGGCGGGACAGCCCATGTTTATGTCTATCGCTGCAGGATAATGCTGCGCGGCAATTTTCGCCGCCTTCGCCATTACGTCAGGCTCGTAGCCGAAGAGCTGAATTGCCATGGGACGTTCCTTTTCAGAAATGGCAAGCAGCGCGGAGGTTTTGCGGTCGCTCATTATGAGTCCCTTGGCGCTTACCATCTCGCTTGTGCAATAAGCCGCGCCGTATCCCATGCAAAGCTCGCGGAAAGCGCGATCCGTGACTCCCGCCATTGGCGCGAGAACAGCCTTTCCGTTTATTTCTGTGTTTCCGAGTTTCATAAATAATAACAGTCCTTGGAGTGATTTTTTTTGAATACAATGGTTATTTCAGATCTTGACGGCACGCTGCTCAATTCAGACGTGCGTCTGTCCGAATTCACCGTTAACGCTCTTAATTCCCTCATACGCAGAGGAGTGAATTTTACTTATGCCACCGCGCGCTCGCTCAATTCGGCAATGAAGCTGACAAGCGAGCTTACGCTTTCGCTGCCTGTGATAACCTATAACGGAGCCTGCATCAAAAGCCCTGAAACCGGCGAAATTATCGAAATACAAGGGCTTGACGAGGATCAGGTCGATCTCATAAGAGAGACTCTTGATAAATTCGGAGTCAGTCCTCTTGTGTACACATACCTTGACGGAGAGGAAAAGGTGCTGTGGCAGCGCGGCACGGAAAGCGCAGGAATGCAGAATTACCTCGATTCACGCAGGGAGGACGGGAGAATGCTTCCGGTTGACAGCTTTGACGACCTCTTTTGCGGTGAAATATTCTATGTCACTTGTATCGAGGACACCGACGAACTGCTCTCCCCGCTTCTTGCCGATCTTACCTCGGAGGAATCGCTCAACTGCATTCTGCAAAGGGATATATACGGTCCCGAATACTATTGGCTTGAAATTATGGACTACCGCGTAAGCAAGGCGCACGCCCTCGACACCATCAAGAAGCTTACCGGAATGGACAGGATAATTTCATTCGGGGATTCGATAAACGACGTGCCGCTGTTTGAGGTCTCCGATGAGTGCTATGCGGTGGAAAACGCGGTGGAGCCGCTTAAAAGAGTCGCGGATGACGTTATAGGATCAAATGATGACGACAGCGTTGCAAAGTGGCTTATTGAAAATTTCAATCGTTTAGTTTAAGCGCAAGCCTTACTATTTTTTCTGTGGAATGTCCGTCGCAGCCTCCGCACAGCATTTTTTTGACCAGCGCAATGTCTGCGTCCGAAGCCTTTTCGCTTATTACGGCGTCTGCAAGGGCTTCCGGAGCCGAAAAGGAAACATTCGGGAAAACCTCGGCAGGATTTACATTGATTCCGCATTCGGCTGAATACCGCTCCGTATCCGGAATGAAGAAGTATACCGGCTTATCGAGCAGCGCGGCTTCGGCAGCAGCGCCCGAATAGTCCGAAATAACCGCGTCCGACAGAATTATCGCCTGTTCCGTAGTGAATTTCTTATCTGTTATTGCGTTTTTTCCGCTGATAACCGTATGCCGGTCAAGCGGATGAAGTTTAGCCACAAGCACGTATCTTTCGCAGTCGAAGCCGTTTATCATATCGTCGCAGTCAATGGGATAGTCTCGGCGCATGGTAGGCAGCCAGACCGCGATTTTTTTTCCCCTTGCCTGAGGATATTCGTCATAGAAGCGCTCGCGCAGCTCATTGTATTGACCCGCTGAGTCAAGAAGTCTGTCGGCGACGGGAGTTCCGAGCGGGAGTATTTTTTCGATAGGCGTGTTCATAGCCTCCGCGAAGAACTGCCTCATGTATTCGCTGCCGACGGCAACAAGGTCATATCCCTTGTGCATATCCATTATTCCGGCGATATCTGATGCAGTGCCTTCCGGCATATCAACAGTCTGCCAGCCGAATTTCTTGACTGCGACCATGGAATGCCATATCTGTACGACGCGGAGCTGCTTCTTGTGACGCAGCACGGATATCGGAATGCAATAGCTCTCTGTAAAGCAAAGCCTCGCGCCGGCGAGAGCCTTCATCTGCCTGAGCATGAGTAGCGCATAGGAAAGTCCCATTTCGCTTTTGAGTCCGAGACGACAGTAGAACTCGCATTTGGTAGATGGCGATACCCTTTGCAGCTCGTCCCGCAGCAGGAGAAAATTTTCCGAGGGTTTATCCGACTGTCGGCTGAGGAATACCGCCTTGTCACCCACGGGCGTGAATAGCTTCATAAAGAAATAAATAAATCTCATTCCGTATTTGAGCAAAATAAAAATCAATTTCTTCATTAAGACTGACGATCCTTTCAAAAATAAAAAAGAATAGCAAACGATAAGCAGCAAAATAATGAACACATAATATCCATTCACTATCCACTATTCACCATTCACTATTCCAAGCGGTAACACCCGCGCTTTGGTGCCGGTGACCGGGCTCGAACCGGTACGATGTTGCCATCACGGGATTTTAAGTCCCGTGTGTCTGCCAATTCCACCACACCGGCAGATCGCGGATTGACTCCGTAAATTTAATTATATCATATAGTCTCCGCAAAATCAAGTTTTTTTATATTTTATTTTCATGTTATTTTAAAAAATTAATTACAGTGGTTTGTTACAAGGATCATTCGGCGTATTCGCCGTTGTAATTCACAAGGACAGCGCTTACAACGCCGTTTATCGTGAGCAGCTTTTCGACAAAATCGCTGTCGGCAACCTTTGTATTGACCTCGACAATCGTTTCAATCCCGCCCTTTGACACAGCCTTATTCCTAACCCTGCCGCCGACGGATTTGAGCGACTTCTCCACGTCAGTGGAAGCTCCGTGCCTGTAACGCACTATTATGAGATACATCTTGTCCTTCTTCTTTAGCGCGGACATGACAAAACACAGCGCGGCAATCACAAGCACGCAGATCAGAGCAAATAAGTATTGATGCGCACCTACAATTATTCCCATCGAAATAGCCCAGAAAAGATACATAATGTCTATCGGATCCTTGATTACCGTGCGGAAACGAATTATCGAAAGTGCGCCGACCATTCCGAGCGAGAGGACGACGTTTGAACTGATCGTCATAATTATTACCGCCGTAATAACTACCATCAGGAGCAACGACATATTGAAGCTGCCGCTGTACATCACTCCGCTGAATGTGATTTTATAAATAAAGAATATTATAAGACCTAAGGCAATAGCGACGCCAAGCGTAATAACGGCGTCCATTGGCGAAATGCTGCCAACCTGACTTAAAAATTTGCTTTTGAATACATCGCTGAAATTCATTAATAAACGTCCTTTCCGAATAAATTCGCCTGCGCTATGCAGCACATTGCATACTTTGACTGTGACGACTGCCATCTTCCGAGAGGGCGCAGCATTTTCTTGATATAATCCGGCAGAAAATCGTCGTATTTCACTTCAAGAATCATGCAGCCTTCTTCATATGCGGGAACAGTGGGGAGTTCAGGGTCAAATATATCCTCCGAAGCAAGTCCCGCTCTCAGATTCATGTCGAATGTCATGCGGACATTCCCCTCTCCGCAAATGAACACCTCGCGGTCATAATCCACAACGACCCGCGGAGAAAGAATTTTCGCGGCGTTATCAATATACGCCATTCTGAGCGCTCCCCGCCTGCCGCCGTCGGAATTTGAAAATATAATGTCGCTTATAAAGTCAAAGTTGCCCTGTACAATACAGTTGTATTCGTCAATAGTAATTGTATCCGACACCTTTGAAATACAGCTGTCAAATTTGTCCTTGATCTCAAATTTGATTATTTCATCGCTGAAATCGTAAATACGTATGCGGTACTTGCGCCGCCTGTTCCAGCCGTCCATTTTCTGGTTGTAATCCGAGAGCATTATGTCGTCAAGATAGAGACTCCTGATGAAATATTTCCCGTTATCACCGTGCTCGTCGCGGCGCATGAACGCCATAGCGCGGCTTCTAAGCTCGTAGTAGTCGCGGAATGAGATAATGTATTTAAGTTCATGTCTCAGCCTGCGGTTTTTATACTGCAATTAATCACCTTCCAACCCCGCGTCGAAGATACAATAGATATCTATTATTTTAACATATAATGAAAAAAAGTCAATAAACCGTCAGCCTTTTTTAACACGCAGGTCAAAAATATTTTTTTATCGGTTTTTCAATTGTAAAATCAAAATAATATTGCACAGCAAGGCGAATCGTTGTATAATAACGATAATAATACCAAATATAAGGAATGACGCACAATGAAAGACGGATTTGTCAAAATCGCCGCCGGAGTGCCGGAAATAGCTCTCGGCGATTGCATGCTCAACGCGGAGAGAATCATCTCAATGTCACATGAAATGAGCGCTGCCGGAGTAAAGCTCGCAGTGTTCACCGAGCTTGGAATTACCGGCTACACTCTTGAGGACATATTTTTGCAGCAGACGCTTCTCAAAGCCGCCGAGAAAGCTCTTTCGCAAATAATCGCGGAAACGGCGGAGCTTGACATGCTGATTGCCGTCGGCGTTCCCGTTCCCGTCGGCTGCTCCCTATACAACTGCGCGGCTTTCATAAACCGCGGCAGGCTTCTCGCGCTGATCCCAAAGACGCACATTCCGACGTATTCGGAATTCTACGAGGGCAGACGGTTCACGCCCGCGCCGGAAAACGGATTTTCCATAAATTACGCCGGTCAGAATGTGTTTTTGGGTCAGGGAATGCTACGCTGCTCCGGAATGCCGGAGCTTATCGTCGCCGCGGAGATATGCGAGGACGCGTGGGTTCCGTGCCCGCCGTCAGTGGGACTCGCTCAGGCGGGCGCAAATGTGATATTCAATCTCTCCTGCTCCAACGAGCTTATAGGCAAGTCGGAATACCGCCGTTCGATAATCCGCGGACTTTCCGGAAGCCTTATCTGCGCGTATGCCTATTGCAGCGCGGGAGACGGAGAATCCACCACCGACCTTGTATTCTCCGGACACTGCATGATTTGCGAGAACGCCTCAATGTTAGCGCAGCAGCGGTGGAACACAGGGAGTTTCATCACGGCGGATATAGACATACAGCGTATAGACGCCGACCGCCGCAGAATGACGACATTCACAGCCGTTCCATCAGATAAATATAAGATAATCTCGGAATTCAGTCTTGACGTTACCGAAACAAGGCTGGAACGCAGCTTTTCCCCCACCCCGTTCGTACCGTCCGACAAGGCAAATCTTGAGGAACGCTGTCGCGAAATAATCCACATTCAAAGCTCCGGACTTCAGCGCCGGTTGAAAGGAACGCATTCCAAATGCGCTGTCATCGGGCTTTCCGGAGGTCTGGATTCCACGCTCGCCTATCTCGTCACGGTAGACGCGTTCAAGGCTCTCGGCAAGCCGCTTGAAAATATCGCCGCAGTCACAATGCCCTGCTTCGGGACAACCTCCCGCACCAAATCCAATGCACAGAAAATGGCTGAGGCAATCGGCACTTCATTTAAGGAAATTGACATTCACGCCGCCGTGCAGCAGCATTTTTCGGATATAGGACACGACGGAGTTACTACCGACGTGACATACGAGAATTCACAGGCGCGCATAAGAACGCTCATTCTCATGAATACCGCAAACAAGCTGGGCGGACTGGTAATAGGCACTGGCGACCTTTCCGAACTTGCTCTCGGCTGGGCGACCTACAACGGCGACCATATGTCAATGTACGGCGTAAACGCGGGGGTTCCAAAGACGCTTGTGCGTTATCTTGTGGGATATTTCGCCTCGGCTTCAGAGGAGCCGCTCAAATCGGTGCTTTACGACGTACTCGACACACCGGTGAGTCCGGAGCTTCTGCCGCCTGAGGAAAACGGGGAAATAGCCCAGCGCACTGAGGACATTGTGGGACCTTACGAGCTTCACGATTTCTTTATGTATTATATAATGCGCTTTGGATTCCCGCCGCACAAGATTTACCGAATAGCTCTCCGGACATTCGAGGGAAAGTATTCACCTGAGATAATAAAAAAATGGCTGGTTAATTTTGTGCGTCGTTTCTTCACGCAGCAGTTCAAAAGAAGCTGCCTTCCGGACGGTCCGAAGGTGGGCAGCACTGCGATTTCACCAAGAGGCGACTGGCGCATGCCTTCCGATATGCTTTACGCTGAGTGGATGCGCGACGCGGAAAGCGTGTGATTTTTCCGGATCAGAATAAAATTTGAAAAATTTGAAAATATTGCAATAATATCGCCGTTCGTTTCAAAAATAATCTATATTATATTGACAAATTGGGCGTTTTGTGCTACAATGTTGAAGCGGATAACCGACTCAAAAACTTTACTAAGGAGGAAGACTTTTATGGTCTATTCAACAGAAGTAAGAGAAATGTGTCCTGTCCATCAGGGCGTACATCACGGTGCTGCTCCCATTCCCGAAGAGGCAAAATGGGTCAAGGCACGCGACGTGAAAGACATTTCCGGCTACACACACGGCATCGGCTGGTGCGCTCCCCAGCAGGGTACCTGCAAGCTCTCTCTCAACGTCAAGGAGGGTATCATTCAGGAGGCATTGCTTGAAACAATCGGCTGCTCCGGTATGACTCATTCCGCGGCTATGGCAGCGGAAATTCTCCCCGGTCTGACCGTAATGGAGGCTCTCAACACAGACCTCGTATGCGACGCTATCAACACCGCTATGAGAGAGCTTTTCCTCCAGATCGTCTACGGCCGCACACAGAGCGCGTTCTCTGAGGACGGTCTCCAGATAGGCGCAGGTCTTGAGGATCTCGGCAAGGGCGCAAGATCAATGGTTGCCACCACATACGGCACCGTTTCCAAGGGTCCCCGTTACCTCGAACTGACAGACGGATACATCACCGACCTCGCTCTTGATGAGGACGATGAGATTATCGGCTACAAATATGTCAACTTCGGCAAGATGATGGACTTCATCAAGAAGGGCGACGACGCAAACACCGCTCTGCAGAAGGCTTCCGGTCAGTACGGCCGCGTTGCCGACGCTGTCAGATTCATCGATCCCAGAAAAGAATAATAAGAGGAGGTAACGTACTATGAGCATAACATTTGAGTCATACGACAGAAGAGAAAAACAGATTCTCGCAAAGCTGACCGAGTACGGCATCGATTCCATCGAGGAAGCCGAGCAGATCACCAAGGACGCGGGACTCGACGTTTATCACATGGTTGAAAACATTCAGCCCATATGCTTTGAGAACGCAAAATGGGCTTATACTGTTGGCGCAGCCATCGCTATCAAGAAGAACTGCCGCAAGGCTTCCGACGCCGCTGCTGCTATCGGTGAAGGTCTGCAGGCATTCTGCATTCCCGGCTCCGTCGCCGACCGCCGCAAGGTTGGTCTGGGTCACGGCAACCTCGGCAAGATGCTCCTCGAAGAGGACACCGAATGCTTTGCATTCCTTGCGGGTCATGAATCATTTGCCGCGGCGGAAGGCGCTATCGGCATTGCCGACAAGGCAAACAAGGTCCGTCAGAAGCCCCTCCGCGTTATCCTCAACGGTCTCGGCAAGGACGCCGCTCAGATAATCTCCAGAATCAACGGCTTCACCTATGTTGAAACAGAATATGATTATCACACCGGCGAGCTGAAGGAAGTTTTCCGCAAGTGCTATTCCAAGGACCCCGCAAGCCCGAGAGCAAAGGTCAATTGCTACGGAGCCAACGACGTTCAGGAAGGCGTTGCGATCATGTGGAAAGAGAATGTTGACGTTTCCATCACCGGCAACTCCACCAACCCCACCAGATTCCAGCATCCCGTTGCGGGAACCTACAAGAAGGAGCGCATCGAGGCTGGCAAGAAGTACTTCTCCGTTGCTTCCGGCGGCGGCACAGGTCGTACTCTCCACCCCGACAACATGGCAGCCGGTCCCGCTTCCTATGGCATGACCGATACCCTCGGCAGAATGCATTCAGACGCGCAGTTTGCCGGTTCATCCTCTGTTCCGGCGCACGTTGAGATGATGGGTCTCATCGGCGCGGGCAACAACCCAATGGTCGGTATGACGGTTTCCGTCGCCGTTTCCATCGAGGAAGCAGCAAAGGCAGGCAGATTTTAATTTCTGAATCCGTCTATTAAATTAATCTGACTAATTAAATATTCTAATCAAAAATAAAAGACTCCGGACGACTTCCTATGTAAAATTATCCTATAGGTTTTAGCTCCGGAGCCTTTATTGCATTCGGCTGCAACTTATTATAATTCATTTAAAAAAGAAAAGAGGAAAATATTAATTATGTCTGTAACAAATCAGAAGGCGCATGAGATTTTTGAAAATCACCCGACAAGATTCACAAAAAAGGAAAAGGCAGCGCTGAGAAATACCCTCAGGAAAGAGCTGATAAAATCAGGCTACAGCGATGATGACATTACAGAAATAAACGCTTCGGGAACAAATCTGCTCGTCGGCGATCCTCATGCTGAGTACATGTTCACTGCTCATTACGACACCCCCGGCAGAACGGGCTGGATGCTGAAAACCGCCTCTCTGTGGGGACAGACCGGCGCAAATATTTTTCTTACAGCAATAATCTGTGCGCTTGGATTTTCTGTTCCGATAGCAAGCTCTGTCATATTCCCGTCAGCTTCGGGAGATATGATCTTCTGGTCCGGAGAGCTGGCGATTTTATTATTACTTCTTATAATAATTATTTCTATGACTATAAAAAATAAGAATAACCGTAACGACAACACAAGCGGCGTGCTCTCGCTGCTTGCACTTGCCAATAAAATCGCCGGAGACGACGATCTGCGAAAAAAATGCTGCTTTGTGTTCTTTGACAACGAGGAATGGGGACTGCTCGGCTCGTCAGGCTTTGCAAAGTATTGCAGGAAAAACGGCATAGACCTGAGCAATACCAAAGTAATAAATTTCGACTGTGTGGGATACGGCAATATACTGACATTAGCCTATACAAAGAAACCGGAACTCACCGATTCTCTTGTTAACGCGTTCAAAGAAGCGGGACAGGCTCCGGTAAAAAAACGCAGCGCAATGATCTTCCTCAGCGACCACGCAAACTTCAAAAACTCCGTTATGGTAAGCTACGCCAAAAAATCCATCACAGGTCATCTGTATCTGCCGCTCATTCACACATCAAAGGACACCTCCTGCGATGTGGAACAGATAAACGGACTCACTGACGATATATATAAATTCGCAAGTGAATCAAAAATATAACATTTGTTATATAAGCAAAAAAGCCGTCTGACACGTGATATTTCCCAAATTACTGTGTCGGACGGCAGCAATATTCCTAACATGGTCACACAAGAACGAATAAAACAATTCGTTTTTTCATCACCTGTTTTCCGCTTTCATGTTTTTCTTTATTATGTTATAATGTTCCATTGCGAATAGCACAATAAAAAATCCTGTCGCCTTACGACGACAGGATTTTCGCTTTGGCGGAGAAGGAGGGATTTGAACCCTCGCGCCAGATTTTACCCAGCCTACTCCCTTAGCAGGGGAGCCTCGTCA
>ONCX01000013.1 GCA_900316455.1 uncultured Eubacteriales bacterium
AGCTGAGCTATGCGTCCGGAAATGGAGCTGATGAGGGGACTTGAACCCCTGACCTGCTGATTACGAATCAGCTGCTCTACCAACTGAGCCACATCAGCAAATATACTCTGTAACTACGAACAAATGGCATTATAACATATAATTCAAATGGTGTCAAGAGTTTTATAAATAATTTTTAAAAAATAGACAGACTATTTTCACGATTCACGTTATTTTTCTATTCAAGGATATATTTAAAAGACGAAAACACATCAAAAACAAAAAAATTATGAAAATTTTTATAAAATTTAAATCTTGCTCTTGTAATTTATAGAAAAATGAGATATTATATAATCAGAAATTTTCTTTAGGAGGTAACTTTCCAATGTCAGTAAAAGTTGCTATTAATGGTTTTGGCCGAATTGGCCGTCTCGCTTTCAGACAGATGTTTGGCGCTGAGGGTTATGAAGTTGTTGCAATCAACGATCTTACCAAGCCCTCCATGCTTGCCCAGCTGCTCAAGTATGATACCGCTCAGGGCGGCTATTGCGGCAGAATCGGCGAAGGTCTTCACACAGTTGAAGCCGACGACGAGGCAGGCACAATCACTGTTGACGGCAAGACTCTCAAGATCTATGCCGAGAAGGACGCAAAGGATCTGCCCTGGGGTGAGATCGGCGTAGACGTTGTTCTCGAATGCACAGGTTTCTATTGCTCAAAGGCAAAGAGCCAGGCTCACATCGACGCAGGCGCAAAGAAGGTTGTTATTTCAGCTCCCGCAGGCAATGACCTTCCCACCATCGTTTTCAGCGTTAACGAGAAGACTCTTACCGCTGAGGATACCATCATTTCCGCTGCTTCCTGCACAACCAACTGCCTTGCTCCGATGGCAAAGGCTCTCAATGACTATGCTCCCATTCAGAGCGGTATCATGAGCACAATCCATGCGTACACAGGCGATCAGATGATTCTCGACGGTCCTCACAGAAAGGGCGACCTCAGAAGAGCAAGAGCCGGCGCTGCCAACATCGTTCCCAACTCCACAGGCGCTGCCAAGGCAATCGGTCTTGTAATTCCCGAGCTTAACGGTAAGCTCATCGGCTCGGCACAGAGAGTTCCTGTTCCGACAGGTTCCACAACAATTCTTACAGCTGTAGTTAAAGGCGCTGACATCACCAAGGAAGGCATCAATGCCGCTATGAAGGCTGCTGCTTCCGAGTCCTTCGGCTACAATGAGGATCAGATCGTTTCTTCCGATGTTATCGGCATGAGATACGGTTCACTCTTTGATGCAACACAGACAATGGTTGCAAAGATTGCCGATGATCTCTATGAGGTTCAGGTAGTTTCCTGGTATGACAACGAGAATTCCTACACCAGCCAGATGGTTCGCACCATCAAGTACTTTGCTGAGCTTGCGTAATTCGTTCGCGTTTTGCGTGCTTAATTTTTCAGATAGTCGCTTTTGATTATTGATAATTTTCCCGGCAGTCTGTTTATTTTTTGCATGTCTGCCGGGATTATTATTTTGGCATCTTATTTCCCTTAATTCTCATTAGTCATATTAAATTAATAATTAAAAAAAACTAAAGTCATAATTATATGATAAAATCCATTACTGATAGCATCTTTCAGTAGGAAAGCTTTTTAAGACATTTAGCTATGGAATGACATCGGTTTTTTGAAAGGAAATGATGTATAAAATGGGATTTGCAGTAAAAAAGAATGATGTCCGTGTTAAGGAAAGAAAAAAACTGACATTGAGGCAAAAGATTATTATTGCGTTAGGCGCGGTTCTTTGCGTGGCGATTATTATAATGGCGACCGCGTACGGAGTCTTTGTTCATTATTACAACAAAATGAATATTACTGATATTGATAAAGATTCTCAGATAGTTACCGCGGTGGATTATGAAGAGGGCGATATTAACGACAATGAACTTACTGACGAGGAACGTCAGCAGCTGGAAAACCTGTATAATGAAAACAACGAAAAAACAGATGAACCAGTTGAAAATGATGATATTCAGGAAAGTATAAAATTTGACGAAAAAAATGTTACCAACATTCTCCTTGTGGGTACTGACAGCCGCAAAAAAGGAGTAAAGCGTTCGCGCACAGATACAATGGTAATATTATCTATTGATAAAAATAATAAAAGAATGACAATGACGTCTATTCTCAGGGATACATATGTAAAAATACCAGGAGTGGGAAAAAACAGGCTCAACGCGGCGTTTGTGTTTGGAGGTCCCAAGCTTCTTTTCAAGACGATTGACGAAAATTTCGGAATAAAAATCGACAGGTATGTGCAGATAGACTTTTATAATTTTGTAGCTCTTGTAGACGCTGTAGGCGGAGTGGATCTGCCGCTTACTCCCGCTGAGATCAAGGTTATGAATAAAACATATATCCCATATATCAATAAATCCTTAAAGGCAGGCTCCAATATTATTAAAGTGAATAAGTCCGGAAAATATCACCTGAATGGCGTTCAGGCTCTGGCATATTCGCGTGTAAGGTACGTTGGATCGGATTTTGCACGCACGGAGCGTCAGCGCAATGTTATGGGGCAGATCATCAAAAAGACCAAGACTCTGAGCGTATCCGAGCTGAATTCAATGGCGGATATTGTGCTTCCCATGGTTTCCACAAATCTTACACAGGGAGAAGTTATGTCTTTGCTTGTGAACGCGAAGGAATATCTCAATTACAAAATAGTCAACGGCAGAATGCCGATAGACGGCTCCTATAAATATATGAAAATCAGAGGGGCTTCCGTACTCGGAGTTAATTTTGACAAAAACAAAAGGTATTGGTATAATCTTGTTTATGGAAAATAAAAATGTCATGGCGGCGTTACCGTTGCTTATGGTTTGCTTATAAAGGGGCTGATATCATTGAAATCCGGAAAAAAATCATCAAAAAAAGGAAGCGTTCTCAAAAAGATATCCTATGTCTTAATTTCATTATTAGGCGTTGTAGTAATACTTATGTCTGTGGCATACGGAGCTTTTTATCATTATTACAGCAAGATGAATATTGTTGATGGAAATGATGATTTTGAATATGTGTCGGACGCCGAGTTCAGACAGGGCGACGATATAGATACGGAAAAGATGAATGATGAAGAGCTTGAAAAGCTGAGAGAGATCGAATTGTCTTATAAACCCGGAGAACTTAAATATGATTTCAGTGATCCTGATATAATAAACATAATGATTGCCGGAACGGATTCACGTCTTATGGGTAGATACAGAACCAATACCGATTCGATGGTTCTGGTAACTATTAACAAGAAGACAAAAAAAATATTTTTTTCTTCCTTTATGAGAGATATTCTTGTTGACATTCCCAAGGGCGGAAACCACAAGGAAGCCGGAAAGGGCAAGCTGAATGCCGCGTTCGGCTATGGCGGTCACAATCTCATGTTCAAAACGTATGAGAAGAATTTCGGAATAAAGCTTGACAAGTATGTACATGTTGATTTCTTCAACTTTATTAATATAGTTAATTATCTTGACGGAGTGGATATGTATCTTACCGCCGAGGAAATAAAGGTCATGAATGAAGTTTATCTGTATGAGCTGAACTGTATTTATTGGCATAGTAGAGGCAGGGATTATCTTCCCGAAAAAAGCGGAACTTATCACCTGAACGGCAAGCAGACGCTCGCATACACAAGGGTACGTTATGTTGGCGGCGGTGACTTTGGCAGAACCGAACGTCAGCGCAAGGTCATAGCTGAACTGATGAAAAAGGTCAAGAGTATGAGCGCAAAACGACTGAGCAGCTTTGCTGAAAGGTGTCTGCACTATGTCACAACCAATATCAGTCAAAAAGAAGTAATGTCCATGGCGCTTCACGGAGCTGAGTATCTGGGCTATGAACAGGTCAATGCGAGGATTCCGATAGACAAAACGCATCATTCCGAAAGACTGCAGGGAACATATGTTCTGATTATAGATTTGCAGAAAAACGCCGATTATTGGTACAATCTTGTTTATCTTGATAAGGACATTACCGAGGATATCTACAAAGCCATTGAAAAAGAAAAGGCGGAAGCTGCCGCGAAAAAGAAGGCTGATAAGGAAGCCAAAAAAGCCGACGAGGATTTTCTCAAGCTTGCTGCGGAAGCGGCTGCAATTGCCGGTGTAAAGGTTTCTGCCTCTGACAGTACTGTTACGGAGAGTTCGCAATGAAAAAACTGCTTGTGGCTGTTTTTGTGATTATAGTATTGCCTGCACTGGTACTGTTTTACTTCGCAATGAATTCCAAAAGCGAAAAAAGAAGCACATACAAGAATTACAATGATGTATCAGTGTCATCCGAAGAGGACTCTCCGGAATATATCTTAGGAGAGCCTCAGAAGCAGCTCTGTTCGCCGCTGCAAAAGCTCTGCGTTAATATTGACACTGATGAAAACGGCACACTTTTTTATACTGTATCTGACTCATCGGGTCTGTTGCTGCTTGACAGGTCATACATAGGCATAAAAACCGACCAATGTGATTTCTCTCAGGGACTTTCGTTCGTAAGACAAACGCCAGCTCAGATTCATGATGAAAAATACACGAATATCAGCGGCAAGAGAAATATCTCAAGAAATTATTACAGTGAAACCGTTCTTACATATGAAAGGGACAATTTCTTTTATGATGTGTATTTAAGAGCATATGAAGACGGTTTTGCGTACCGTTCGGGAATCCGGTCAAAGGATAGCTCGCAGATTCAACTTTCTGTTGAGGAAGAAACCGGAAGCTTTTCAGTTCCTCCCAAATCAAGTATTACAGCGGAGCTTGTGAACAATATCAGGAAAAAATTCTGTTACGAGAATATATATTCCACTTACTCATCTGAAGCGCTGTCAAAAAAAACGTCAAGCTATGTATGCTTCCCTGCGTTGATTTCCGTAGCTGACAGCAGCGGAAGTCTGTCCGGAAAATACCTCTTGCTTTCCGAGGCTGACATGGTGAGCTTCCCGTATCACGGCTCTGTTCTGAGCGTTAAGGGCAGCAATGTATACGGATTAAGCCCTGCGCCTGTTGTAAAAAGCAGTCCGACTTCGATTACAACGGATTTTCTTTCACCTTGGAGATTTGGAATTTACGGGAACGCCGGAGATATTGCCCTGAGCGATATGGCGGAAAATCTGTCGCCGAGGGCGCGGGGGGATTACTCGTGGGTTCAACCGGGGGTTACGGCGTGGACGTGGCTTTCTGAGAGGATCAAAGGGCAGAACAACCCCAAGACTATTAAACAATATATAGATCTTTCGGCTGAAATGGGCTGGAGTTATCTGATACTCGACGAGGGCTGGCAGCCGAAATCAAACAGGCAAGGCAGAGTCTACGAGGGCTATTACAGCTGGTTTGAGGATATTCTGCAATACGCCAATGATAAGGGAATCGGTCTGATAATATGGATCAAATATGCCGATCTCGACACGCCGGATGAGAGGGAAGTACTTCGGGAATACGCTGACAAGGGAATAAAGGGAATTAAAGCCGATTTCTTTGACAGCGAGGATCAGACCACCATGAGCGATATGAATGAAATATACAGGATATGTTCTGAATGTCATCTGCTGGTAAATTGTCACGGCGCGTCGAAGCCAGCAGGAGAACGCGGTACATATCCAAACGTAATCAACCGCGAAGCAGTCAAGGGAGAGGAATATGGAGGTTATTTTGTCAATCAGGCTGTGATCTGGGCGTTCACAAGGAATGTAATAGGTCCGATGGATCTTACGCCGAGGGTATATCCGAAATCAAACAAGAGTACGCTTGGACTACAGCTTGCAAGCTGCGTAATTCTTGAGTCGGGAATGCCTTGTATGGCAGGCAGCAGCAAGGATTACCGCACATTCAACGGAGCTTCATTTTATAAGAATCTTCCTGCCGCATGGGATGACACAGTTTTCTTAGGCGGCGACGCGGGCGATTATATAACCATGGCAAGGCGTTCCGGCGACGTATGGTACGTTGCAACCATTACCAAGGACGCAAAAAAAGGCATGTCGCTGCCGCTGAAATTTCTCGGAGAAGGAGAATATGAGGCAGTGATATACAGCGACGCAAATAAAAAGAAGCTGAATGTCACGACTCGTGAGGTTAACAAATACGACATATTGACATATGACCTGCTGCCGGATTCCGGATATGTCGTAAAGTTAACGAAAAAGACAGAATAATATTTTTTGCCGGGTTCATGAAAGACCGATGCGAATAGTGCCGTGTATTAATCAACGCGGGTAAAAAGAGAATAGTCTGCCGACTCATTTCTACAGTAATGTTGGAATACGTCGGCAGTTTTTATTTGCGCTTCATTTAAAATTTACAAAATATCATGGTTAAATTCTATATGCGTGTTGTACAAAAGTTGTTGAAAAAAATTAATGCTGTATGTTATATTATAATTAATGAAATCGATTACAAACATTTTCATTGTCGCAATTATTCATTGATGAGAGGTGCAGCTATGAAAGATATAGTAACCATTGGAGAAATACTTATTGATCTTACTTGCCGCGGGAGAGAAAACGGGATTCCAATTTACAACGCAAATCCGGGCGGAGCGCCCGCGAATGTCGCTGTCGCCGCGTCGAGACTCGGAGCGGATACCGCGTTCATCGGCAAGGTCGGAAAGGACTATTACGGTGATTTTCTTCGTGAAACGCTCAGGGAAAACAAGGTTGACGTTTCGGGAATGCTTACTGACGACTATGCGCGTACTACGCTTGCGGTAGTATCTGTTTCGGAAACCGGAGAACGCAGCTTTTCATTTTACCGCACCAACTGCGCGGACGTGCTGCTCAGAAGCAATGAAATAAATCTTGACATGCTGGCTGACACTCATTTTCTGCATTTCGGATCAGTCAGCATGACGGACGAGCCATCCCGCACGGCTACAATTTACGCCGCCTCCAAAGCAAGGGAATTCGGCGCGACAGTGACATATGACCCGAATTACCGCGCAAATCTCTGGAAGAGTCAGGCGCAGGCTGTTGAAAGAATAAAGTCCGTGCTCGGAAAGGTGGATATTCTCAAAATTTCCGACGAGGAGCTGCCGCTTCTGACCGGTACTGACGACTGCGTGGCAGGAACACAGAGTTTGTATAACGATTACGGCATTCCGCTGATTCTTCTGACGCTCGGCGCGGACGGGGCGTTCTACCGCAGAGGAGACGAAACCGGAAAGGCTGACGGATTCAAGGTCAGCGTCGCGGATACCAACGGCGCCGGAGACACATTCTTCGGGGCGTTCCTCAGCCGGATGGCGGCTCTGAAAATTTACAGACCACAAGACCTCAGTCCGGAGCAGCTTTATGAGAGCGTGCGCGCCGCGAATTTAGCGGCTTCGATCACAACATCGCGTCACGGTGCGATTCCAGCCATGCCGGATCTTAATGAGCTTGAGGAAAAAATGAGACAGGAGGCATAGTGAAAAATGACTGAAACATATAAAAATGAACTTGATCTCCGCTTTGACGCCCGTTACGACGAGCTGAAATGGCTTTACTGCGAGCTTTACAACAATGATGAGCAGGGATTTAATTATCTTTGCACGCTGATAAGAAAATATTACGCCGGACGTTCGGATTCTCTCAAGGCGATAGACCGTAAGCGCGAAAAAAATCCCGACTGGTACAGAAGCAACGATATAGTAGGCATGATGCTGTACGTCGATAATTTTGCCGGCAATCTGAAGGGAGTCGCAAAGAAAATCGACTACTTCACGGAAAGCGGCGTGAATTACATACATCTCATGCCGCTGCTCGAAAGTCCTAAGGAACACAGTGACGGCGGGTACGCGGTGGCTGATTTCCGCAAGGTTCAGCCGGAGCTTGGCACGATGGACGATCTGAGGAATCTCACCGAAATGTGCCATAAGCGCGGAATAAGCTGCTGTCTTGACTTCGTAATGAATCACACGAGCGACGAGCACGAATGGGCAAAGGCTGCCCGCGCAGGTGACGCTCAGGCCAAAAGCAGATATTTCTTCTACGATAACTGGGATATTCCGAGTCAGTACGAATCCACAGTGCCGCAGGTTTTCCCGACCACCGCGCCGGGGAATTTCACTAAGCTTGAAAACGGCGACATCGTTATGACCACATTCTATCCCTATCAGTGGGATCTGAATTACGCCAATCCGATTGTATTCAACGACATGACCGAGAATCTTCTCTATCTTGCCAACGCGGGCATAGACGTTATCCGGCTGGACGCTGTTCCGTATATCTGGAAGGAAATCGGCACGCCATGCCGCAATCTGCCGCAGGTTCACAGCATTGTGCGTATGATGAGAATTATCTGTGAAATTGCCTGTCCGTCAGTGCTGCTTCTGGGCGAAGTCGTCATGGAGCCGTCCAAGGTAGTGCCGTACTTCGGAACTACGGAAAAGCCCGAATGTCACATGCTCTACAACGTCACCACAATGGCGAGCACGTGGAACACCGTCGCAACCCGCGACGTGCGCCTGCTGGAACGGCAGACCCAAAAGCTCGCCGAGCTGCCCAAGAATTATGTTTTCCTGAATTACCTCAGATGTCACGACGACATAGGCTGGGGACTCGATTACGACTGGCTCAGGGAGAATATGATGGAGCAGATTCCCCACAAGAAATTCCTCAACGATTACTTTACCGGAAAATTCCCTGGCAGCGTCTCACGCGGAGAGCTTTACAATGAGGATCAGATACTTCAGGACGCCCGTCTTTGCGGAACGACAGCCAGTCTCTGCGGCATAGAGGCGGCGTTGTGGGAGAATGACGAAAAGGCGCTTGCCCTTGCGGTCGAAGCGGATATCATGCTGCACGCTTATATGTTCACACAGAGCGGCATTCCGGTAATATACAGCGGAGACGAGGTGGGACAGCTCAACGATTACAGATATCACGCGGATATCAACAAGAAATTTGACAGCCGCTATCTCCATCGCGGAAAATTCGACTGGAAGCTCGCCGAAAAAAGAAACGACCGCGAAAGTTATCAGGGAAAAATCTTCGCCGCGCTGAGAAGACTTGAGGAAATCCGCGCCGGGAACGACGTATTTATGGCGCAGGCGGAATTTTATCCCTTAGAGACAGGCTCGACGAATGTTCTCGGAATATGCAGGCGCTATGGAAACCGCAGTCTTCTCGCACTTTTCAACTTCTGCGAGGAGGAGCGCGACATTCCGCTTGAACAGAATTTCTCATATACAAATCTCGTTACGGGCGTGAAGCATACCGACAATTACATAAAACTTGCTCCCTATGGCTTTGTATGGGCGCTGGAGAATTAATTTGAAAAACATCGTATTTTGATACTTTCTGAGACAGAGATGATTTATTTATGAAAATAAATGAAATAGCCGCTTTGGCGGGAGTGTCCTCCGCTGCGGTCAGCCGTTATCTGAACGGGGGAAGCATCAGCGAGGAAAAAAGACTGAAGATAAAAAAAATAATTGAAGAAACCGGCTATGTGCCGAACGTCGCGGCGCGTTCGCTCAGACAGCGCCGCAGCAACAGTATCGGCGTGATCGTTCCGAAAATCAATTCCGATTCGGTCAGCAACCTGCTTGAGGGAGTATCCTCGGTCCTGAGCAGGTCGGGATATCTGACTATATTCGGCAACGCCGGAAACGACAGGAAACAGGAGCTTGACTATCTGAGAATGATGCAGGAGGTGAAGCTTGCCGGAATTATTCTTATGGGGACCGTACTCACGCCAGCGCATATAAAATTTTTTAATGAAAGCGAAACGCCTATCGTCGTCTGCGGACAGAACCACCCCTCCGTAAGCTGCATTTATCACGACGACCGCAGCGCTGCCCGTGAAATAGCGAGATACGTTATCGCAAAGGGACGGCGCAGGCTTGCTTACGTCGGATCGGTTGAGGATGATCTTAGCGTGGGACTCAACAGGCGGCTCGGAGTGGAGGACGCCATGCGCGAGGCTTCAATGAATCCGGAGGAGCTTGTCAGAACGCAGGTGTTGTTTACCGTTGACGAGGGCAGCAAGGGAATGAACGGGATTCTTGACGGAGGATTTCAGCCCGACGGTGTTATATGCGCGACAGACACTCTTGCCGTTGGCGCGATGAAGGCTCTGATGGAACGGGGATTCCGGATTCCGGAGGACGTGAGCGTGGGAGGCATCGGCGGCGGACTGGCGGGAACAGTCATTTCTCCGGCGCTGACGACAGTGCGGCTGTTCCACCTCGAAAGCGGCGAAAAGGCAGCGGGACTGCTGCTTTCCATGATCAAATACAGTCTCACGCATTCCGGAGAGAAGCTTCCGCTGACTCACACCATGCTCGGATATACTCTTATAGAACGCGATTCGGTTTAGTACGAAAGGAAGTTAAGCCATGAATGAAAAAATCATACTTCTGGATATCGACGGCACGCTGACCGAACCCGGGTATAATATTCCGCCCGCGTCGGCTCTTGACGCCATAAAGAAAGCGCAGTCCAACGGGCATAAGGTATTCCTTTGCACCGGAAGGAATTTAGCCATGCTCAGACCTCTTTTACAATATAATTTCGACGGCTACGTTGCGAGCGCGGGCGGATATGTCGTCTGCGACGGGAACGTGGTGTTCGATCGTCCCATGAAGCCGGAGGTATTCCGGCTTGCCATGGACGTATTCGGGAGGAATCATGTGTTCCGCACGGTCGAATGTCTCAACGGAACCTACGGCGACAACGGACTTGAGGATTTGCTTGAGGGCGCGGACGAATTTTCAAATTCCGAGCTGCTCAGGTTCCGCCGCCAGCTCAGCGAAACTCTCAATATCCGGCCAATGAGCGAATACGACGGCGCTCCGGTTTACAAGATTGTATTCATGTGTACGGAAAGAAGCCAGCTCGACGAGCCTTTGGAATTGCTCAAGGATTACTTTGTGTTCTGTGTGCAGAATCTTGAATCCTTAGGCTGTCTCAACGGAGAGGTGTTCGGTCTGGACTTCAACAAGGGCATAGGCATACGCCGTCTGTGCGATTATCTCGACAGGGACATTTCCGATACCATAGGCTTCGGCGACAGCATGAACGACAAGGAAATGTTCGACGCGGTCGGCTACAGCGTATGTATGGAAAACGGTCATCCCGAAATGAAGAAAATAGCCGACTACGTATGCCCCTCTGTATCCGACGACGGTCTTTACAAGGCATTTGAAAAATTAGGATTGATTTGAAACTCCTGAAAAATCAACTATAATTTTAAAATATGTTTGTAATTATTGTCAATTTACAACAAGAGCCGAAAGAGCTACAATATAATTGTAATCGATTTCAAGGTTTTCGGCTTTCTTGAAAATATTTTTTATTCAAAGGAGTGTTTTTATGGACAACAGAAAATGCGCGCAGGAAATCTATGAGCTTGTCGGCAAACGCGAGAATCTTGTGTCAGCCGCACATTGCGCTACGAGACTTCGTCTCGTGACGAATGACAACAGCAAGGTCGATATGAAGAAGCTCGAGGAAGTTGAAGGCGTCAAGGGCGTATTCAGCTCCAACGGTCAGCTTCAGATAATCATTGGAACCGGCGTTGTCAACAAGGTGTATGATGAATTCCTCTCGATCAGCGGCATGACAGCAGCCACCAAGGCCGACGTAAAAGCAGCTGCCGCCGCGAAGCAGCCTTTGCCGTTCCGCATGATCAAGGCGCTGGGCGACGTATTTGTGCCTATTCTTCCGGCAATCGTTGCCGCCGGTCTTATGATGGGTCTGCTTGAGGGCATGACAAAAATCTGGCCGGATATGGCGAACTCAGGCACGTATCAGATATTCCACCTCTTCAGCAACGCAGCGTTTGTATTCCTTCCGATACTTATCGCTGTATCTGCCGCTCGTGTTTTCGGCGGAAACATCTTCCTCGGCGCGGTCATAGGCATGATAATGGTGCATACAGACCTTGTAAATGCGTGGAGCGTGGCGGGTATGCTCGAAAATGGCGAAAAAATCCCACAGGCTGTCGTATGGTTCGGTTTGTACAAGATCAACCTGACCGGCTATCAGGGACACGTTATTCCGGTAATAATCGCCGTATGGTTCATGTGCTTGCTCGAAAAGAAGCTGCATGAAAAGGTTCCCGAAATGATAGACCTGTTTGTCACCCCGCTTGTTACGGTTCTGGTGACAGGCTATCTCACTCTTACGATTTTTGGTCCCGTTTTCTCAACCCTTGAGGAATGGATCCTTATAGCGGTACAGTGGATCATCAAGATTCCGTACGGTCTCGGAGCTGCCGTCGCTGGAGCTATTTATCCGCTGACGGTTGTCGCCGGCGTTCACCATATGTACAACACGGTTGAGGCGCGAATGCTCAGTACGGGCAAGAATACCTGGATGCCAATAGCCTCCTCCGCAAACTTCGCACAGGGCGCGGCTTGCTTCGCCGTGGCGCTCAAGACAAAGAACCAGAAGTTCAAGAATCTTGCTCTTCCGTCCTCTCTCTCCGCTTTCCTCGGCATTACCGAGCCTGCTATTTTCGGTGTTAACCTCCGTCTTGTCAAGCCGCTTATCTGCGGAATGATCGGCGGCGCGTGCGGCGCTGCAGTCGGAGCCATGCTTGGCATAGGCGCGACGGCATACGGCGTCACAGGACTCTTCGGATTCCTCACCTGCGCCGATTTCATCTGGCAGTACGCTATCATGCTTGCCGTTTCGTTCGCCGTATCCTTTACGCTTTCATGGTTCCTGCATCACGACAAGACCGAAGAGGACGGCGAGGCAGCGGAAGAAGCGCCGGCTGCTCCCGAAATCACATGCGAAAGCGGCAAGGTTTACGCTCCCATCAAGGGCAATGTAATTCCGTCAGCGCAGATACCCGATGAAACATTCGCGGCAGGAGTGCTTGGCGAAGGCATAGGTATAGAACCGGAGGAGGGCGTTGTATATGCGCCGTTCGACGGAGAGATATCCTCCACGACCGACACAAAGCACGCTGTAGGAATTTCTTCACCCGACGGCATGGAGCTGCTTATCCACGTCGGCGTAAACACAGTCGCAATGGAAGGCGACGGATTCGAGCTTTTCTGCGCCGAGGGCGATAAGGTAAAGGCAGGTCAGAAGCTCATAACCTTCGATATCGACAAGATCAAGGCTGCAGGATATTCAACCACGACGGCGGTTCTTGTAACCAACAGCGACGACTACGCAGGTCTTGAAATCAAGGAGGGCGCTTGCGAGCCGCTCGACTGCGTAATTACGTTGCGTACAGATGAGCCTGCCGAAGAAGCAAAGACCGAAGAAGCAAAGACCGAAGAAGCATAAATTGTAAAAGTAAATTCAAAGGAGAAAAAGCATTATGAAACATTTTTCTTACACCATTACCGATCCCGTAGGTATCCACGCACGTCCGGCAGGCATCATCGTGAGGGCTGTCAAGCCGTTTGCGAGCAGCTTCACCATCACCAAGGGCGATAAGTCTGTTAACCTTAAAAAGCTCATGGCACTGATGGGAATGGGTATCAAGTGCGGTGACACTGTAGATATCAAAGTCGAAGGTCCCGACGAGGACGCCGCGGCAGAGGCACTCGAGAAGCTCTTTAAAGAGAACCTTTAATGAGAACCTCTGAAAAAAGGAGGTCAGGATATAATGATAGTTGCGACCGGCAAGTCGATTCTCAAGGGAATCGCCATCGGTAAAATCAGATTTTTAGCAAAAAAGCAGGCGGAGATCAAGGATACCGCAGCCGATCCCGCCGTTGAAATGAAGCGTTATGAGGATGCAAAGGCGCTGGCGACAGAGCAGCTTCAGGGGCTTTACGACAAGGCGGTTGTTGAAGCGGGCGAAGATCACGCCGCTATATTTGAGATTCACATGATGATGCTGGACGACGACGACTACAATGAATCCATTGCTGAAATCATCAAATCTCAGGGCAAGTCAGCCGAATACGCCGTCAAGACAACGGGAGACAATTTTGCCGAGACCTTCGCCTCCATGGACGACGAATATATGAAAGCCCGCGCTGCCGACGTAAGGGATATATCCACCCGCGTTGTCAATATTCTGACCGGCGCGGATATCGGTCCGGCTGACAGCGACGAGCCGTTCATCATTGTCGCGGAGGATCTTGCACCGTCGGAGACGGTTCAGCTCGACAAGAGCAAGCTGCTTGGCTTCGTCACCCGTCTGGGCAGCACGAACAGCCATACGGCAATCCTCGCCCGAAATATGAATATTCCAGCCCTTATCGGCACGGAAATCAACGAGGAATAACTGCATTTACATTGACCCGACAGACGAGCTTCTCAAGACTCTCGACGAAAAGCGCGTTTACGATCTGCAGCAACGCGCATTGCTTCAGGATCTCAAGAAGAAGCCGAATATAACGCTTGACGGCAGGGAGATAAATGTGTACGCCAATATAGGCAACGTTTCCGACGTGGGAATGGTGCTTCAGAATGACGCCGGCGGCATAGGACTCTTCCGTTCCGAATTCATCTATCTGCATTCCGCCACATTCCCGACAGAGGACGAGCAGTTTGCGATTTACAAGCGAGTCGCCGAGATGATGGGCGGCAAGAAGGTCATTATCCGCACGCTTGACATAGGCGCGGATAAGCAGGCTGATTATTTCAATCTGCCCAAGGAGGAAAATCCCGCGCTTGGCTACCGCGCAATCCGCATATGCCTCATGCAGCGCGAAATTTTCAAGACACAGATAAGAGCCATTCTGCGTGCCGCCGCGTTCGGAAAGGTGAGCATTATGTTCCCGATGATTATTTCCGTGCGCGAGGTCAAGGACGCTAAGGAAATTCTCGAACAGTGCCGCAAGGAGCTTATAGCCGAGGGCAAGAAGACCGGCGAGGTTGAAATCGGCATAATGATAGAAACGCCAGCCGCAGTCATGCTCGCTGACGAGCTTGCGGAGGAAGTGGAATTCTTCTCTATCGGCACAAACGACCTGACGCAGTACACGCTGGCGATTGACCGTCAGAATCCCAAGCTCGACCCGTTCTATGATTCACACCATCCCGCAGTGCTTCGCATGATCGAAAAAACCGTGCAGGCAGGTCACAGACACAACTGCTGGGTGGGAATCTGCGGCGAGCTGGGCGCGGATACGTCGCTTACGGAGACATTCCTGCGTATGGGTCTGGACGAGTTGAGCGTAAATCCGGGCAGCGTTCTTGGGCTGAGAAAGGTCATTCGCAGTCTGGATCTCGGCACAGGCAAAGCAAAGGAAAGCGATCCCCCCGTCCAAGTCCCGAATGAGGAACCGGAGGCAGTGCCGGTTGAAGCTCCGGTTGAAGCGCCGGCAGCACCGCCTGCGGAAAAGCCCAAGGAGGAAGCCGAAAGCCAGACCAAAAAGACGAGGTTTTCATTCTTCGGCAAAGGCAAAAACAAGTAAAAAGAACTGATGCAAACATCGGTGGCGTCAGCGTAAATCAAAGCCTGAACAGGCTATTAACCAAAACAAAACCGGCAGGCTCTTTCTGTCGGTTTTGTTGTTAAAAAGGAATAATTACGTAAATGTCTGACAATAAAGAAATTATCAGAAAACGCGTTTGCTTCTACGGCAGAGTGCAGTCGGTAGGCTTCCGGTACAAGGCGCTCTGCGCCGCAAGGTGGGTTAAAGCGACAGGCTGGGTAAGGAATGAATTAAACGGCTCGGTGACTATGGAGATTCAGGGAACCGAACGGCAGGTAAACGACGTTATAGCTGAAATAGACAGTGATAAATATATACGAATCGAGCGAATGGAAACCGTTTGGCTTGATCCCGTTCCTGACGAAAGGGACTTCAGGGTAAGGCGGTAACGCCGCCGTCATTCAGGATATTTAATTCAAAATCATTTCATAATGATAATTACTGGGAGGAATCAGGACGTGAAAACATGGACGAAGGAAGAACGCTACCGCGTGTTGAAAAGCGCCGACGAGATACGTCCGCTGCATGAGAGCATAGTAAAGTCGGATTATCGCCAGCACTACCATATTCAAAGCGTCACGGGACTGCTCAATGACCCGAACGGATTTGTTTTTCACGACGGAGTATGGCATCTGTTCTATCAGTGGTGTCCGTGGGGCGCGGTACACGGGCTGAAATACTGGTATCACACAATTTCAGAGGATTTAGTCAGATGGAAAAACGCCGGAGTATGTATCCGTCCGGACACCGAATATGACAATAAGGGCGCGTATTCCGGTTCGGCGCTTCCGACAGGCGACAATCTTTATTTGTATTACACCGGGAATCACCGTGACGACGACTGGACGCGCAGACCCTATACATGCCTTGTAGATCTGAAGGATAACGGAACCGTTCTCAAGCTCCCGCCGCTTTTCGGTATGAATGAAGGCTATACCGAGCATCAGCGCGATCCCAAGATAATTTACAATGAGAAAAACGGCAGATATTATATTATTTTAGGTGCGCAGACTTTGGACAAAAAGGGCTGCTGCATTATTTACAGCTCTGATTCTCCGACGGAAAACTGGAGCTTCGCGGGTCAGCTGAATGTGCCGGACTTTGAGGATTTCGGTGATATGTGGGAATGTCCCTCAATCGAAAGCATAAGCGGTTATGACGTGCTTTTATTCTGCCCGCAGCACCTCACTCTGCCCGACAGGGGCGGTTCGGTTCACCACAGCGGCTATCTTCTGGGGCATATGGATTGGGATACGCTTACATTTACTCCGGACAACACACGATTTCATGTGCTGGACTTTGGCTTTGATTCATACGCGGCTGAGTGCGCGGCAAATCCCAATGACAAAAACAAGGCTACACTTGTGGCGTGGATGGGTTTGCCGGACGCTTCATATCCAACCGACGAGGAGGAATGGTCGGGCTGCCTGACGCTTCCCCGTGAGCTGAGAGTACGGGATCACCGCCTGATTCAGCAGCCGCTCGATGAACTACGCGCACTTCGCGGCAAAAAGATAGATCTCGAATCAACCGATATCCTGCCGCGTGTATGCGAACTGGAGCTTATCAGCAGGGGAGGAAATCTGACGCTGCGTCTTTTCTCGAAATCCGACCGAACAGGCGGACTGACAATTGCCTATGACGACAGCGCCAAGGAAATCACCGTGGACCGTTCGGGAATGAAACGCCTTTTCAATACGGAACAGGGTCAGCAGCGGACGCGTCCTCTGCCAAAGGGACTTTTCCATCTCAGGGTTTTCGTAGACCGCAGCTCGGTTGAAATATTTGTAAACGACGGCGACGCGGTATTTTCATCGCGCATATTCCCGACTGCCGAAGAGGACAGGATGTTTATTGAGGGCGACGCGTCGGTTCATTTGTGGGAATTAAGCCGTGCGGTAGAGGAAAGCTTTGTTGTATAGTATTTTGAAAAGGAATTCTGTATGAAAAATAAAGGAATTATTTTTGACCTTGACGGCACTCTATGGAGCACTTCCGCGCAGATAGTGCCGGTGTGGAATCAAGTGCTTGACGGAATGGGACTTACTCCGGTCACAATGGCTCAGATGAATTCATTCATGGGAAAGACGCCGGACATGATTGCGTCGATGATGCTTCCGGATATGCCGCACAGCGACGCGATGCGAGTGTTTGCGGAATGCGTGGCTGAGGAGGACAGATTTCTCGCCTCGCACGGCGGTACGCTGTATGAGGGTGTGAAGTCAACGCTGTCAGCGCTTGGGAAAAAATATTTTCTTGCTGTGGTGAGCAACTGCGGAACGGGATATCTTGACATTTTTCTTGATTACCACAAGATGAGAGAGGTCTTTGACGATTGGGAAACCTTTGGCGGCACGGGCATGCAAAAGGCGGAGAACATAAGGCTGGTTGTCCAAAGGAACGGGCTGGAATCCGCCGTGTATGTGGGAGACACTGAGCTTGACAAACAATCAGCAGAGGAAGCAGACGTTGCTTTCATATGGGCAAAGTACGGCTTCGGAAATAATCTTTCCGCAAAATATTCCATAGGCTCGATAACTGAATTGCCTGCTGTTGCTGAGATTTTATTAGCATAAGGAAAACACGCTTTCAAAATGCATCTTGCAAAGAAAGCGTGTTTATTTTTTAATTTTTTTGCTGTTTTTCTTCCTGCCATTTTTTTAAATCGGAAATGAGAAGATCTGTTCGTATGTCTGCGCCTTCCTCAGTAAGATGAAACAGGTGGTCGAAAAAATAATCGCAGGGTAGCATATAATCATTAAAACTTGAAATCACATCGCAATCAACGTTATCACTTAATACAGTTTGAAATCTATTTACATCGCTTTCATTATAATTAGAGTACTTACTATCAATTAACGGATATCCGGCGATTACCATGTAGGCGCCACGGTCATTGATATATTTGTTAAAATCATTAAGTCTTTTTATAGCGTCTTCTCCTATTGGTGGAAGATGATTTATGGATGAACCTTGCAGAAATAATTCTTCTTCATTCAGTTGATCTTCCTCTGGTCTGAATATAATATCACCGTAATTATTAAAGGAATATCTTGAATGTGAACCGACTTCATTAATATTTCCTTTATTTGTTACCGCAAGCTCCAGAGTTTTTTTATAGTAAGTATGATATACCATGGCTATCCATGTAAAATCCTTTAATCTGAGAACCCTCATGGCGTTTAAGTGATTATCTATTGTTACCCATGCAAGCGTTCTGTCAAGTATATTATCATTATAATAATCCGTATGACAAACAACAACAATATCGCCTTTGTCTATATTAAATTTAGCCATTTGTTCATGAAAAGCACTACCCAAATTATTATGTAGTCCGAGATTAACCACAGGCATGCCCATTGATTTTTCCAATTTTTCTGAATTCATTCCGAATGCAAGGTTAGAATTTCCTACAAGAATAATTTTTGGCTCGTTAATACTTTCAAGTCTTTCAATCTTATCGTAAAATGAAGCCACATAGCTGTATTTGTATTGGCTTCCTATGACAAAGTATTTGAATACTATCATACCGAACATACCAAGAACTAATAAACCAAAAAAAACAAGTAAATTCTGAATAAATCTTTTCATTTTGAATTACTGCCTTTCTAAAACTGGAAATAAATAAACGCCATACTTTCGTCACTCTCGGTGGTTTGAATGTTAAAAAGCGTCCACAAAACAAGCAGTACATATGCAGCCCATCTTATGTTTTTTTTCTTTGATGAAATAACAGAGATAACATCCTTTTTCAGAGAATAATAATCGAAAAAACCGAGAACTGTAATTGAAACCAGCAGCAGTTGATTTTTAAAATTCAAATCATCAAATCCGGATTTTAAATATCCTGCAAAGTCAGACACTCCGTCAAAAAGATGAGTAATAATGTATAAAGCATCGTTTAAAGAACTTGATGCAAAGAAAATCCACGCAATCGTGCTGAATGTGAATACTCCGAAAATTCTGAGCCATTTGACATAGCCAATGCTTTCCCTGTTTTCTTTTGAGATCAGAATATTCTCCAATGTCTGCCCCAATCCGTGTATTCCGCCCCAAATGATAAATGTGTAATTTGCTCCGTGCCATAATCCGCTGACAAGAAAAGTGACTATCAGATTAAATGCATGACGGAATTTACTGCATCGATTTCCTCCAAGAGGTATGTAAACATAGTCTCTGAACCATGTGGAGAGTGAAATATGCCACCTATTCCAGAAATCGTGTATTGATTGCGAAAAATACGGACTTTTGAAATTCGTCATAAGATCTATACCAAAAAGCTTTGCTGTTCCCACAGCGATATCAGAGTACCCTGAAAAATCACAGTAAATCTGCAATGTAAACATTAACGCCGCGAGAACCAATGAGAAGCCCCTGTATTTTTCCGGTGTTCCGAATACCTGTCCTGTATATAACGAAAGAACGTCAGCAACGGCTATTTTTTTGAAAAAGCCCCATGCCATAATTTTTAAGCCATATGTGGCTTTATCGTAATCAAAAACGTGATGTGCTTTTATCTGGGGAAGCAAATTATTTGTACGCTCTATAGGACCCGCAACCAACTGAGGAAAAAAAGATATAAAGGCGGCGTATTTTCCCAAATGTCGTTCCGCTTGGGATGTGCCCTTATATACGTCTATGACATAACTCAATGTCTGAAACGTATAAAAAGATATTCCGACTGGAAGAATCAGATTCAGCACAATCGGATCCGGCTTCCGAGTAAATATTCCTATTATCCCGCATAGAAATTCAGCAAAAAAATTAAAGTATTTAAAAAAGAAAAGTATTCCTAAACATATGACTGCAGAGGCGGTCAAAATGTATTTTTTTATTTTCTTTGGCTTATTTTCCATTAATAACGCAGAAGTATACGAGATAATTGTTGTGGTAAGTATCAGGACAACATATTCAGGTTTCCAGCTCATATAAAACCAGTAGCTTGCGGCAAGCAACAATATCCAGCGAAATTTGTAAGGTATGATCCAGTAAAGCGCAAAAACAATAGGCAAAAAGACAGCGAATTGAATAGAGTTAAATAACACAATATCACCTTAAAAGCAAATAACAATAATTCTATTTATTTTTTTTAATACAAATTATATATTATCATATACAAATAAAAAAATCAATATTATTTCATTTATGCTAATACAATTTAAAACATTTTTTTATTTCGATGTAAATAAATCTATTGCAACCCGCGTTTTTTTGGTGTATAATATAAAGAACAACTCTTTTATTGAAAGGAAAGAAATTACTATGAGCAACTCCGGCAAAATGAATGTTGCGGTTGTCTTCGGAGGGCAGTCCTCGGAGCATGAGGTTTCGAGAGTTTCCGTGACGATGGTACTCAACAACATTGACAGAGAAAAATACAACGTATATATGACAGGAATTACCAAGGACGGCAGATGGTATCTTTACGAGGGGAAAACTCCGGAAAGACCACACAGGCATTCATCTCGCCCGACGCCGCGCTTCACGGCATGGTTGTGATGAGAGAGGACGGAATGCAGATTGTCAGGCTCGACGCGGTGTTCCCCGTGATGCACGGCAAGAACGGTGAGGACGGCACAATTCAGGGCTTGTGCGAGCTTGCGCATATTCCCTGTGTCGGCTGCGACCTTACTTCGTCGGCAGTCTGTCTCGACAAGGCTCTGACAAACACGGTTCTTGGCTACGCCGGCATTCCGCAGGCGAATTTCGTATGGTTCTACGCACCGTATTTTGAAAAGCACATGGATGAAATTCTCGATCAGATAGAAGATGAGCTTGGGTATCCCTGTTTTGTCAAGCCTGCCAATGCCGGCTCGTCGGTCGGCATAAGCAAGTGCGACAGACGTTCCGACGTTATCGACGCGGTGCGTTTCGCGGCGAATCACGACAGGAAGATAGTCGTTGAGGAAAACATAGCCGGACAGGAGGTCGAAGTGGCTGTTCTGGGTAACGACGAGCCGATAACCTCAGTAGTCGGCGAGATAATTCCAGCCGCCGAATGGTACGACTACGACTCGAAATACAATGACGAGGAAAGCAAGCTGCTCATTCCCGCAAATCTGAGCGAGAAAACAAGCGAGCTTATCCGCAAAAGGGCAATTCAGGCATACAAGATGCTGGGCTGTTCAGGCATGGCAAGGATAGACTTCCTTGTGAGAAAGAGCGACGGTCAGCCCATGCTCAACGAGCCGAACACGCTTCCCGGATTTACCGAGATCAGCATGTATCCCAAGCTTTTTGAAGCCTCCGGAATCAGCAAGACCGAGCTTATCGACAGGCTTATAACGCTGGCGGTTGAGCGTGCAGGGAAGAGTAAACGAGCATGAAATACACGATAAAGATATTCACCGAGATCAAGGCTGACGATTTTGATGACAGCTTTCAGGTAAGCTATCCCTGCCTTTATTCCTGTGAAAACGGAATCCACCGTCTGAAATACACCGACGAGGAAGCCGGATTTACCGTTGTGAAAATAATGCCGGACAGCCGGATAGAAATACGGCGGAAAAATTCCTTTACAATTATTTTGCAAAACGGTTTCACACACAATGTCGAAAGCGAAACGCCCTACGGCAGCATTCCCATGGCGTTTTCCCTGCAGAAATCCAGCAATTCCCTGAATGAGGACGGCGGCATGTTAAATTATACAGCCCGCGTGGAGATCGGCGGACAGCCGCAGATCAATCAGGTGACAATGCTCCTCATTCCAGATGAAAGGAACGAAACAGACTATGACTAATTCAATAAAGGATATACACGCTGAAATAAAGGAAATAATAATGGCGGCAATGGGACGCGGAGTGGCTGACGAGGTTCTTCCCGCTGTTCCGGCTCCGGCTTTTTCCATCGAGACTCCCGCGGATCCGTCCTTCGGCGATTTTGCAACAAACGCGGCGATGGTTTCAGCCAAGGCTTTCAGAATGCCGCCGCGCAGGATAGCCGAAGCGATATGCGAGCGCATGGACTTCACAGGAACGCTTATAGAACGTGCGGAAGTCGCCGGACCTGGATTTATCAATTTCTTTGTGAGCAGGCGATATTTCAGCGAAGTGCTTCTGGGCATTCACAGGGACGGCGCGGATTACGGCAAGTCGGATTACGGCAAGGGCAGCCGCGTGCTTGTTGAATTTGTGTCGGCGAATCCCACGGGACCAATGCACATCGGCAATTCACGCGGAGGCGCTCTCGGCGACTGTCTTGCTGCTGTTCTGGAATACGCGGGATATTATGTCGAGCGTGAATTCTATGTAAACGACGCGGGCAACCAGATACAGAAGTTCGGGCTTTCGCTGGACATCCGCTATCAACAGCTGTTCAGGGGAGAGGAAGCGGTTCCGTTGCCGGAGGATTCATACCACGGAGCTGACATAATTGACCTTGCGAAGGAATTTGCCGAAATTCACGGCGACAGCTATCTGAATAAAAGCGAGGACGAACGCCGCAGGGCAATGGTTGAATACGCCCTTCCGAAAAACATAGCGAGAATGAAGACCGACATCGCCAAGTACCGCATAGAGTACGACACATGGTTCCTTGAAAGCACGCTTCACAGCGACGGCGAGGTAAAGGAGATAATAGACATTCTCACCCAAAAGGGACTGACATACGAAAAGGACGGCGCTCTGTGGTACAAAGCCACTGAATTCGGCGGCGAAAAGGACGAGGTGCTTGTCCGCGCCAACGGCAATCCCACATATTTCGCTGCCGACATAGCCTATCACCGCAATAAATTTGAAAAGCGCGGATTTGATACATGCATAGACGTGTGGGGCGCGGATCATCATGGACACGTCGCCAGAATGAAAGGCGCGATGGACGCTGTTGGTCTGGACGGCTCAAAGCTGCACGTCGTACTGATGCAATTGGTAAGACTGATGGATAACGGCGTTCTTGTAAAGGTAAGCAAGCGAACCGGAAAGGCGATACAGCTTGCCGACCTGCTCGATGAGATTTCGGTAGACGCGGCGCGTTTCTTCTTCAACCTGCGCGAGGCAAACACCCAGATGGATTTTGACATGGGACTTGCCGTGCGCGAGGATTCGCAGAATCCCGTCTATTATGTGCAGTACGCGCACGCGAGGATATGCTCGATATTCCGCCGTGACGAGGCGAAGAAATTCAACCCGGACGAGGTAAAGCCGGAAGCGCTTGACCTTCTCACGCATCCCTCCGAGGTTGAGCTTATACGTTATCTCTCCGCTCTTCCGAACGAAATAATAGCCGCGGCGAAGGATTATGAGCCTTCGCGCATGACGCGGTACGTCATTGAGCTTGCGTCGAAGTACCACAAATTCTACCACGACTGCCGCGTTCTTGGAAATGAAGACGACAATCTCACGGCGGCGCGTCTGCTTCTCTGCGACTGTGTGCGTCAGGTGATTGCCAATATCCTTGCGATGCTGAAGGTCACCGCACCGGAGCAGATGGTTGCGGAAGCCACGCAGGAATAAATTTAAGCGCGAAAAAAGCGACAAAATTACTTTTACATTCAGGCGGGCTGTCGCAGAGAGGAGTTGAAAGAAATGAGCGGAAAAAAGGTCTGCGAGCTTACAATAATGGATATTACCGAAAGAATGCTCATGTTCCACAGCCGAGATGAGATTGCTGAAGCGTCGGATTACGCCGAATATAATTCCGGCACATGCGACGCACTTACCGACATGCGGACAGACATGGAAAAGCTTGACGAGGACGAATTTATCAGCAGGTACGACGAGATAAGCCTTGAAAAAGGCGACGAGCTTTTCGGGCTTGATGAGGAAGACCCAAAGGCGCAGTATCTTCAGGGATATTGCAGCATTATAGAGGATGTTCTTTCCATGATCAATCCAGGATATACCTACGATCAGATGACAATGCTCAAAGAAGGCGTTCTGTTTGACGAGGAATTCGAGGAAGCATTTTACGGAGGTATGGAGCATCATCATCACGACGATGATTACGATGATGACGATGATGACGATGATTGTGACTGCGGCTGCGGACATCATCATCACTGAAAAACATTGATAAGCAAAAAACGCTTTCCACGGTTGACGCGTTATAATTGACGCGCCGTATGGAAAGCGTTTTTTTTATATTATTTTTCGCCGCTGGAAGTTTCCTGTTTGGGAATCACCTTAATTTTACATGTCGCTGTCTTTCCGCTTGTGGTTTTAGCTGTTATTACCGCCTCTCCGACGGCAATTCCGGTAATCGTTCCGCCCATGTCAGTTTTTGCGACAGAATCGTCTGAGCTTTCCCACACGACAAAATCAGTGCTTTCCTCCGGAGTCATAGCGGCTTCAAGCGTAAATTCCGAACCGGTTGGGATTTCAAGCTCCGGCGGGTTCAGGACGACCGATTCAGCCGGAATATCAGGATTATCCCGACTGTACGCGCATACGAATTCATAGGAATAGTCAGGGTAATGATCGAGCGTCTCAAACACATATCCTCTCTTGCGTAATATGGGAACCATTGTTCTTATGACATTCGGCGTAAAATTTTTGTCGTGCATAAGAATAATTTCCTGATTTTTGGTACAGTAGGTGTAAATCATTTTGCAGGATAGTTCATATGTACCTTTTGAACTTGCGTCGCCCGCAGACATGGTCCAGTCAAATACCCTGTAGCCGAGGTCGTGCGCTCCGTTCACGATTCTTCTCATGGTGAGATGATCGGCTGTTTCGTTGTTGCTTCCGCCGGGGAATCTGAGAATATTGGATCGCTGCCCTGTAATTTCCTCAAGATGGTCATTCATTATTTCAAGATCGGTGTAATAAATGTACTGATTGCTGTAGCAGCGCGACGTCCTGTTGAAGCGCGTGTGAAGAGCAAGAGCGTGTCCCTCATCAGCCATTCGTTTGACTATCGGGAAGTAAATGGAATCGACAAGAAAAAAAGTCGCTTTTGCGTCAGTTTCCTTGAGCGCGTCCAGAATAAAGCCTGCGGAAGACAATGGTCCGTCGTCAATGGAAAGGTAGCAGGTCTTTTTCACCGTCACGCGGCATTCCGCGCTGCGTCCGAATTCATTTCTCGCGGTAATCACGCATTCTCCAAGGTCAACGCCTCTCACGCTGCCGTCATTTTCCACAGCGGCGATACTGCTGTCGGAGCTTTTCCACTCTATCTTATTTCCACCGGTTGCAATTATTGAGCGGGTAATCCCGAATCCCAGTTCCATGCTTGTATCGCTGAGAGAAACGTCAACGGGCTGTTCGGAGGAATTCACGATATCCGCTGAAGAAACGTCTCTGGGCGTGTCTTTTTCGGAATCCCCGCATGAAACGGCAGCGCATAGCAAAAGCAGCGCGGACAGTATCATTATTAATGTATGTGCTTTTGGGAATCTTACATTTATAAGCAATTATATCCCTCTTTTCACAAAAAAATAATATACGCACCCGATTTATACAAAATGAACAAATCGGGTGCAATTTATTTAATAATTAGCGTGACTCAGATTTTCGCTATGTCTATTACTCCAAGGTCAACTCCGCCTGCATTCTTGAGACAATTAACCAGAGCGCGCGCGGTGTCGAGCGAGGTGAAGCAGTGAACGCCGCATTCTACAGCATTCCTTCTGATGAGATAGCCGTCGCGGTTGGTTTCCATGCCCTGCGTGGGAGTGTTGATAATGAGATCAAGCTCGTTGTTGAGGATCATGTCGATATAATTCGGCTTGCCGTCCTCAATGCGCTTTACGACACGGTTGGGGATTCCGCGGTCTGAGAGATAGCGGCTTGTGCCGGCAGTGCAGTAAATCTCATAGCCCAAATCCACAAAATCCTTTGCGATAGGAACGACCTCTTCCTTGTCCATGTCCTTTACGGTGATGGCGATTTTGTGAGTCCTCGGCAGACGGATTCCTGTGCCGACGAACGCCTTGATGAGAGCCTCCTCATATGTGTATGCAATGCCGAGAACTTCGCCAGTGGACTTCATTTCGGGACCAAGGCTGATGTCCGCGCCGTAGAGCTTTTCAAATGAGAACACCGGCATTTTGATTGCGATAGTGGGCTTCTCCGGCTGCAAACCGTACTCGTAGCCGAGGTCGGGAATTTTCCTGTCGCCGAAGAGACACTGGGTAGCAAGCTTGACAATCGGAATTCCCGTAATTTTGCTGATGTAGGGAACTGTTCTGGAAGAACGGGGGTTGGCTTCTATGATGTAAACGACGTCGTCCTTGACTATGAACTGAATGTTGATCATGCCGACAACGCCGAGAGCGAGAGCGAGCTTGCGGGTATCGTCAACGATCTTCGCCTGCACTTCCTTCTTGAGAGACTGGCAGGGATAGACCGAAATGGAGTCGCCCGAATGAACGCCGGCGCGTTCGATATGCTCCATTATGCCAGGAATGAGAATGTCGGTGCCGTCGCAAATAGCGTCAACCTCGACCTCCTTGCCCATAATGTATTTATCGACAAGTATCGGGTGATCCTGATGTACGCGGTTGATGATGCCAATGTACTCGCGGATTTCCGTGTCGGAGAAAGCGATGTGCATTCCCTGACCGCCAAGGACGTATGACGGACGCACAAGAACCGGATAGCCGATCTCGTTTGCCGCGGCAATTGCCTCGTCGCATGTGAACACCGTGCGCCCTGGAGCCTTTGGAATATCGCATTCGCTGAGAATTCTGTCGAAAAGCTCTCTGTCCTCAGCCTTGTCCATATTTTCAGCGGACGTGCCGAGAATCTTTACGCCCATCTTGTCCAGAGCTTCGCAAAGCTTGATTGCGGTCTGTCCGCCGAACTGCACAACAGCGCCGTAGGGCTGTTCCAGCTCGACAATGTTGCGGACGTCTTCCGGAGTAAGCGGCTCGAAATAGAGTTTGTCCGAAACGTCGAAGTCGGTGGAAACGGTTTCGGGGTTGTTATTGACGATTATTGTCTCATATCCGGCTTCCCTGAGCGCCCACACCGAATGGACCGAGCAGTAGTCGAATTCCACGCCCTGACCTATGCGGATAGGACCTGAACCGATTACCATTACCTTTTTCCTGTCGGTGGCGGGGTCAACCTCGTTTTCGCTCTCGTAGCAGGAATAGTAGTAGGGAGTTTCCGCGTCGAATTCGGCGGCGCAGGTATCGACCATCTTGTATGCGGCTCTGATGTCGTTTGCGTAACGCAGCTCGCGGATCTCGTCCTCAGGCTTGCCGCATATCTCGCTGATAACCTTGTCGGTGAAGCCTAAGAATTTGGCGCGTCGGAGTGTCTCAACGGAGAAATCAGTTTCAATCTTCTTTTCCGTTTCGACGATAGAGGCGATCTTGTCTATGAACCACAGGTCAATTGTGGTGATCTTGTTGATTTTTTCCTGAGAATAGCCTCTGCGGAGAGCCTCGGCTATGACGAATATTCTTCTGTCCTCGACAAGATTCAAAGCCTGCGCGAGAGTCTCGTCGCTGAGCGCCATGACCTCTTTCATGCGGAGACTGTAGATATTTGTTTCAAGACAGCGGATAGCCTTCATGAGCGCGCTCTCGAAATTCACGCCTATTCCCATTACCTCGCCGGTAGCCTTCATCTGAGTGCCGAGCTTTCTCTTGGCGTAGACGAATTTATCAAAGGGCCAGCGCGGAATTTTAACCACGCAGTAGTCAACCGTCGGCTCAAAGCAGGCGTAGGTCTTCTTTGTGATGGCGTTCTGAATTTCGTCAAGATTGAAGCCGAGGGCGATCTTGGAGGCGACTCTCGCTATCGGGTAGCCGGTAGCCTTGGAAGCGAGGGCTGAGGAACGGCTCAGACGCGGGTTGACTTCGATGACGGCGTATTCAAAGCTGTACGGATTAAGAGCGAACTGAACGTTGCAGCCGCCGGAGATTTTCAGTTCGTCTATGATGGCGAGCGCTGCGCTGCGGAGCATCTGATATTCCTTGTCGGCAAGCGTCTGTGATGGCGCGACAACGATGGAATCGCCGGTGTGAACGCCAACGGGATCGACGTTTTCCATGCTGCAAACGGTGACGCAGTTACCCGCGCCGTCGCGTATTACCTCGAATTCAATTTCCTTCCAGCCGCCGATATATCTTTCAATAAGAGCCTCGGTCACGCGGCTGACCTGAAGTCCGTGGCTGCATATATCAACAAGCTCGGCTTCGTCGTGCGCAATGCCGCCGCCAGTGCCGCCGAGCGTGAACGCGGGACGTACAACAACGGGATAGCCTATCTTTCCTGCGAACGCCACGGCGTCTTCGACATTGTGAACCACAAGGCTGTCGGCGCAGGGCTGGTTGATTTTCTCCATTGTATCCTTGAATTCCTGTCTGTCCTCCGCCTTGCGGATTGTCTCGGCGGTTGTGCCGATAAGACGGACATTGTGCTCGGCAAAGAAGCCTTCCTCCTCTAATTCGACGGCGAGGTTAAGCGCGTTCTGACCGCCGAGAGTCGGCAGGATAGAGTCGGGCTTTTCAGCGAGAATGACCTTTTTTACTGTGTCGGTTGTGAGCGGCTCGATATACACTCTGTCGGCGATATCCTTGTCGGTCATGATGGTCGCGGGGTTGGAATTTATCAGAACGACCTCCACGCCCTCCTCTTTAAGTGCGCGGCACGCCTGTGTTCCGGCGTAATCAAATTCCGCTGCCTGTCCGATGATAATGGGACCGGAGCCGATAACTACAACTTTATTTATATCAGGATTCTTCGGCATTAGTTTTTGCCTCCCATCATAGCAAAGAATTGATTGAAGAGCGGCGCGGCGTCATGAGGACCGGCGCATGCTTCGGGGTGGAACTGCACGGTGAATACGTGACCGTTCTTATAGCAGACGCCCTCGCAGCTGCCGTCGTTTACGTTGGCGTAGCTCATTTCGGCGATTTCGGGGTCGATGCTCTTTTCGTCCACGACGTAGCCGTGGTTCTGAGACGTGATGTAGACCCTGCCGGTTTTAAGCTCCTTGACGGGGTGATTCGCGCCTCTGTGACCGTATTTGAGCTTGTAGGTGTCAAATCCGCTGGCAAGGGCTACGAGCTGGTGTCCTAAGCATATAGCGAATATAGGCATTTTTGCGGCTATGATCTTTTTAAGCTCTTCCACGACATCGCCGCATTGTTTGGGGTCGCCGGGACCGTTGGAGAGCATTATGCCGTCGTGACCTGCCGCTAAAATTTCCTCGGCGGTTGTTCCGGCGGGATATACGGTCACATCGCAGCCAAGATTCACCAGCGACTTGAGGATATTTCTCTTGCAGCCGAGGTCAAGAAGAGCGACATTGTATTTGCCAAGCTTGCTCTTTACAAAATATTTTTCGGGGCATGTGACGGTGGGGACTGTTTCGGGCAGTGAGTAAGCTTTGATTTCGCTCATGCACTGCTCCATGTCGAAGCTGTCGCCGAATGTTATCATGCCGCGCATTGTGCCGGATTCACGGAGGTGCTTTGTGAGTGCGCGTGTGTCAATTCCCTGAATTACGGGAATATTGTTCTGAATGAGGTATTCCCTGAGAGAACCCTCGGAACGGAAATTGGACTGCGTTCTGTTAAGCTCGCGGACGATATACGCTTCCACCCACGGTTTGCGGGATTCGGTGTCCTCCATGCATATGCCGTAGCTGCCTATAATGGGATAGGTCATTACAACCCCCTGTCCCGCGTAGGAAGGATCGGTAAGAAGCTCGCGGTAGCCCGTCATCGAGGTGTTGAAAACTATCTCGCAGACGGTTTTTTTCTCAGCGCCGACGGATTCGCCCTGATAAACTCTTCCGTCTTCGAGAATCAGCCATGCTTTCATTTGCTGTTCATTCCTTTTCCTTATTATTTTGCAAAACCTTCGGAGCATTGTCTGAGATGCTCCGGTAATACATTTCATGTTATTCTAACATATAATTGAGCCAAATTCAATATACAAAGATTTAATTTTAGAAGAATGTTCTTTTACATTCGGCTGAAAAAATAGTCAAAAAGCAGACATGCCTTACGCAAACGCCTTTTTGATGCGTTCGATGGCGGCGACGGAATTCTCAAGCGAACCGAATGAAGTGAGCCTGAAATATCCCTCTCCGCTCGGACCGAAGCCTGAGCCGGGGGTTCCGACTACTCCCGCCCTGTTGATAAGTTCGTCAAAGAATTCCCATGAGGTCAGCCCGTCCGGAGTCTTGAGCCAGATGTAAGGCGCGTTAACGCCGCCGTACGCCGTAAAGCCCGCTTGGGCAAGTCCCTCGCGTATGACCTTGGCGTTATTCAGATAATAGGCGATGGTCTCTCTTATCTGCTTCTGACCCTCCGGCGAATAGACCGCCTCCGCGCCGCGCTGGACTATGTAGGGAACGCCGTTGAATTTGGTGGTCTGCCGTCTGTTCCAGAGCGAATTGAGCGACACGCCGCCGCATTTTAATTCCTTGGGAACGACCGTGTAGCCGCATCGTGTGCCGGTGAAGCCCGCCGTCTTGCTGAAGCTGCGGAATTCTATCGCGCACTTCTTCGCGCCCTCTATTTCAAAAATGCTGTGTGGGATATCCTCCGTTATGAACGCCTCGTAAGCAGAATCATAGAGAATGACCGATTGGTTATCCAAAGCGTAATCCACCCATTTTTTCAGACCGTCGTATGTTATGGACGCGCCCGTCGGGTTGTTGGGGAAGCAGAGATATATCATATCGGCGCGTTTTTCGGGAAGCGCGGGAGCAAATCCGTTTTCCTCGGTGCAGGGCATATAGACCAGCTTATCCCATTTTCCGTCCGGACACAAATCACCGGCTCTGCCAGCCATCGCGTTTGTATCGACATAGACGGGATATACGGGGTCGCAGACCGCCACGACGTTGTCGCTGCCGAAGATATCGCCTATGTTGCCCGTGTCGGACTTCGCGCCGTCGCTTACAAACACCTCGTCCGGCTGAATGTCTATGCCCCTTGCGCGGTAGTCGTTTACGACGATAGCCTCACGCAGAAAAGCGTATCCCTGTTCGGGACCGTAGCCGCGGAACGTGGCTTCTACGCCCATTTCGTCGCAGGCTTTCTTCATTGCCTCCACGACTGCGGGAGCGAGCGGACGGGTCACGTCGCCTATTCCTAACCTGATGATGGACTTGTCCGGGTTTGCCTCGGCAAAGGCGGCGACACGCCGCGCAATATCCGAAAAAAGATAGCTCTGAGGCAGCTTTACAAAATTCCCGTTGATTTTAAACATTCCCATTCCTCCGATTTTTTATTATAAATTCAGCGCCATGCGCTCCGGAATTATTCATAATTGAATCTTCATTTTTAATCTTTAAGTTAACTTAGAAAACGCGGACGTATCTGTTTCCCCCTCATATACGAATGTGGCGGGACCGGTCATAAATACTGTATTACGGATTCTGTCCCATTCTATTCTGAGGTCGCCGCCGCGCAGCATGACCGTCACGTTGTCCGAATTTACGATACCGTTCAGGACGGACGCGACAGCCACGGCGCACGCGCCTGTGCCGCACGCCCATGTTTCACCCGAACCGCGTTCCCACACGCGCATTTTCACTGTGTCGCCGTCGATCGGCTGTACGAATTCGGTATTGACGCGTTCGGGGAAAAGCGGGTGATTTTCAAATTTTCTTCCTATTTTTTCAAGGTCGAGAGAATCAACGTCGTCAACATAGGTCACGCAATGTGGATTACCCATGGAAACAGCGGTGACGTTCCAGAGTTTTCCGTCGGCTTCGATGGGCTGATTCACCATGCGTTCGCCGTCGAATATCACGGGAATGAGCTTCGGGTCAAGCACGGGACTGCCCATATCGACACGCACAGCCGTAACGTCGCCGCCGCTGACGGTCAGCCATGCTGTCTTGATTCCCGCCAGAGTCTCGATTTTTATTTCAGTTTTGTCGGTAAGTCCCTTGCAGTAGACGTACTTTGAAAAGCAGCGTATTCCGTTGCCGCACATTTTGCCCTCGGAGCCGTCGGCGTTGAACATTCTCATACGGAAGTCAGCCTTGTCTGACGGACAAATGAGAATCATTCCGTCAGAACCGACGCCGAAGTGTCTGTCGCTCAACGCTATTGAGACCTTTTCGGGGTCAAAGCCTATGCCGTTCATGCAGTTGACATAGATGTAATCGTTGCCTATGCCGTGCATTTTGGTGAATTTCATTTCAGATATCCCTCCGTTTTGCTTTCATAATGATTGAGTCAGCGGGTAAAAAAAAGGGAATAGCAAATAAATTGCTACCCCCTTACGGACTAACGATCAAAAGAAGCTGTTGAATTTTCAACGGTAAGTGTGTATGAATAAAAAGTCATTTACAAAACCCCATTCAGAATATTCATAGCGATATCAACCAGCGAATGACCGCTGTTCATGCTCTGCTTCTGCAGAAATCTGTGCGCGTCAGGCTCGGACATGTTGTTGCGCTCCATCAGAAGCGCCTTTGCCCGCGATATTATCTCCCTGTCGCTTTCACTGCGTTTTTCCGGCTTTGCGGGGAGAGGCTTCTGCGTTTCGGTGAGCATGCGAATCGTATTGATAAGGTCGCCGCGGTTAATTGGGATATCGAGACAAAGCATTCCTCCGCCGTCGAATATTGCCCGCTGTCTTGCCGAGAGCAGCACAACCATTTCAAATCCGTCCGGCATTATGCGGTAAAGCTCGGAAGCAGTCATGTCGCTCATGGAGTATGAACACAGCAGCACACCGCGGTCGCCGTAATATCTGGCTGCCTTTTGCAGAGCGGAAGCGCCCTTGGTTGCGGTTCCCGCCACGTCTATGCCGGCGGCGGAAAGCGTGCGCGCCAGCTTGTCGCACATCGCGCTGTCCTTGCAGGCTATTATCACGCCACCCAATGCCATGACCTCACAGACAGGAATTATTTCCCTAAGAAATTTGCCGTGCTAACAGCATGATATAATCATATTTTAACGCCTTAAAGTCTGAAAGTCAACAGGAAATTTCATTCGTGTACAAAGATATAAAATATTTTAAAAAGTTATCAAGTCGATGTAAAAACGGTTGTATATCATGCACTAAATCAGCCAGACTATGAGAGTTGTCAAAAACAGAACGGCTGCGGTAATGCCAAGTACAGTGCCTATCAGCCGTCTGAGCCTTGTTTCCCTGCCGTCGTCGAGAACGCGGGCAATTACAACCGTGAGATTATCATGACTGCCTCTTCGCAGGGCTTTTTCTATTATATTGTCAGCGATTTCCTTTATCGGTCTGTTTGAATTAAGACAGGCATATATTGAATGACTTTGCAGCGCGTCGGAAACTCCGTCGGAGCATATGAGCAGAATGTCGCCGTTTCGTATTTCTGAATAGCACTCGTTCGGGACAAGTCCCTTCAGGTTTTCCATTCCGAGATATTTGTATAGCTGATTTCTCGCAAACGACTGTTTTGCCTGATTCTGTGCAAGCGCACCTCTGTCCACAAGCTCCTGCGCGACGGTCTGGGGTTTGCTCAGACGTTCCATACCGTAATCGTTTTTCAGATATATCTCGCTGTCGCCGAGATTGCAGGCGTAAAGACATTCAGAGGTCACAATGAGCATTGCCAGTGTGGAACCCATTTTCTTTCCGGTTTTTTTGCTTTTCCTGAGAATGCGGTCGTTCGCCTTGCGAATCAGACTGCGGGCGGTATATGACGCGTCCTCATATGTACGTATGCTCTGAAGCTCCTCGGAAAAATCCGAAAGGGTAGTCACTCCGGTCATAGCGGCAACGTCGCCGTCTTTGAGACCGCCCATTCCGTCGCAGACCGCCAGCACATGCACTTCTTCGTTGTCAACGCAGTCAAAGCGCTCGGTTTTCACCCTGTAATGATCTACAAAAGTGCCGTTTACAAAGAAATTATCCTGATTGCTTGACCGGCTCTGTCCGATGTCGGTCACAGCGGCGATCTCGAGAGTTATCGGTATTCCTTTCATTTTGACTTCCCGCTCCCTCCTGTTTACTCATTCCAGTATATCACACACGAATGAATTTGTCTATTGCTTTTTTTAATTCTGAAGTCTGAATTATCATGAATCGGTTTGTAAATTAAAAAGCCTCACGCGCAGGAAATGCAGCCGGAGGCCTTTGACGAAGATTATCATTGAATTCCCAACGCTCTCATGACCGCCGCGGCAAAAGCGCAAACAACGCAGCCGGTCAGGGTTGGAATTATAATGGAAAGCGCGGTCCATTTGAGACTTTTTGTTTCCCTGTAAATCGTGACGCAGGTAGTGGCGCAGGGCCAGTGCATCAGGGTGAAGAGCATGACGCAGACCGCCGTTGAGACATTCCAGCCATTATCGAGCAGCAGGGAACGAATGGCGGCGGTATCATTTGAACCGGTAATGCTTCCATGCGCCATGTACGCCATTATCATCAGCGGAATGACCGTTTCGTTAGCCGGAAATCCGAGAATGAACGCGGTCAGAATCACGCCGTCCATGCCGAGTAAGCTTCCCAGTGGATCGAGAAATTGACATATGATGTTCAACAGTGAAGCTCCGCCGATACGGATATTTGCCGTTATCCAGATCAACGCGCCTGCGGGAGCCGCGACAGCCGCCGCACGTCCAAGGACAAATATCGTGCGGTCGAGCGCCGAGCGGATTATAACGCTGAGAAACCTCGGCTTGCGGTAGGGCGGCAGCTCCAGCGCGAATGAAGACGGAGTGCCCCTGAGCAGCGTAACGGAAAGCAGCTTTGATACGCCGAATGAAGCGGCAAGTCCGAGACAGATAAGTCCCGTGAGCATCATCGCGCCGAGAACGGAGTCAAACGGCGGCGCGGCGCTGCCTAAGAAAAACATGGAGATAAGCGCTGTCAGTATGGGAAAACGTCCGTTGCATGGAATAAAGCTGTTTGTTACCGTGGCGATAATTCTCTCGCGGGGCGAGTCGATTATTCTGCACCCCGTCACGCCAACCGCGTTGCAGCCGAAGCCCATGCATGAGGTGAGCGCCTGCTTGCCGCAGGTTCCGCACTTGTGGAGACAGCTGTCGAGATTGAAAGCGGCTCTGGGGAGATATCCCGAATCCTCAAGCAGGGTGAAAAGCGGGAAGAATATAGCCATCGGAGGCAGCATTACGGAGATTATTTTTGTCATGACGCGGTAAACGCCTTCCACGAGCATATTTTTTATGAATCCGGGAGCGCTGAAAAAATCGAGCCTTTGCCGCAGCGGATGTTCAAGACGTGAGAATATTTCCGCCAGCCATTCAGATGGGTAATTCGCGCCGATTATAGTCAGCCAGAACACCGCGCAAAGCAGCATAAGCATACAGACCCGTCCGGTTATCCTGCCGGTGAATATCCTGTCGAGCTTCATATCGAGCTTGGAGCGGGAATTGGCTTTGTCCCTGACAACGCACTGCTCGCATACCGCGTCGGCTGTGAGTATTCTGCGCGAAGCGGCGCAGGCGGCGTCACAAGGCTTTTGTTCTTCGGGCGCGGATATGCCGGAGTGTGCGGGCGGCTTTACCTTTGAGCATTCGCCCGCGATGCATTCCTCAAGCTCGCGCATTCCTTTACCGTGTGCGGCGGAGGCTGGAATTACAGGCATTCCAAGTATTTTTGAAAGCCTGCGCGTATCGACGTGGATTCCCCTGCGTTCCGCTTCGTCGGTGAGATTGACGCATATGATGATGCTGCGTGTCAGCTCTGCCGTTTCGAGAGCGAATGCTATCCCGCGTCTCAGACAGCCCGCGTCGCACACGACGACCACAGCGTCGGCGCTGCCGGAAAGCAGGAATTTCAGCGCCGCATCTTCCTCGGCGGAACGGGGAGTATATGAGTACATTCCGGGGATATCCACGACGCGGAATCGTCTGCCGCCGTATCGGAAAAATCCCTCAGCCGTCTCCACTGTTTTCCCCGCCCAGTTTCCCGTATGCTGCCGAAGTCCGGTGAGCCGGTTGAATACCGTGCTTTTGCCGACATTGGGATTTCCGGCAAGTACAACCACCGGTTCCGCGCAGTCTTCAGATAATGCATTGCAGCCGGTTCCGCGACGCCGGAATATGCCTTTTAGATGCGCGGGAATAGATTTTTTACGCGTTTTCCCTAAATGGATATGGAACGCATTGGACAGTTTACCGAAAAAATTCATAATTCATCACCGTTATTCCCTCCGCGTCGGAGGCTCTGAGAGCTATCACCGCGTCCCTTATAAGATATGCCGCCGGATCGCCTGACGGCGCGGAAAAGAGCCGGTTGACCCTTGCGCCGCTTACAAATCCAAGCTCGATGAGCCGCTGTCCGAGACCGCCGCATTCGCCGATAGAGACCACTCTGCCGGATTCCCCGTCACGGAGGTCGCAGAGCGCGCGCTTTTGTTTTTCCATGACTTCCACCGCCTTTTCTGATTTCAGAATATGCTTCTGGAACAAAAATGTGATATATAATTTGTGATATATAATTGTTGAATATTTCGCTTGCAAATTAAAGCGGCGGATATTATAATCATTTTATGCTTATTAATGACGCGGGGAGGACTGGCTGAAAAATGCTTACAAATTATCACACGCACTGTGATCTCTGCAAACACGCGGAGGGAAACGTCGAGGATTACGTTAAACAGGCGGTAAAGGACGGGTTTGACGTTCTGGGAATGAGCGATCATGTGCCTTATCCGGATTACGACTACGGTTACAGAATGGAATTTGCGGAAATATGGGATTATATCTGTGACGTGCGCGACGCTCAGAAGAAATACGGCGGCAGGTTAAGAATACTGCTCGGATTCGAGAGCGAGTATATGCGCGAGTACCGCGGTTATTATGAGGAACTTCTCGATGAATACGGGGTGGAATATCTGATTTTAGGTCAGCATTTCTATGACATAAAAGGCTATTGGAACAGCGCGTATAACATATCCGATACAGCCGAATGCGTGACATATGCACGCAGCGTGAGCGAGGGTCTCGACACGGGATATTATTCGCTGCTTGCCCACCCTGACATTGTGGGAGTCAACCGTCTGGAATGGGACAGGAATATGGACGAAATGAGCGATATAATCATTAACAGCGCCGTAAAGAACGGCATTCCGCTTGAAATCAACGCCAACGGCGTGCGAAGGGGAACATACGTTGATTCTCTTGGAACGCATTTCACGTACCCGCACTTCAGATTCTGGGAGAAGGTAGCCGGAAGCGGAGCGGAGGTAGTGATAAGCGCGGACTGCCACAATCCCGCGCTTCTGAATGACGGCGACGTGGAGAAATGCCGCGAATTAGCGAAAATCTGGGGCTTGAATGTGATTGATGAAATTAAGGTGAGAAGATGACGTTAAAGGATCTGAAGCCGGGGGAATCCGGCATAATCAAGACGGTAGGCGGGACGGGAGCGCTGCGCCAGCATTTTCTGGACATGGGAGTTATCCCGGGCGCGGAGGTAACGGTTATCAAATTCGCGCCGATGGGCGATCCGGTGGAGCTTCGCATTCACGGCTACGAGCTGACGCTGCGTTTGGACGACGCTGACAAAATCGACGTGCGGACTTTCATTCCGTCGGCGAAGACGGAGCCTGAGGAAAAAAGAAAGAAAAGAACGGAACACCCCGGACTTGGCGAGGAAGGAAAATTTCACCCCAAGGGCAGCGGAAATCCCCTGCCCGCCGGCACAAAGCTGACATTTGCGCTTGTAGGCAATCAGAACAGCGGCAAGACGACGCTCTTCAATCAGCTCACCGGAGCGAATCAGCACGTCGGCAACTTCCCGGGCGTTACGGTTGACCGCAAGGACGGAGTCATACGCGGGCACGACAACACTCTTATAACCGACCTGCCTGGTATATATTCCATGTCGCCTTACACCGGCGAGGAGCTTGTCTCGCGTGACTTCGTGCTGAATGAAAAGCCCCACGGAATAATCAACATTGTTGACGCCACCAATATTGAACGCAATCTTTATCTCACGATGCAGCTTCTGGAGATAGGTATACCGACGGTAGTCGCCCTGAATATGATGGACGAGATGACCGGCAACGGCGGAACGGTTGACATTAACGCCATGGAGGAAATGTTAGGCGTGCCTGTTGTCCCCATTTCCGCGGCGAAGAATGAGGGCGTGGACGAGCTTGTAAAGCACGCGTTCCATATTGCCAAATATCAGGAAAGACCGCTCAGACAGGACTTCTGCGACTCGACGCACAGCGGCGGAGCCGTTCACAGAGCGCTTCACGCGGTGATTCACATGACTGAGGATCACGCCGAGCGGAGCGGACTGCCAGTGCGGTTTGCGGCGAGCAAGCTTATCGAGGGGGACGAGCTTATCATGAATCAGCTCGGACTCGATCAGAATGAAAAGGAAACGCTTGAGCATATTGTGCTGCAAATGGAGAAGGAACGCGGACTTGACCGCAGCGCCGCAATAGCTGATATGCGTTTTGCATATATAAAAAAGGTGTGCGACCGCTGCGTTACAAAGCCGCGTGAGAGCCGCGAGCATATCCGCAGCCGCAGGATCGACAGGATTCTCACGGGCAAATATACCGCCATTCCAACGTTTATCGCGATTATGGGACTTGTATTCTATCTGACCTTCAATGTGATAGGCGCGTGGCTTCAGGGAATTCTGGAGAGCGGTATAGACGCGCTCGAAAATGCCGCCGCCTCAGCCATGTCAGCCGGAAATGTCAACGTCGTCATTCAGGATCTTGTGATAAACGGGCTGTTTGAGGGCGTGGGGAGCGTGTTGAGCTTTCTTCCCATAATTGTCACTATGTTTTTCTTCCTGTCGCTGCTTGAGGACAGCGGTTATATTGCGCGAGTCGCGTTCTTTACGGATAAGCTGCTCAGGAAAATCGGACTATCCGGAAGAAGCATCGTCCCGCTGCTGATAGGCTTCGGCTGCACGGTTCCGGCTGTGATGTCCACCCGCACGCTTCCGAGCGAGCGCGACCGCAAGATGACGATTCTTCTCACACCGTTCATGTCCTGCACCGCGAAGCTTCCGATATACGCGTTTTTTGTAAGCACATTCTTCCCGAATTACGGCGGCGCGGTGATGACGCTGCTGTATATAATCGGAATATTCACCGGAATTATTGTGGCGCTGCTCTTCAAAAAGACGCTGTTCAGGGGCGAGGCCGTTCCGTTTGTAATGGAGCTTCCGAATTACCGCCTGCCGAGTCCGCGAAACGTTATGCAGCTTTTGTGGGAAAAGGCAAAGGATTTTTTGCAGAGGGCGTTTTCGGTAATTCTGATTGCTACGATAATCGTCTGGTTCCTGCAGAGCTTTGATTTCCGTCTTAATCAGGCGGCGGATTCGCATGAAAGCATTCTGGCTGCGGTTTCCGGAATGCTTGTGCCGTTATTCGTTCCGCTTGGACTGGGCGACTGGCGCATAGTGACCTCGTTAATAAGCGGATTCATGGCTAAAGAGAGCGTTGTTTCAACGCTGGAGGTGCTGTTCGGAGCCGAAGGCGGCATTGCCGCGGCGATAACTCCGGCGGCAGCGGCTTCGCTGCTCGTTTTCTGCCTGCTTTATACGCCGTGCGTGGCAGCCGTCGCTTCTGTAAAACGGGAGCTTGGCGCGAAGTGGGCGATAACCGTTGTGCTGTGGCAGTGCGCCGTGGCGTGGCTCGCCGCGCTGCTTGTCAGGCTGATTTGCCTGTCTTGCGGGCTTTGAATCCTTTTGCGGACTGAACAGGCTTTTAGGCTCTTAATTAATACTTAGTTAACATAAAACCGTATTGACAATACCCTCACAAAATGGTATAATAATTAGGTTAAAAGTGTGCCGGATAAGTCTGTGGACGTGGGATTACGGCGCTTTTTCCCCAAAAAAACGGAGGTTTTGTGCAATGAAAGCTTATTCATCCTGTTCGGGAACAGGTCTGTCGGACGCTTTGCGGCGTGTCATTGGCGTTATTATTGCTGCTTCAGTTGTTTTTTCGCTGTGGGCGGCTTCAGCGCCCGACGTTTATGCAGCTACGAGTTCTTCTGTCACAAAGGTTGTCATTACCGCTAAACAGGTCAACATACGTTCCGGCGCGGGAACGGATACCGAGAAGGTCGGCAAGGCGTATGAGGGACAATCCTTTAACTATCTCGGAAAAAAGAAGAATAAAACCGGCAATCTCTGGTACAAGCTCCGTTATTCCTCAACCAAGACCGGCTGGGTCTCGTCTGATTACAGCAAGCTTCAGACCGGCAGCGATAATTCCAAGACTACTACCACCGCGAAAGCCGTATCGACAAAGAGAGTTGTCATTACGGCTTCCGAGATAAACATACGTTCCGGAGCTGGAATTGACACCGAAAAGCTCGGTAAGGCGGGACAGGGACAGTCCTATGAATATCTGGGCAGCAAAAAGAACAAGTCCGGCAATATCTGGTATCAGATACGGTTCAATTCAAAGGTAGGCTGGGTCTCGTCCGAATACAGCAAGCTTGAAACCGAAGAACCCGCAACCACTACGGCAGCCGCCGTGGTTACAATAAAACAGGTTGTAGTCACAGGCAATTATGTTTATGTCAGGTCGAATGCCGGCACGAAGTATTCAAAGCTCGGCACTGCAAAAAAAGGAAAGACGTTCACGTATATCACAAGCAAGAAGGATTCGTCAGGAAAGCTGTGGTATAATATACAGTATACCTCCGCAAAGAAAGGCTGGGTATTAAGCACATTCTGCACCGTTAAGACAACAACGCAGACCGTCAGGACAACGACCACCACAGCGGCGGCAGCTTCGACGGATAAAAAGCAGGTTGTCGTCACGGGCAACGTAGTAAACGTCAGATCGGGAGCCGGTACGAATTATTCCAAGTTAGGCTCCGTAAAAAACGGGAACACATTTGACTATCTCGACAGCAAAAAGGATTCCAAGGGCGCTGTGTGGTACAGCATTCAGTACACGCCGACGATGAAGGCGTGGATAATGAGCGAATACTGCACGCTTAAAACTGCTGATGAAGCAGTCAGTACCACAGCATCGACTACGGCTCAGAATGAGAAAAAGCAGGTTGTAGTTACAGGCAATGTCGTGAACGTCAGATCGGACGCGGGAACGAATTATTCCAAGTTAGGTTCCGTAAAAAACGGGAACACATTTGACTATATCGACAGCAAAAAGGATTCCAAGGGCGTTGTGTGGTACAGTATTCAGTACACGCCGACAATGAAGGCGTGGATCATGAGCGACTACTGCACGCTTAAAACGGCTGGTGAAACAGTAAGCACCACAGAGTCTACAACCGCTTCAACGACTGCGACTCAGAAAAAACAGGTTGTTATCACAGGCAACGTTGTCAACGTCAGGTCTGACGCGGGTACGAATTATACCAAGCTCGGAACGGCAAAAAGCGGAAATGTGTTTGATTACATCGGAAGCAAAAATGATTCCAAGGGTGCTGTCTGGTACAATATACAGTACACCTCATCAAAAAAAGGCTGGGTAATGGGAAGCTATGCCAAGCTGCAATCCGAGTCGGATAACACGACCAATGCGACTTCGGCGACAGAAACAACGGCGACTACCCAAACAACAGCAACGACAGGAACCACGGCTACAAATCCGCCGGAGCCGGAAAAGCCTCTTGACACCAATGTGCTCATACTTTCCGATTCTCTGAATGTCCGTGCCGACGCCTCCGCTTCCGCCGCTAAGGTAGGAAAGGCGAGTCTGGGTCAGCTTTGCAAATATCTTGAAAGCAAAAAGGATTCCAGCGGCGTTCTGTGGTATAAAATACAGCTGAATTCTTCAACATCAGGCTGGGTAACTTCAGAATACGCGCATATGAGATCGGAGGCAAACAAGAATCTCGGAGTCAATACGGACAGCACGCGTTATATAAAACGCACTGTCACTGTTACCAAGAGTAAGGCGTCGCTTCGCACATCTCTGACTTCGTCTTACAAAAACGCCGGTACGGTTGCGAAAGGCAAGAAATTCACAGCTCTCAGTTGGGGAACCGATTACACCGGAACCACATTTTATTCATTCAGATACAGCGGCAAGGTAGTCTGGATATCGAGCAAGGATGTTTCTATTTCCGACAAGTTTACCACCATTCCGGTCCGCACGTTCAGCGACGGAAGCAATACCCCAGTTATTTACCTTTCGCCGTCAAATCAGACAGACAACGCTTTTGCTGTGGGCAACACCACCGAGCAGAAGCAGATGTATCGCGTCGCTGAGGCATTGCAGGCAATTCTTGAAAAGGAATATATCTGCGAAGTACGTATTGCGCCGCTGAGTCTCCCTGTCAGAATCAACGGACGCGCTTATGACGCGTATCTATGCCGCGCCAATGTCTATCTTGCCATTCACAGCAACGCCGGCGGAGACAAGTACGGCATTCACGGCGCCTTTGGTTATTATTTCCCCGCAAGCAGCCAGAGTGAGCAGCTGGCGAGCAGCATTATCAGTGAGATGGATAAGATAGCGGTTGCAAAATCCAATATCAAAAAGCCGCTTGTTGACGGTATGGCGGCATTCAACGGTACGGGCTACTCGGATATCCGCAATCCTTCTTTTTACGGCATACCCAGTGTGCTTGCCGAAGTCGAATATCACGATAACGCGACCTATGCCCAGTGGATCATCAACAATCCCGATAAAATAGCTCGTGCGCTTGCCAATTCGCTTGAGCAGACCATGAGTCTTAAAAAGAAATAAATAAAATGCTACAAGACTCTGCACCGTCATAAACAAGGCGGTTCGGAGTCTTGTTTTATTCGTTTTTTTAATGATTTACTTGACAAAGCATACAATATAGTATAAAATTTAAAGATGATTTTCGGAATTATCGGGAGGAAAAAGCTTATGACAGTTATTGTTACTGGCGGCGCCGGTTTTATAGGCGGAAATTTTATTCACTATTATCTAAAAGAGCATCCTGAGGACAGGGTTGTATGTATCGACAAGCTGACCTACGCCGGAAATCTTTCCACGCTTGCTCCCGTTATGGACAACAAAAATTTCCGTTTTGTTAAGCTGGATATCTGCGACAGAGCGGGGGTATTCGCTCTGTTTGAGGAGGAAAAGCCGGACTGCGTTATAAATTTCGCGGCGGAATCCCATGTTGACCGGTCCATCGAGGATCCGGGTATATTCCTTCAGACCAATATCATAGGAACGTCCGTACTGATGGACGCCTGCCGCGCTTTTGGAAACGTGAGATTTCATCAGGTTTCCACCGACGAGGTATACGGCGACCTGCCGCTCGACCGTCCCGATCTTTTCTTTACCGAGGAAACGCCGATTCATACGTCGTCGCCATACAGCTCGTCAAAGGCGGGGGCGGATCTGCTTGTTCTCGCATACCTGCGTACCTACGGTCTGCCCGTGACAATATCCAGATGCTCGAATAATTACGGTCCATACCATTTTCCTGAGAAGCTAATTCCGCTTATGATAGCCAATGCCCTTGCGGATAAGCCTCTTCCGGTCTACGGCAACGGACAGAATGTCCGCGACTGGCTCTATGTAGAGGATCACTGCAAGGCAATTGACCTGATAATCCGCAAGGGACGCATAGGTGAGGTTTACAATGTCGGCGGGCACAATGAGATGGCAAACATCGACATAGTAAAGCTGATATGCCGCGAGCTTGGCAAGCCTGAAAGCCTGATAACCTATGTGACAGACCGCAAGGGTCACGATATGAGATACGCTATTGATCCCACGAAAATTCACAATGAACTCGGCTGGCTGCCAGAGACAAAATTCAGGGACGGCATTAAAAAGACGATCCAATGGTATCTTGACAACAAACCATGGTGGGAAGAAATCATCAGCGGAGAATATCAGAATTATTATGCCAAAATGTACGGCAATAGATAATATAAGACTGTAGTGGTGGAGATAATCATGAAGAAAGCATTGATCACCGGAGTGACAGGACAGGACGGTTCATACCTTTCAGAATTCCTTCTTGACAAGGGATATGACGTACATGGCATAATCCGTCGTTCGTCTGTTGATTATAAAGAAAGAATATCGCATTTGGAGGGGCATGAGCGTTTTCATTTGCATTACGGGGATCTTACGGACAGCCTTTCCATTGTGAAAATAGTATCAGCCGTCCGTCCCGATGAAATTTATAATTTAGCGGCTCAGTCGCATGTAGGCGTATCGTTTGACGTGCCGGAATTCACAGCGGACGTTGACGCGACAGGCGTGCTGAGAATACTTGAAGCTGTGCGCGTATGCGGTCTGGCGGATTCATGCAGGATCTATCAGGCATCAACATCAGAGCTTTTCGGCAAGGTGGAGGAAGTGCCGCAGTCAGAGACGACGCCGTTTCACCCGTATTCACCCTATGCTGTCGCCAAGCAGTACGGCTTCTGGATAACCAAGGAATACCGCGAGGCTTACAATATGTTCTGCTGCAGCGGAATTCTGTTCAATCACGAATCCGAGCGTCGTGGCGAGACGTTTGTCACGAGGAAGATCACGCTTGCCGCTGCGAGAATCGCCAACGGCTTGCAGGACAGACTGTATCTCGGCAATCTCTCTTCGCTGCGCGACTGGGGCTACGCGAAGGATTATGTGGAATGCATGTGGCTTATTTTGCAGAATGAGAAGCCCGACGATTATGTTATAGCGACAGGCGAGCAGCATTCCGTGCGTGAATTTGCGACACTTGCCTTTCATTATGCCGGAATCGAGCTTGAATGGCGGGGAGAAGGCATTGACGAGAAAGGCGTTGAAAAGGAAACGGGACGGGTTCTTGTGGAGGTTTGTCCCGATTTCTACCGTCCGACAGACGTTGTGAATCTTCTTGGCGATCCGTCGAAGGCGAGGAACGAGCTTGGCTGGAATCCCACAAAGACCGGATTTGAGGAGCTTGTCAGGCTGATGGTGGATCACGATATGAAGAAGGTCGCCGCAACGGAAAAAGCATTTTGAAAAAAGGTGCAATATAAAGGTGCAATATAATGGAAAAAAATTCAAAGATATATGTCGCCGGTCACCGTGGAATGGTTGGAAGCGCCATTGTGAGGGAGCTTCGCCGGCAGGGATACGAAAACATCATAACCAGAACGCACAGCGAGCTTGACCTTCAGAGGCAGCGTGAGGTTGAGGAATTCTTCGCCCGTGAAAAGCCGGAATACGTCTTTCTCGCGGCTGCCAAGGTAGGCGGAATAGTAGCCAATCAGAGCGCACTCGCGGATTTTATGTATGACAACATGATGCTTGAGATGAATGTGATTCACTCGGCGTGGCAGAACGGCTGCAAAAAGCTGGAATTTCTCGGCTCGTCCTGCATTTATCCGCGAATGGCGGAGCAGCCCATGACAGAATCCTGTCTGCTGACAGGCGAGCTGGAAAAGACAAACGAGGCTTACGCTCTCGCCAAGATAAGCGGTCTGAAATACTGCGAATTTCTCAACAGACAGTACGGCACTGACTATATTTCCGTAATGCCAACGAATCTCTACGGTCCGAACGACAATTATCATCCGACGCACTCGCATGTGCTGCCCGCGCTGATAAGGCGTTTCCATGAGGCTAAGGAGTCCGGCGCGGAGTGCGTCACCTGCTGGGGTGACGGCTCTCCGCTGCGAGAATTCCTCTATGTGGACGACCTTGCGAACCTGTGCGTGTTCCTGATGAACAATTACAGCGGCAACGAGACAGTCAACGCCGGAACGGGCAAGGAGCTTACCATAAAAGAGCTTACCGAGCTTGTGGCAAGGGTCATAGGCTACACCGGCAGGATCGAATGGGATACGTCAAAGCCAAACGGAACTCCGCGCAAGCTGCTCGATGTGAGCAAAGCGGCGGCACTGGGCTGGACATACAAGACCGAGCTTGAGGACGGCGTCAGACTGTCCTATCAGGATTTTCTCAACAACCCCATGCGAGCCGAAAGATAGAATAACAACAGATTCCCTCCCTCTGCGCTCCGGCGTGACACAGCGGGAGGGATAACTGAAAGGGAATGCATATGAATATAGTGCTTTTGTCCGGCGGTTCGGGAAAACGCCTGTGGCCGCTTTCAAACGATATCCGTTCCAAGCAGTTTATCAAGATATTCAAGCGCCCCGAGACGGAGGCTGACGCTGAGGGGGAGCATAAGACTCATTACGAGTCCATGGTGCAGCGTGTTTACCGCCAGATAAAGACCGTGGATAAGGACGCGGAGGTAACAATTGCCACAAGCAAGTCGCAGGTTTCCACCATACGCAATCAGCTCGGAAACAGCGTGGGGATAAGCGTTGAACCGTGCAGAAGAGATACTTTTCCGGCGATAGTGCTTGTGACGGCGTATCTTCACTATATACGCGGGGTAAGTCTTGACGAGGCTGTTGTTGTGTGTCCCGTTGACCCCTATGTTAACGACGATTACTTTGAAGCCCTAAAAAGGCTCTGGGAGCTTGCACAGTCCGGTACTGCAAATCTTGTGCTGATGGGAATAGACCCGACCTATCCGAGCGAGAAGTACGGCTATATCATTCCCAAGGACAAGCAGCAGGTGTCAAAGGTAGATACATTCAAGGAAAAGCCCGACGCGGAAACGGCGCAGAAGTACATCGACGCTGGGGGACTATGGAATGGCGGAGTGTTTGCCTATAAGCTGCGTTATGTGCTCGACCGCGCACACCAGCTTATCGACTTCACAAATTACGCCGATCTGCTGAATAAATATGAGGGTCTGAAGAAAATATCATTTGATTACGCCGTTGTGGAGCACGAGAATGACATAGCGGTTCTGCGGTTCGCGGGGGAGTGGAAGGATCTCGGCACATGGAACACGCTCACTGAGGCAATGGAAGAAAAGGCAGTTGGCGACGTGCGCTTCAACGATACATGCAGCAACGTCCACGCCATCAACGAGCTTGGAGTGCCGATACTTCTCATGGGTCTGAAGGACGTTGTTGTTTCGGCGAGTCCCGAGGGAATTCTCGTGAGCGACAAGGAACAAAGCTCCTACATCAAGCCGTATGTTGACGCAATCAAAAAGCAGGTTATGTTCGCTGAGAAAAGCTGGGGAAGCTACAGGGTTATAGATATAGAAGAAAACAGCATGACCGTCAAGGTCACTCTCAAGCCAGGGCACAGAATGAATTATCACAGCCACGAGAAGCGTGACGAGGTATGGACTGTGATTTCAGGTACGGGAAAGACCATTGTTGACGGCATGGTTCAGCCGGTGAAGCAGGGCGACGTTGTAACAATGGCTATCGGCTGCAAGCACACGGTAATTGCCGGAAAGCAGGGACTCCAGCTCATAGAGGTGCAGCTCGGAAAGGACATAACGGTTAGTGACAAGAAAAAATTCGAGATGCCACAGTGAAAATTGATTGTAAATATATAAATCCGGCATTTTACCAGCGTAAACGGCAGGTTATCCTCAGAGATATTGCAATACTTTCGGAGATAGCGCTTCTCGTTTACTGTTTTGTCAATGAAAACCGTGATAAATCAAAGTACGCAAACGCAAAATCAAATTAGCGCATGCAAAAAACTGCCGTTTCGGGAACATGCTTTCCCGCACGGCAGTTTTTTTATTGCATTATCCCGCTGAAAGAAGTCAGCAGAGGTCATATTACCGAAGATATATGGTCGCGGCGCATAATCCGCAGGTTAAGAAAGCAATCACAAAGGAAAAACTGAACAGGCTCTCAGAGCGTCGAGAGCTTCCTGCAGGTTTGCGAACGGGAGCGGTTCAAATTTAAGCTCCGCGTTCTGGATAACGCCGGAGGAATATTCCAAAAAATCATTAAGTGCGCCGTTGAGCTTATCCGAAGCATCGTCCTTGTCGCAGAAGGGCAGATAATTGTCCACATAGCCCACCCTGACTGCGCTGCGGGAAGCGAGCCAATCATTTTCCGTCGGGCTGAAGAAAAGATTTCCGCCTGTGGAGGACATGTATTTTTCATACAAATGCTGGTTGAAGTAGCGGTTTTCACTGTTAATGCGGTTAAGGGCGTTTTCCAGCTCCTCAAATACGTCTGGACGCTTATTGGTGACCGCGAAATAATAATCCGAGGAGCCAAGCTTATAGAAAGGAACCGCCTCTTCCGGATTCCCATAGCCGTCGATGGAGATATAAGTATCGAGCTCGCCCTTGTTAAGCATCTCAAAGGACTCGTTTTCGGTAATCGTAAGCTCTATCAGCTGCGCCTCCACGTCGTTTTTCTCTGCCCATTCGAGATAGAATTTTTCCTGAATGGAATCCTTGTTAACGCCGACTTTTTTTGCCGTTCATCAGCTTGTGCATAAGATCCGACCAGCTGCCCTCAACATACTCGTATGTCCAGTTGGTGTAAGCGGCGAGCTTCTGCTCATATACGTAATCATAGCCGTAGCGTCTGCCGCTTGCGTCCTTATAGCTGGCGGGCGATTCGTACCAGCCGACACGGATGACCTTTTGCTGAGACTTCTCAGCGTGAGCCGTCAGCGGCATGGCAATTGCGGTCAGTGAAGCAAGGCAGAGCAATAATGCAGCAACCCGTTTCAGACCGGTTGGTTTGAATTTGATCTTTGTCATAGTATTCTCCTACTTTCAAATTTGGTTATATTCCAACATAATAAGTGTAACATTTTTCTCACTTTTTTTTCAATTATAAAAACAAGCCTATTCAATATTTTGTAAATTTAAATATAAATTATCACATAAAATAAAAAATATTTGTAAGATTATATCAAAAGCATGTGTTGAATCGGGCGTGCGGGCGTGGTAAAATTATCATGTAGGAATGGCGTTATTGCGTGGGATTATGTACCGTGCCCGACCGAAGAGGCGGGTGTCCCGCGAAAGACGCGGAAATCCTGAATAAAAAAAACGGAGGTAATCAAGATGTTAGGAAATTTCAGTTATCACAACCCCACAAAGCTATACTTCGGCGAGGATTCGCTGAACAGTCTGAAAGACGAGCTGAAAAACTACGGGCAGAATATACTGCTTGTTTACGGCGGCGGTTCCGTAAAGAAGAGCGGTTTGTATGACGAGATCATCGCTGTTCTGAAGGAATGCGGAAAGAATGTTGCTGAGGTGTCAGGCGTAATGCCGAACCCGACAAGCGACAAGCTGAACGAGGGCGTAGCGATCGCCCGCGGTAGAGATATTGATTTAATCCTTGCAGTTGGAGGCGGTTCGGTATGCGATTATTCCAAAGCGCTTTCCGTTTCCGTGTACTGCGATGACGACCCGTGGGAGAAATACTTTATCCGGTTTGAAGAACCCGAATGCAGGATCATTCCGGTCGGCTGCGTTTTGACTATGGCTGGAACAGGCTCGGAGATGAACGGCGGCTCTGTAATTACAAACCGCCGCACCAAGCAGAAGATAGGACATGTGTTCGGCGACGATGTTATGCCGAGATTCTCTGTGCTCAATCCGGGATACACCATGACGCTTCCGCAATATCAGATGGTTGCTGGAATATACGATATTTTCAACCATATCTGCGAGCAGTATTTCTCGGGCGAGGACGATAACACCTCCGACTATATCAGCGAGGGACTGATGAGGGGACTTATTCACGCAAGCCGTATAGCCGTTAAGAATCCTCAGGATTACGAAGCGCGTTCCAACATAATGTGGACCGCGACATGGGCGTTGAATACGCTGATAGGCAAGGGCAAGACGGAGGATTGGATGGTGCATATGCTCGGTCAGGCAGTGGGCGCGTATACGGACGCCACCCACGGAATGACGTTGGCGGCAGTATCGCTGCCATATTACAGACATATCATGCCTTACGGATTGAAGAAATTTGCGCGTTTTGCGACAGAGGTCTGGGGTATCGTCCGTGAAGGGAAGAATGATGAACAGCTTGCGGAGGAGGGACTTTCCGCGATGGAAAGCTGGATGAAAGATATCGGACTTGTGATGAATCTGAAGGATCTCGGAGCGACCGAGGATATGATAGAAGGAATTGCCGACGCCACGTTCATTCTCGATGGAGGATACAAGGTGCTTGACCGTAATGATGTGGTTGAAGTGCTGAAAGAAAGCATGGGCTGAGAAACGGCTGTAATTCCAATGAAAATTCTTTGACTTTCCGCCGGTATTAATTCAAGCGGTTCTTTTTCGCTTATTGGCTAAAACTATTGCAAATGAAATGGCGGAAACAGCGGCGAGGATTCCGGAAATTACGGTTATCCAAATAATAACGGAGCTTCCTTTCTCTTCTGAACGCGGCTGTCTTATTGGGGTTGTTTTTTCGTTCATCAGAACCCCGCATTTTGAACAGTATTGTTTTTCCAGACCTTCTTTTTCAAAATCTGATTGGCTGACGACAACCCATTCGCCGGCTTCATGACGTGGATGGGTATAGTCGTCAGTCCAGCAATATCCGCAGCCGCGGCATTTGTGGGTTGTGTAACCGGGCTTTGTGCAATCAGGTGGGATTACAGTATTTTCGTAATCAGGCTTGTCGCATTTTTCAGGGGAAAGAACCTTGGAATAATCCTTTGTTTCGTTGCATTCAAATTGTGATGTGTTGCTTTTGATTTTTCTCGGTGTGGTAAGCGGTTCTCCGGCAAACGGTTTGCAATAAGCTCTCCGGTCTGTATTATCCTCAAAGAAGCTTATCTGCCCTTCTACATTGCAGCCGGAAATGCAATTGCCTCTGTAGCGTGTTCCGCACAGGTAAAACATTCCGACAATTCCTCCGTTATGCACATATCCGTGGCAGGAATCATATCCGTTTATGCGTACATCGCAATTTTTTATTTCTGCTATTCCGCATGAAAGTATTCCGCCTAAAAACTGCTCGCACTTGCCGCTTGTGTAGCGGTCCTCAAAGACAAGTTCCACATCTGCGGCGCATTCCTCAAAAATTCCGGTTCCCCAGCCGGCGATTCCGGCGACTCCGGCGTTAATACCGCTGTTGACAAGATGAACTCTGCCTTCGACGCAGCAGCCCTTTACCTTGCTGTTGTCTGAGTATCCCGCAAGAATGGCGGCAAAGCAGTGACTTCTGTCTGAAATATCTACAAAGGCGCCTTTTATATTAAGGTTGTTGACCTCAGCGTTTTCCATGACAGAAAAAAGTCCCGCGAATTCGGTATCATATTGTTTTAGATTGCCGTCGCGTGTCACCCGCTTGTTTTGATCGACGCAGGTTACGTTCATATTATATATGGTGAACCCGTCTCCCTCTAATTTCCCGCTGAAAGGAATAGGCTTCCAGCTTTCCTTGTCAAGATAAATGTCCTGAGTAAGTCTGTAATTGCCTTGGGGGTCATTTGCTATATCGGCAAGCTCGGCGGCGTCGGATATTTCCTTAAAGAATTCCTGTTCCTCCTCAGCCAGAACGGTCACAGGATTTGAGAAAAATACCGCCGACAGCCCGAATACGGCAACACATGAAAAGATTATTTTAGATATTCCTGATAGCTTCATCTCAGACGCCTCTCTTAAACAGTTGATTGATATGAATTATTAACGGCTTTTTTTAACCGCTTTCCTTAGAGCCTGTTCAGAATCTCTCCACACTCGTCATGCTTGCATCTTTTCCGCCATATTTTGCCAAAATCAATGGAAACAAAAGTTTCCATAGTTAATCACACAAAGTATTGCCTGTGGTTTTGGCTGCATCTGGCGAAAAATCTTACGGCGCATGACGCATGCTCCGAGAATCTAAACAGGC
>ONCX01000012.1 GCA_900316455.1 uncultured Eubacteriales bacterium
AACGAATCAAAAAAAACAGCCATATCTGTCATTTTGCTTTGCGTCGTGGTGCTGATGCTTTCGGTGTTCACCGTGCTGGTATACAGGGGAAAGCGGCTCACAGCTGACGAATTCAAAAATGACCGTGTACGTCCTGTGACCTCAGCCGTTTCCCAATCGGATCAGGCGTCGCCGTCGGATAAGGCGGTCACGTCGCAGCCCGTCGCAAGCTCCGAAACATCGTCGGTTGACGACGTTTCCTCTACAGCGCCGGAAGCCGTTTCGTCAGAAGCCGTTTCGTCGGAAGCTGTTTCATCGGAAGCCGTTTCGTCAGAGCCAAAAAAGGATACGGCTACAAAGAATGATATTCTCAACCCCGATTACAAATCGGATTTCTACATGGTTGTCTACGTCGAAAATCAGGAGATCGTAATATACAAAAAGGGCGACAACGGAAAATACATTCACAGATTCCACGCCCTGAAATGCTCGACCGGCGCTCCCGATACCACTCCAACCAAGGAGGGCGTTTACAAAATCGGCGAAAAGGAAAAATGGGTCGAGCTCAAGGACGGAGAATTCGGTCAGTATTGCTGCCAGTTGAGCAAGGAGGATAATTACTATTTCAGCTCGATTCCGTTCAGCAAGAAGGATCCCTCCACTATGATCGACGGCGGCTATGAGAATATCGGAACAGCCGTAAGCGGCGGCGGCATACAGCTCTGTTCCCGCGACGCCTACTGGATATATCTGAATATGCCCAAAGGAACGCAGGTACGTGTTGTAAATAAGGCAGGTCCCGAAGTAAAATTCCAGTCGCGCCCAAAGAGAAAAAGTCAGAACGGCAACTGGGATCCCACCGACAAACGCGCCGAGGGCAATCCCTACTTCAAAAAATAATACTGTTGGTTTCTCCGGCGGACAATACTCAAATGTTCGCCGGAGTTTTTTATTATTTAAAAAAATTAAAAAAATATTGCATAATTAATTTACTGGTGATATAATGAAACGGTGAGAGGTTTTTTATTTTCTGCATTTTTTGATTTTGTGGTATTTTGTTTTTTTTGGATATAAGTTAGTTGTGATTAATCATAAAAAGGAGATTTTTATATGGCGGAATACTCATTCAATACGTCCGATATAAAGGAAATGGCTCCCGTACTCCGCGCCGGAGACAGAGTGCTGCTGTCCGGCACGGTCTATACGTCACGCGACGCAGCCCACAAACGCATAACGGCGCTTCTCGACAGCGGCGAGGAGCTTCCCTATGACCTTAACGGAGCAGTCGTCTATTACGCTGGACCCACTCCCGCGCCGGAACACCTTGCCATAGGCTCATGCGGACCGACAACATCGAGCCGCATGGATCCGTTCGCGCCCCGAATGCTCGATCTTGGACTCGGCGCGATGATAGGCAAGGGCGGACGTTCGCCGGAGGTTTGCGAGGCGATACGCCGCAATAAATCGGTGTACCTCTGCGCGGTGGGAGGCGCGGGAGCGCTCGCCTCAAAGTGCATAACCTCATGTGAAGTCATAGCCTTTGAGGATTTAGGCTGCGAATCGGTCAAGCGTCTGGAATTCAAGGATTTCCCGCTTATTGTCGCAATAGACTGCGAAGGCGGATCTCTGTTTTCCAAATAATGAATGTAAGGTGAGATAATTGAAGAAAAAAATTCTCAAAGCCGCATTTCTTCTGATGATTGCGGCATGCGCGGCGTGCGCGTTCCCGATGGCGGTTTCCGCTTCGTCAGCCGACAATGCAAATCCGGAAGCGGAAAGAGCTTCGCTGAGATATTCCTATGAAAATATTCCAAACGAGGAAACGGGAAGATTAAAATTCATCACCGACGGTGACAAGGAAACATTTTACAAAGCAGCACGCGATATTCATTTGAAATTCACCGCGTCGGTTCCCGTGAAGAGTCTCTATTTCATGTTTGAAAAGCCGTGCAAATGGAAGCTTACTCTTCCCGACGGCACTGTGAAACAGGGCGGGGAAAACGAATTCATGCATGAATACTTCTCGCTTGAAAGCGAAGTGACGGAGTTTGAAATCGACATTCCGCAGGATTCATGGCTGACTGACGTTTTCGCGTTCAGTGACGGCGCTCTTCCCGACTGGGTTCAGATATGGCAGCCCCCATGCGAAAGGGCTGATCTGCTTGTGCTGCCCACTCACGCCGACGACGAATACGCGTGGTTCGGCGGAGCGCTGCCTTATTACGCGGGCGAACTGGGATATAACGTGCAGGTGGTCTATCTGACAAACCACTTCAACAATACTATAAGAAATCACGAGCTTCTCAACGCCCTGTGGTATGTTGGCGTGAGGAATTATCCTTTAATAACCGACAGATTTCTTGACACAATGGACACAAGAGAGGACGCGGAATCGGTATTCGGCAGGGAAAACGTCCTTGAATTCCAGGTGGAAATTCTCAGAAGATTCGCTCCGAGGGTGATTCTCGCCCACGACATCAACGGCGAATACGGTCACGCCGCGCATATACTCAACGCCTCGACCCTGCTCGACGCGCTCGAAATATATGAAAATCCTGAGATTTATCCCGAAAGCGCGAAAAAATACGGCATTTACAAGATTCAGAAATGCTATCTTCACCTGTGGCCGAAGAATACGATTGTCGTACCGTGGGGGACAATGTTTCTTTCAAAATTCGGAGGTAAATCGTCGCTCAAGGTGGCAATAAAAGGGCTTGCGTTCCACAAGAGTCAGGAACAGTACGGCATAGTAGCAAGGGACTGGGGCAAAAAGGACTGCCGGAAATTCGGGCTTGCATATACCACTGTCGGACCTGACACCAACGGACTCAACGATTTGTTCGAGCATGTCGATTTTAACGACAGCATTGAAATACCCCCTGAACCAAGCGAACCGGTCAGCGTCGTATCTCAGACTGACGTTTCATCTCAGAGCATAACGCCTGAAAATGTGAAAAAGCAGCCGCGCATACCTGTCTGGGTAATAATACTTGCGGTAATTCTGGTATTAGTGAATGCCACGGCATTAATATTCGCAGGTTCTTTAAAAAAACAAGACGTAAAACAGGGTTAAAGAAAAATGAAAAAAATACTCTTCACCATTCTTTCTCAGGCATTGTTCGCAGCGCTGTGGCTCTGCGCTTCACAGGCGCCCGTGTCGGCGGCTGGACTGAATTCACCGTCTGGTGAGAATGACGCGTCGCTCGTTTTTCTTGACGTGTCATGCGGTGGAGTCGCTGCGGAGGAGCTTGAAAAAACCACCGACTCAAATCAATACTCAAGCTGTTATTTCGATGAAGTAGCCCGCATAAGATTTGAAGCGGAATCTCCTGTCAGGTCGATTTACATTATGTTCGGGAAGCCGTGCGTCTGGACGGTATCACTGCCCGACGGCTACGAGATAATAGGCGGTGAAAATCAATTCCTGCACGAATGTGTGGTTCTGGAAAGCTCAGTCACGGCCTTTGAGCTTAACCTCCCCGCGGGAAGCTCCCTGACCGACGTATACGCGTTCACGGAAGGCAGTCTTCCGGACTGGGTGCAGATATGGCAGCCGCCATGCAAAAGGGCTGATCTTATGCTTATGCCCACTCACGCCGATGACGAGCATCTCTGGTTCGGCGGCGCTATGCCGTATTACGCGGGCGAGCTGGGTTACAATGTGCAGGTGGTCTATCTGACGAACCACGCCAATGAGCCGTGGCGCGGGCATGAGCTTCTCAACGGGCTGTGGCTTGTGGGGGTCAGGAATTATCCCATAATCACGGATAAATTCATAGACGACAGGGCTTCAAAACCGAGTCTGAACGCGGCGGAAAATTTTTACGGACGTGAAAGGGTGCTGGAATTTCAGGTGGAAATGCTCAGGCGATTCTCGCCGAGAGTGATTATCGCGCACGACATCAACGGCGAATACGGTCACGGCGCTCACATTCTCAACGCAAGCACATTGCTCGAGGCGCTGAAAGAATACGAGGATCCGTCCGTTTTCCCTGAGAGCGCAAAAAAATACGGCATACATAAGGTTCAGAAATGCTATCTTCATCTCTGGGAAGAAAATCAGATAACGGTTCAGTGGAGCGGCAAAACGCTCGACCGCTTCGGAGGAAGAACAGCCTTTGAAATGGCGAGGGAAGGCTATCACTGCCACGCAAGCCAGCTTGTCTGGCAGAATTACGTGCTTGAATTCGGGGCGTATGACTGCCGGAAATTCGGGCTTGCCTATACCACCGTCGGTTACGATACCCCCGGACTCAACGATATGTTTGAAAATGTTGACTGGTCTGAGATCCCCGATTTCATTCCCGACAACGGCAATAGCGACGAAAAAAACAAGTCCGCCGTCTCGGACTCGGATTCGGGAAGATCCTCGCCTTTCTCGGATTTCAGTAAAATTCCACTGTTTAACGTCTCCGGAACAGACTTGGATATACCGCTGATCGGCAAAAAAATCCAGCTCCGTGACGCGGCGTTCGCTGTCGCCGCAGCGGTTGTGGCATTCATAGCCTCAATAACGGCATTTTGCCTTACGCGCCGCAAATAAATTCAGATTTCGCCCGACTCCAATGAATGATATGCACAATTTTGCAAGTTTCAAAAATTAAAATTGCAAAATTACAGAAAAATCTGAAAAAAAATATTGACAAATCCTCTGTGTGTGTATTACAATAATACCTACAGCGCTGAAAAGGCGTATGAATTCATCTTGCAAAAGGAGATAAATTAAAATGGCTTTTAAGAATCAGTATCTCGCAGATCTCATGGAAACAGTCAAAAAGCGCAATCCAAATGAGCCTGAATTTCATCAGGCAGTGACAGAGGTTCTCGAATCCCTCGAGCCTGTCATCGAAAAGCATCCCGAATATATCAAGATGGGCGTCCTCGAAAGCATCGTCGAGCCTGAAAGAATCATCAAGTTCCGCGTTCCGTGGGTTGACGACAAGGGCAACGTCAGAGTAAACCGCGGCTTCCGCATTCAGTTCAACAGCGCCATCGGACCCTACAAGGGCGGTCTGCGCTTCCATCCCTCGGTTTATGAGGGCATCATCAAGTTCCTCGGCTTCGAGCAGATATTCAAGAATTCCCTGACCGGTCTGCCCATCGGCGGCGGCAAGGGCGGTTCCGACTTTGACCCCAAGGGTAAGTCCGACATGGAGGTTATGCGCTTCTGCCAGAGCTTCATGACCGAGCTTGCCAAGCACATCGGTCCCGACACCGACGTTCCCGCTGGCGACATCGGCGTGGGCGGACGTGAGATCGGCTACCTCTTCGGTCAGTACAAGAGACTCCGCGACGAATACAGCGGCGTTCTCACCGGCAAGGGTCTGACCTACGGCGGCAGCCTTGCGAGAACAGAGGCGACAGGCTACGGTCTCTGCTACTACACCGAGGAAATGCTCAACGACCACAGCGATTCCTTCAAGGGCAAGACAGTCGTCATTTCCGGCTCCGGCAACGTGGCTATCTTCGCGACACAGAAGGCAACCGCGCTGGGTGCAAAAGTCGTGGCTCTCTCCGACTCCAACGGATATATCCATGATCCCGACGGCATCGACCTCGACGCAGTGAAGGAAATCAAGCTTGTCAAGCGCGGCAGAATCAAGGAGTATGTCGAGAATCATCCCAACGCAACCTACACCGAGGGTTGCAGAGGAATATGGACAATTCCCTGCGACATCGCTCTTCCCTGCGCCACACAGAACGAGCTTGACGAGGACGGCGCAAAGGCTCTTATCGCAAACGGCGTAAAGGCAGTATGCGAGGGCGCGAACATGCCCTCCACTCCGGAAGCGGTTCATGCGTTCCAGTCCGCCGGCGTTCTCTTCGGACCCGCAAAGGCTGCAAACGCGGGCGGCGTGGCAACATCTGCTCTCGAAATGAGCCAGAACTCCATGAGATACAGCTGGACCTTTGAAGAGGTTGACGCAAAGCTGCACGACATCATGAAGAACATCTACCACAACTCCGCAAAGGCAGCCAAGGAATACGGCATGGAGGGTAACCTCGTTGCCGGCGCGAACATCGCGGGCTTCCTCAAGGTCGCCAACGCCATGCTTGCTCAGGGCGTATGCTAAAATTTTACCTTAGGCGAGTCAATTTTTAATCATTTATAAATACAATTCCCGTCGGACGTAAACGAAATTCTGCCCGGCGGGGTTTTTGTTTAGTGTGAAATGTGAAGTTTTTTAGGGTGAAGGGTGAAGGGTGAAGATATGTAGGAGCGGTTGCGAAAGAAAAAAAGAAAAACAAAGAAAAAAATCGCTGAAAAATCGGCATATATGGGTTGAAGTATCCAATATATCTGGTATAATAATATGTGGAAGTATATTAATAGAAAAAATGCGTGGCAGGAGGTTGATAAAATGACACAGTCGGAAATAAGAGCCGCTGTTCTTGAAGTGGTAAAGGAATTCCCGATCAATCGGGTCGCTTTGTTCGGCTCACAGGCTGACGGAACAGCGACAGAAAAGAGCGATGTGGATCTGATTATAGAATTTTACAAGCCGGTGACGCTTCTCACTCTCTCAAAAATCACCCAGCGTCTGGAAGAATTAATGCAGACAAGCGTTGATGTCATTCACGGACCTGTCAGAAATACGGACATGTTCACCGTTGAGAAGGAGATTGAAATATATGCAGCGTAGGGATAAAATTATTCTGCAAAAAATTCTGTCGGAGATAAACATTGCATTTGAGATGCTCGGAGATACAAAGCAGGAGGCATTTTTGTCTGATGAAAAGCTGAAAAGAGCCGTAGGAATGACTGTCATCAATATCGGGGAACTCGTAAAGAATATCTCTGACGAACTGCGGGAAGAACACAGAGAAGTGCCGTGGAAAGCAGTAGCCGGTATGAGAGATATAGCCGCCCATAAGTACCAGACGCTGCGAATGGAAGATGTCTATAATACTGTTACGATGGATTTTCCGGAACTGAAAGAAATGCTTATGAGTATACTGAACGAAAGCGGTAACGGATGATTCCCGCAAAAAAAAATCAAAAATAATTAGCTGCCTTTTCTCAATACGGAAAAAGGCAGCCTTTTTATTTGCGCACAAAAAAACGGACGCCAGACGGTGTCCGTTTTTTCTATTCCCTTATAGAGGTTAATGCAAGGCTTAATTTACTTGACGAACTCGCAACGGACTTCGTATCAATCCCTTATAGAGGTTAATGCAAGTTATTTTTGATTGGAGATAAATTTCTATGAAAAAAAAGTATCAATCCCTTATAGAGGTTAATGCAAGTAAACAAAGCAATAGTAAAACTCGCTACATATCGCCCCGATGAAGGTATCAATCCCTTATAGAGGTTAATGCAAGTCTTTTCAACTGGATGTGAAAGTACCCAAACAATAGGTATCAATCCCTTATAGAGGTTAATGCAAGTTCTGGGAAATGGAATCGACTTTGTGTTCGGTGACACGTATCAATCCCTTATAGAGGTTAATGCAAGATGAGTAGGAATTCCCCTACCATACACTCGCAAGAGTGTATCAATCCCTTATAGAGGTTAATGCAAGAACAACAGATTGTGTTCTAAAGACATTATATCCCCAACCCCTTGTAAAGTCAAGTGAACTTTTTATGAATAAAAAGCATAAATATAAGTCAATATCTTAGCAGTATGAATGAAAAAGCACCGTTTTGAAGAGTTTTCAAAGTGAAATAAGATGCTATAACTAATCAATGTAAGAACCCCCTGTTACAAAATCTAATTCCGAATTCCGAATTCCGCATTCCGAATTTTCTCCCCACTGCCCACTTCCACTCACTGTCCACTGACCACTAATCACTAATCACTCAAAAAAACACTTGCATTTTGGAAAAACCGTGCTATAATAATTTTACCGGAATTTGAAAATGATTTTCATTTTTAATTTAAAAGAGCGCAGGTGATCGAATTGGATAACGGAGAAAGCAGAAAGAATTACCGCACCCGTCAGCAGGAGTCTCTGGAGAATTATTTCAGGCTCAACCCGCAGGCCTGCGTGACAGCCGACGAGCTTTACATGCATTTTGCCGGCAGCGGCGGGAAGATAAGCAAGGCGACGATTTACCGATGTCTTGACCGAATGGTGGAAAGCGGCACGGTCAAAAAATTCCTTTCGGGCGGGGGCGAGGGCGCGACCTATCAGCTTATCGACAGCGGCAACGGCTGCGACAGGCATTTCCACCTGAAATGCACCTGCTGCGGCGCTGTCATTCACATGGACTGCGAATTCATGGACGAATTCGAGCGGCACATCATGGAGCACCACAATTTCCGCGTGGACAACGGGCGCACTATAATTTACGGACTGTGCGGAAGCTGTTCTTCAGGAGCTAAGAGTGAAGAGTGAAGTTATATGAGTAAGACAAGCAAATTTTCAGGAATCATATCGCTGCTGCTGGCAGCCGCAATAATTGCCGTAATGACGGCGGGCTGTTCAGGGGGAAAACGTCCCGATGACGGCAGGATCTCGATTGTGGCGACGATCTTCCCGCAGTACGACTTTGCGAGGAGAATCGCCGGAGACAGGGCAGACGTAAAAATGCTGCTAAGACCCGGCATGGAAGCGCATTCCTATGAGCCAAGCCCCAAGGACATAATCGGCATATCGAAATGCGACCTTTTCCTCAACGTCGGCGGCGAATCGGAGAGCTGGCTTGAAGCCGTGCTGGAATCGGCGGACAATCCGGATATGAAGATAATTTCGGCGATGGACTGCGTTGAAGCCATCGAGGAGGAGACTTCAGAGGGAATGCAGAGCCGCGAACATCACCATCATCACGGAGATGAGGAAGATGAACACGAGCCGGAGACGGATCATCATCACGGCGATGACGGGGAAGAAGACGGGGAATATGACGAGCATGTATGGACTTCACCAATGAACGCGATTGCCATAGTGAATCAGATAAACCGCGCGCTCTGCGAGCTTGACCCCGACAACGCGGAATTCTACTGCCGCAATACGGACGAATACGTGGCGGAGCTGACGGAGCTTGACAATTCCTTCCGCGAGACTGTCGCCGGTTCAAAAAGGAATCTGCTGATATTCGGCGACAGGTTCCCGCTTCTTTATTTCGTGAGGGAATACGGTCTGGATTACTACGCGGCGTTTCCGGGCTGCGCCGCGGAGACGGAGCCGAGCGCCGCGACTGTGGCATTTTTAATTGACGCTGTGAAGCGGGAGAAGGTTCCGGTCGTGCTGTATATTGAGCTTTCAAATCACAAGGTTGCCGATGCTATAGCCGAATCAGCCGGAGTGCGGACGGCGCAGTTCAACACCTGCCACAATATTTCGGCTGACGATTTCGCGGCGGGAGAAAGCTATCTCAGCCTTATGACGGCAAATGCCGATATTCTCAGGGAGGCATTGAATTGAAAAAAACGCTTATCAAATGCGACGATATTTCTCTTGGATACGAAAACATGACCGTTCTCGAGCATGTCAGCTTCGAGCTTAACGAGGGGGATTATCTCTGCGTGGTGGGAGAAAACGGCGCGGGGAAATCAACCCTTATCAAGTGCCTTGCGGGGCTAAAGAAGCCGGTAAGCGGACAGATAATTCTTTCGCCGGAAATTTCCCGCGGCGACGTGGGATATCTCCCCCAGCAGACCGCCATACAGCGCGACTTCCCCGCTTCTGTGCGCGAGGTTGTGACGTCCGGCTGTCTGAACAAAAGCAGGATCATTCCGTTCTACACCAAAGCCGACAGGGAACTCGCCTTAAAGCACATGCGCGAGCTTGGAATCGACGGACTTGCCGACAGATCCTACCGCGAGCTTTCCGGCGGACAGCAGCAGCGCGTGCTTTTGGCGAGGGCGCTATGCGCGTCAAGCCGGCTGCTAATTCTCGACGAGCCTGTGACGGGACTTGATCCTGTAGTGACCTCCGAAATATACGATATCATCAAGGAATTCAACAGGACACGCGGCATGACGATCATAATGGTCTCGCACGACGTAAAAACAGCCGTAAAAAGCGCAAACAAAATACTTCACCTGAAGCACAGCGTCCTGTTCTTCGGCAGCACAGCCGAATACATCAGAAGCAGCGCGGGACGCGAATTCATAGGAGGTTAACGCAAAATGCCAGAGATGCTTTCTTATCCGTTCATAATCAGGGCGCTGGTCGTAGGTACGCTCGTATCGCTCTGCTCGGCGCTGCTTGGAGTGAATCTCGTGCTGAAAAGGTACTCCATGATCGGCGACGGACTTTCCCACGTCGCCTTCAGCGCGATGGCAGTAGCGACTGTCATGCACTGGGCGCCGCTATGGGTAGCTATTCCGGTAGTCATAGCCGCGTCGTACATTCTGCTCAGACTCAGCTCCGACAGCAGGGTAAGCGGCGATTCGGCGATAGCGCTTCTCTCGACGGGCGCGCTCGCCGTGGGAATATTCATCATCTCAATGAAGTCGGGAATAAACACCGACATAAACAACTACATGTTCGGCAGCGTTCTCGCCGTCAACAAATCCGACGTTTCCCTGAGCGTGATACTTTCGCTTGCCGTGCTTGCGCTCTACGTGCTTTTCTACAACAAGATATTCGCCGTGACGTTCGACGAGCCTTTCGCAAAGGCGACGGGAATAAGGGTGGATTTCTACAATATGCTGATAGCCGTGCTGACCGCGGTGACAATAGTGCTTGGCATGAGAATGATAGGCGCGCTGCTTATCTCCAGCCTGATAATATTTCCCGCAATGTCCTCCATGCGGCTTTTCAAATGCTTCCGCAGCGTGGTGATATGCTCGGCCGCCATTTCGGTATTCTGCTTTCTCACGGGACTTGCCGCGTCATACGAATATTCCGCGCCAACTGGTGCGAGCGTCGTAATTGTGAATATAGCGGTGTTCGCGCTCTTCTGCCTGATCGACTTCATCAAGAATAAGGATGTGCTGAAAAAAAACAATGGCTGACGAATTTATGGAGAGTGCCGCGCCGTATTTCCGGCAGACCGACACCCAGCTTTCATCTACAGTGCAGCGGGTCTGCGCCCTCTGCATACTTCTGCCGCTTCCGCTTGTGCATTACGGCGGACGCGCAATTTTAATGGTAATATTCGGAATTCTCACCGCCGTCGGCGCGGAGGCGTTATGGAATTTCATAGCAAAGCGGGAGCAGACGCTCTACGATATGACCGCCGTTGAAACGGGACTCGCCTGCGCTCTGCTAATGCCAGCCTGCGCCCACTATCAGCTTGTGATATTCGCCGCGGCTGCAGCTATATTGATAGGCAAGCTGCCGTTCGGCGGGAAATTCCGCACGCCATTTGTACCGGCGGCGGTGGGTTACTGTCTTTCGGCGATATGCTTTCCGGCGGAGACCTTCACCTATTCGCCCCTGAATGAAAACGTGACCGCCAAGCTGTCCGCATTCGGCTCCAACGACATGCTCAAGCCCGCATATTCGCAGATAGCTCTGCTGCGTTCGGGAAGGGATCCGTTCACTCATATAGGCGAATACCTTCTGGGCGAAGTGGCAGGTCCTTTAGGCACAACATCGGTCGTGCTGCTTATAATAGCGGCTGTATGGCTCTTTTTCACAGGAAATCTGGCGTGGCAGTGCGTGATATCCTTTACAACGTCAATCGCGGTGATATCGTTTGCAGTGCCGTACCACACGGCTTCGACATTCATGTATGTGGCATACGACATTCTCGGCGGCTCGACGCTGTTCAGCTGCGTATTCCTCGCCGCCTACCCGAACTACTGCCCCAAGCTGCCGACGGCAAGGTATATCTGGGGCGGACTGTGCGGCGCGTTTGCCGTGCTTATCCAGCATTTCGGCAGCGTGGAGGCGGGTGGAATATTCGCCGTGCTGATAATGACTCCGTTTTCCGACGCGTTCGACCGCATGGTATGGAGCAGCCGAAGCAGCGGAATCACATACCGTCAGATAAAAAATAGACTCGGCGTCAGATTGAAGTACCGAATGAAAACACAGCAGGAGCGTGAGCTTGATGAATTCAAGAAGACACAGTAGGAAAGGCGCGGAGAAAACAGCGCACCCGATGCTGGTTCACGGCGCGGGAATCGCGACAATCGTCGCGGCATGCACGTCCGCGTCAAATGCCCTTACGCTTTCGCTGATAATGCTCGCGCTTTGCTCGGCAATGGCGCTAATCTACATCTTTGAGCGAAGCGAATATATCCAGCCAATGCTCAGCGTGCTGTATTTTGCACCCGCGGCGATAATCGCCTGTGTATTCAGCATCATAGCGGCGTCGGTTTCGGTGAGAACCGCGTCGGATATCGGCATGTATCTTCCGCTTACGGCTGTTGACGCGCTCGTTCTTTCAAGAATCCAGCCGGATTCACCCTTTGTTCAGCCCTCGGAATCGCTTCCCAACGCGATAAGACTCTGGTGGCTCTACGCGACTATGGCTCTTCCGACAGGAATTCTCAGGGAAATTCTCGGCAGCGGCACGCTGTTCGGCTTCAGGCTGTTCTTCACCCCCGCTGTGGGCGGAATGAAGCTCCCGTTCGCCGGATTCATAATGCTGGGATTCGGTTTGGCGCTATACAACCGCCTTACCGAGAAAAAATAATAAAGGCATATGTAACAAAAAATTAACTTAATTTCCTCCGACATATGATATAATTATTGTAAATGCCGACTGTTCGGTAATTGTTGGTATGGAGGAAAGAATAATGGATTTTTTTGACAATAATTTTGAAGACGATTTCGGTTCCGGATCTCAGTCGGAGAGCTTCAACGACGGGTTCGACAACGGATTTTTTGACGATGATTTTGATTCCGGCAGTACGGCGGACAACGCTCCCGCCGCAAATCAGGATTTCAGCCGCGCCGGAATATCTCCCGAGCCGATAAATCTGAGCATGAATTCCGCGCCGCAGCAGACGTTTGTTCCGCAAATCACCCCGATGGCAAATCCGTTGCCGGAAGCCCCCGCGTATGAGGAAGTTCCTACGTATCAGGAAGTTCCTACGTATCAGGAAGTTCCCGCCTATGAGGAAGCCCCCGCATATCAGGAAGCCCCCGCGTATCAGGAAGTTCCCGCATATCAGGAAGTTCCTACGTATCAGGAAGTTCCCGCCTATGAGGAAGTTCCTACGTATCAGGAAGCCCCCGCGTATGAGGAAGTTCCCGCGTATCAGGAAGTTCCCGAATATCAGGAAGCCCCCGCGTATGAGGAAGCCCCCGCATATCAGGAAGTTCCCGCATATCAGGAGCCGGAAAAATACGAAAAATCGCCTGCGGAATGCATTACCGAATACGCGGACTGTCATTATAAATACATTCCAAGCGGAACGGACGTAAACGAGCTTAACAAAAAATTCATTTACGGCGTACATTACGGAAAGGAATGGGGCTACAGCACGGTAATGATCCCCGTTTCGGAGGAGCTTGCGGAGCAGCTCTGCTTTGACGCAAACGGCAGGCAGTTCGGCACGGACGAGCTTCGCGCAATGCGGAGAGAAGCGGTTTCAAACGCGGCGATGATATCCGGAACAGACGACATCAATTCGGTTTATATGCAGAAGACCTCGGTAATGGCTCGCAAGGGAATAAAAATCGACGAATTTGAACGCGCAAGAGTCAAAGGCTCCATGATCAACTGCTTCAGCTCATTTGTAAAGAACGGCGTTACCACAAAGGATATTCTGATAGTACAGGTTCCGGTAACGGAGCCGTGGAACGTCTTCGCGTGGTTCCCCGTCGGCGGTATCAACGGAATGCCCTCCAACGAAAGCCTTATTGCAGCTTCAAAGCACTGGAACGAGCTTTGCGGAGCAATTCCGGCTGTGCTTGATCTGGGAGTTGTAGAGTATTTTGTTCCGAACGGTAGACCGTCGTATGACGCGGCGCTTCAGATAGCACGCGAGCAGTTCGCGGCTTGTGGATACGCTCACAAGATCCTGCGTATGGTACTTAGGCTGGAAGTAAATCTTTTCTTCCCTTGTTTTCCCGCAAAATATATGATAAAATATTCCCGTAAAACTTTCAATCCGGAAGGAATGATAGTCATGCGGGATTTTTCTTGTGATTTCGTCATACATTCCAAGGAAGAGCTTGCCTGCGCCGTTGAGGAATGGGGCATACTGCCGTTTTTCGTCAATTCGGTGAGCGGCTTTTCGGTTGAGGAGCATATCGACCGCCGGCTGTGGTTCACGTCCGCCGAGGGACCGTGGGAATGGAAGGGTCCTCTGATAAGGGAATACGGCTTTGCCTATGGCAAATTCTTTGAGAAAAAAGCGGCGTTCGTCAGCCCCGAATGGTTCAGGGAGCTTGCCAATTACAGACGCGACGGATACGACTTCGACGCGCTGTGTGACGAAGGGCTTGCCAACACGAGGGACGCGAGACTGTATAATCTGCTGAGTGAAAACGCGCCGGTTCTCTCAAAAAGGCTCAAACGGCTCGGCGATTACGGCAGGGACGGAATAAAAGGCTTTGAGACGTCAATAACGCGGCTGCAATCGCAGTGCTACATTCTGATAAGCGATTTTGTATACATGCGCGACAGACACGGCGAACAATACGGCTGGGGCGTTGCGGAATACTCAACGCCGGAAAAATTCTTCGGCGGCGATTTTGCGGAGAACGTCTACAGTCACACGCCGGAGGAATCGCGTGATTTGCTCCTTGAACACGTGAAAAAGCTGTTTCCCGACGAAAGCGAAAAAAGGCTTTTAAAATTCCTTGGGATAAACTCAAACCAGAGCGGTATATCTCATTGAAAGGACTGACGCATATCAAAATACGCGATTTCTTGTATTTCACCGGATTCGGGATCAAAACCGTTTTGTTTAAGCAAAAAAAACCGATTCTCGGCACAATCATCGTCACCGACAAATGCAATCTCAAATGCAGGCATTGCTCCGTCAACAATATCACCGCCGTGATATACCCCTATGAACAGATAAAGCGCGAAATGAAACAGCTTTACGGAATGGGAATACGCATTCTCTTTTTCTGCGGCGGCGAAACCTTCCTCTGGCAGGACAGCGGCAAAACTCTCCGTGACCTTGTGACAGAGGCAAAGGAGATGGGCTTTCTGATCGTCAACGTCGTCACCAACGGCACTCACCCCATAGATCTGCCGGAAGCAGACCTCATTCTGCTGAGTCTCGACGGCGACAGGGAACGTCACAACGCGATACGCGGCGACACCTTCGACACAATAATGCATAATATTTCCAATGCAACCGCCGACAATATCTGTTTCTATATGGCGATAAACCAAATCAACAAAGGCGCGGTGAAGGAAGTCTGCGCTCTGGCACGCGACGTGAGGAACGTGCGCGCCGTGTCGTTCAATTTCCACACGCCCTACCCCGACACCGCCGAACTCGCCCTTTCGAGGGAGGAGAAAGCGAGGTGCTGCGAGGACATCGCACAGATGATGAAGGAGGGCGCGCCGGTGTTCAACCTGAAACGCGCCTTCCCGTACCTTATCAATAATTCCTTTCCCACGCCATGTCATCAGTGCGTCGTCATGGAGAACGGCAGACTTTCCACCTGCGGGCGCTGCATCGACGTTGAGGGACTCTGCCAAAAATGCGGGTATTTCTTTGTCGCCGAATACACGCTGATTTTCAGCGGCAACATAGGCATAATCGCGGAAATGTTCCGAACCTATTTAAAATACATATGACAAAGGGGAGCGTACCCAAATGAGCATTGTCACGACACTCACCCGAATGTGGCTCACCCGAACCACAAAGCCATTCACATTCACAAATCAGTACGACCGCACTCTCCCCTACTCCGAATGCGACGGACTGGGGCTGTACGTACACATTCCCTTTTGCAGAAGCATATGCACATTCTGCCCCTACTGCAAAACGGTCTATTCAAAGGAAAAATGCGACCGCTACATCGACGCGCTGCTTAAAGAAATAGAGCTTGTCGGAAATCAGCGCAATGGCAGGAAAACCGTCACGAGCCTGTACTTCGGAGGAGGCACGCCCGCGCTTGCCGCGGACAGGATAGGCGAAATCATATCCGCGCTGCAAAAGCATTTTGAAATAACCGAGGGCATAGGTTTAGAGCTTCACCCCGACAACGTGACCCCCGAAACTCTCCGGACGCTCAAAGCGGCAGGCGTTACAAAAATCAGCATAGGGATACAGTCATTCCTGCCGAAATTCCAGAAAATATTAGGGCGCAGACCCGTTGACGCAAGGGCTATGGCTGCGGCGCTCAGGGAGGTTGATTTTGAAACGGTGTCCATGGACTTCATATTCGCCCTGCCCGAACAGACCCTCGACGACCTGAAGTCGGACATAGACGCGGCGTTCGCAACCGGCGCGAACCATGTGGCTATATATCCGTTCATCGACTTCACATTCACCGGAGGAAACGTAAAGCCCCTCGGCAAGCGGCAGAAGCGTGACATGCTCGATAAAATCACGGATTACTGTCTCGGCAAGGGGCTGAAAAGGGATTCAATATGGACTTTTTCATCGGAAAAGGACGCGAAATATTCCTCCATGACGCGGGACAATTTTCTCGGCTTCGGCTGTTCGGCGACAACGCTTCTCAGAAAGCAGTTCAAGATAAACACATTCTCCGTTGAGGAATACATAAAGCGCATCGGCGGCGGAAATCTGCCCACATCGCTGACAATACATTTCACACAGCGTCAGAGAATGATATATTATCTCTTCTGGACGCTCTACAGCACGCGGCTTGACCCGAATGATTTTGAGAAATTCTTCGGCGTACCGCTAAAGAAAATGTACGGTCTTGAATTCAGCCTTGCGCGGCTTCTCGGCTTCCTGACCCTTGAGAACGGCATTTATAAAATGACCCTCAAGGGCGCGTTCTACTACCACCACTACGAGAATTACTACACTCTTTCCTACATAGACAAAATGTGGGGCATAATGCGTAAACAGGCATTCCCTGAGAAAATAGAATTGTAAATTCACACCCGCGAATTTCTAAGAGCCTGTCAATATCCGGAATATTACCATCGAAAAAAATGACAGGTCACTCCGTGACTTATACTAAGTCAATCAAAAGCACACAACCTTAGTATTATTCATCATAAGCCAGTCGTCCGCTCTCGCCTATGAATATCTGCACGGCATTGGCAAGCGCCCTTGCCATCGCGTCAAAATTGTTTACAATCCAAGCGGCGTCCTCCGGATTGTCGTGGTAAGCGGTTTCCACCAGCACCGACGGGTAATTCGGGCGAAGCACCTCGCCGAGGAAATCCGTCGGGCGGACGTCCACGAGCTGCGGTTCGGGGTAGATTTTCCTGAATTCATCCGCAATGATGTTTGCGGCGCGACGGCTTTCGGGATCTGCCGGATTGTAATATATGTCGGGTCCGCGGAGCATTCCGGCGAACTGTTCGGGCGAGGAGTTGGAATGCAGCGCGAGATACAGGTCGTACGGCGGCGTGGAATTCGCCTGCTGAATGGACGTGCGCGCCGTCATATCCGGCGTGTTGCGGCTGTAATTAATACCCAGCCGGTCGAGATACGGCACAAGCGCGTCGGCGAGACGGTTCATGTTACGCTCCTCCGAACCGAGATTGTTGATATACTGGTTGTATTCCTGCGTTGACGGACTCAGATAAATTCTTGCCATGTGTAAAACCTCCATTTGTTAAGCTCCATACCGCATTATATTCATCCGCGCCGCAAAGTGTTACCGCATTGATTCAGCGGCTTCTCCGGCTTATATGTAAAATATGTAAAATAATCATAAAATCGGTGGTTTTGCCTTTTTTGCACTTGAAATATCGCGGAAAATGTAGTAAAATATATCATAGATATGCGGCAATGCGGCAGGCTCCGTAATATGCGGCGGGTTCGTGCGGCGGCATTATCCAAAAAATCTGTAATCCATGCCCGCGGCGGCTGCCGTCGGCATTGAAACGAAAGGATGTATTACCCATGAGTTCTCTTCTTAACAAAAAGAGCATCGACGATATCGATGTAAAAGGCAAGAAAGTTCTTGTTCGCTGCGACTTCAACGTACCGCTCAAGAACGGCGTTATCACCGACACCAACCGTCTGACCGCCGCTCTGCCCACTATCAAGAAGCTGATCGCTGACGGCGGCAAAATCATTCTCTGCTCTCACCTCGGCAAGCCCAAGGGCGAACCCAAGCCGGAGCTTTCTCTCGCTCCCGTTGCCGCGAAGCTCACCGAGCTTTTAGGTCAGGAGGTCAAATTCGCCGCTGACAACGAAGTTGTAGGTCCCAACGCCAAGGCAGCTGTCGAGGCTATGAAGGACGGCGACGTTATCCTTCTGGAGAACACCCGCTACAGAAAAGAAGAGACCAAGAACGGCGAGGAATTCTCCAAAGAGCTTGCTTCTCTCTGCGACGTATTTGTAAACGACGCTTTCGGCACTGCTCACAGAGCGCACTGCTCCAATGTCGGCGTTGCAAGCATCGTTGACACAGCCGTTGTGGGTTACCTCATTCAGAAAGAGATCCAGTTCCTCGGCAATGCCGTTGAGAATCCTGTCCGTCCGTTCGTCGCTATCCTCGGCGGCGCAAAGGTTGCCGACAAGCTCAACGTCATCTCCAACCTGCTCGAAAAGTGCGACACTCTCATCATCGGCGGCGGCATGGCTTACACCTTCCTCAAGGCTCAGGGCAAGGAAGTCGGCAAGTCCCTCGTTGACGACAGCAAGATCGACTACTGCAAGGAAATGATGGATAAGGCAGAGAAGCTCGGCAAGAAGCTGCTTCTCCCCATCGACACCACAATCACCAAGGACTTCCCGGATCCCATCGACGCTCCCATAGATGTAACAGTCGTGGATACCATTCCCGCCGACATGCAGGGTCTCGACATCGGAACCAAGACAGCCGAGCTTTACGCCGACGCTGTGAAGTCCGCAAAGACCGTCGTATGGAATGGACCTATGGGCGTATTTGAAAATCCGATACTCGCAAAGGGTACAATCGCGGTTGCAAAGGCTCTGGCTGAGACAGAAGCAACCACAATCATCGGCGGCGGCGATTCCGCTGCGGCTGTCAACAATCTCGGCTTCGGCGACAAGATGTCCCACATCTCCACCGGCGGCGGCGCTTCCCTTGAATTCCTCGAGGGCAAGCCTCAACGAGAAATAATAAAAAAAGAAAGCGGGGCTGATTCCGTGCAGGCTTTGGACTGCTTTTCCGGAGTCGGCTCCGTATTGCTTATCTGAATTTTACAGATTCAGGTTCACATTAATAAACTGAAAGGGATTGACAAAATAATATGAACAAGACACTTCGCAAGGCTGTTATAGCCGGCAACTGGAAAATGAACAAGACCCCCGCTGAGACCACCGTACTCATCAACGAGATCGCTCCCCTTGTCAAGGACGCCGACTGCGACGTTCTGGTGTGCGTTCCCTACGTTGACCTTCAGAACGCTCTCGAAGCCACCAAAGGCACAAACATCAAGGTAGGCGCCGAGAACTGCCACTGGGCAAAGAGCGGCGCATTCACAGCCGAAATCAGCGCCGATATGCTCACCTCTATGGGCGTTCAGTACGTCATTATCGGACACAGCGAGCGCAGACAGTACTTCGGCGAGACCGACGCGACCGTAAATATGAGAACAAGAGCGGCGCTCGACGCGGGTATGACCGCAATCGTGTGCGTCGGCGAGACTCTTGACCAGCGCGAGGCAGGCGTGACCGAATCACTTGTCCGCGAGCAGACCACAAAGGCTCTCGAGGGCGTTACAGCCGGGGAGCTTGAAAGAATCATCATCGCATATGAACCCGTTTGGGCTATCGGCACAGGCAAGACCGCTACAGCGGAGCAGGCGAACGAGGTCTGCAAGATTATCCGCGACCTCATCGGCGAGCTTTACAGCGCCGAGGCAGCCGACAGAATCGTTATCCAGTACGGCGGATCCATGAACGACGGCAACGCCGTAGAGCTTCTCGACCAGCCCGACGTTGACGGCGGACTTATCGGCGGCGCTTCTCTCGTAGCGACCAAGTTTGCGGCAATCGTCGCGGCAGCCAGCAGATAAAGAAAGGATTCCGATATGAAAAAACCCCTTGTTCTTTGCATAATGGACGGCTACGGCATTAAGGACGTTTACGGAAACGCCATTGCAGCCGCAAGCAAGCCGAATCTTGACAAATTCTTTGCCGAGAACGCCTACACAACCATCGGCGCTTCCGGAATGGCTGTCGGACTTCCCGACGGACAGATGGGAAACAGCGAAGTCGGTCACACCAACATGGGCGCGGGCAGAATAGTATATCAGGAGCTTACCAGAATCACCAAGTCCATAAAGGACGGCAATTTCTTTGACAACGAAGCCCTCAAGGGCGCTATGGAAAACTGCAAGGCAAACGGCAGCGCTCTGCACCTCATGGGACTTATGAGCGACGGCGGCGTTCACAGCCACATCACTCACCTTTACGCCATTGTCGAAATGGCAAAGAAGTACGGTCTCAGCGAGGTTTATGTGCATTGCTTCCTTGACGGGCGCGACGTTCCCCCCGCTTCCGGCGCGGATTACGTGGCGCAGCTCCGCGACAAACTGGCTGAAATCGGCGTGGGCAGAATTGCCACCGTCATGGGCAGATATTACGCCATGGACAGAGACAACCGCTGGGAGCGCGTTGCCAAGGCATATGCCGCCATTGTATACGGAGAGGGCGTAAAGAATGCCGATCCGGTTGCCGCAATCAAAGCCTCCTATGAGCAGATCGACGAGGAAGGCAAGAACATCACGGACGAATTCGTAATTCCCGTGGTCTGCACCGAGGGCGCGGGCATGAAAGCTAACGATTCCGTAATCTTCTTCAATTTCCGTCCCGACCGCGCAAGGGAAATCACCCGCACGCTGGTTGACCCCGAATTCAAGGGCTTTGAGCGCAGGAACGGAATGTTCCCGCTCTACTACGTCTGCATGACGCAGTACGACGCGACAATGCCAAACGTTCACATCGCATTCAAGCCGCAGTCGCTCAAGAATACCCTCGGCGAATACATCTCCTCTCTCGGAATGACACAGCTCCGCATTGCCGAAACCGAGAAGTACGCGCATGTGACATTCTTCTTCAACGGCGGCGTGGAAAAGCAGTATGAAGGCGAAGACAGAGTGCTTGTCAAATCGCCCGCTGTCGCGACATACGACCTCCAGCCGGAGATGAGCGCCTACGAGGTGCGCGATAAACTGGTGGAGCGCGTGCTTTCGGGCAAGTACGATATCATAATCGTCAATTTCGCTAACTGCGATATGGTTGGACACACCGGAATATTCGACGCGGCAAAAGCGGCTGTTGAGGCTGTGGATACCTGCGTGGGCGATCTGGTGGAGGCTGCCGTGAATAAGATGGGCGGCGTTGTAATGATAACCGCCGATCACGGAAATGCCGATCAGATGCTCGACGAAAACGGCGAACCGTTCACGGCACATTCGACGAATCCCGTTCCTTTCTGCGTTGTGGGTTATGAATGTAAGCTTCGCGAGGGCGGCTGTCTTGCAGACATAGCGCCTACGATGTTAGAGGTGCTGAAGATACCGCAGCCGGAGGAAATGACAGGAGTTTCTCTTATAGCAAAATAAAAAGCAAGCGCGCAAAAAAAAACGCCCGAACCTGAAACGGTCAGGCAAACACCGAAAAAGTACGACCGCAAAAACCGGACAGACAGATTTCCAGAAGAAAACATGCCTGTCCGGTTTTTTTTAAGGAGCAACTAAAAACATGTATCAGAATTATATATTCGACCTCTACGGCACACTCGTTGACATCAACACCAACGAGGGCAAACCGTACCTCTGGAAGAAGGTTGCCGAGCTTTACGCCTATCACGGCGCACACTACACTCCAAAGGAATTCCGCGAGGGATATCTGCGGCTCTGCGGAGAACACACGCGGCGTCTCAGGGAAAAGAACGGCGCAAAGTACCCCGAAATTCAGCTGGAATATGTGTTCGACGACCTCTTCAAAGAAAAGGGCGTAGAGGTTTCAATGGATATAATACGCACTATAGGACAGACCTTCCGCGTAATATCAACCAAATTCCTCTGTCTGTACGACGGCGTTACAGACCTACTTGAATCCATACACGTGGCAGGAAGAAAAGTCTATCTGCTCTCCAACGCGCAGGAGATGTTCACGCGGCACGAGATGATAGCCCTCGGAATTTACGACAAATTCGACGGCATTGTATTTTCGTCCGATGAAGGCTTGTGCAAGCCCGAAGAAAAATTCTTCCGCACGGTGGTGGAACGCTACAATCTGGACATTCGGCAGTCAATTATGATAGGCAATGACGCTGGAACTGATATTCTCGGCGCAAATACAATCGGTATGGATTCGCTCTACATTCATTCCGACATTTCGCCCATGCTCACCGACCCTACCGGCGCGGATATCCCGGCGACATACCGCGTGATGGACGGCGATTTTACAAAAATCAAGACGCTCATTCTCTGATTAGTAAAAAACGGCAATCCGTAAGAATGCGAATTGCCGTTTATTTATTTTTTATCCGACGGCGCTTTCGTCATCGTCCGACGGCGATTTTGTCGCCTGAGTGGTCGTAACAGTGGTAAATTCAGATAACGCGTCATCGGATTCTGTCGTGGATTCGTCACTTGAATCAAATCTCCGCTTGAACCGCAGGATTCTCCGCACGGAATCATTCACGCGCTCCATGGGAATTTCGCCCGAATTCACCGCTTCAAGCACCGCGTTGTAATCCGAAACGGGATTATTCGGCGCGCAGAGAATATCAATTCCCGCGTTGACAGCCATCACGCAGACCTTGCCGCTGTCGCCGCCGCTGAAGTCGATTACCGCCTCCATCTCCAGACCGTCTGTTATCAGAAGCCCGTCAAAGCCCATTTTGCCGCGAATCATATTCACCACATCTGATGAAAGCGACGCGGGGTGATCGGGGTCAATTGAGCTGACAATGGTGTGAGTCAGCATAATGCCGTCCGCGCCCTCGCTTATCGCCGCCTCAAACGGCACGAGATCATTTTCCTCCAGCTCGTAAAGGCTTTTTTCATTTACGTCAAGCCCTTTGTGAGTATCAGCCTCGCTGTTTCCGTAGCCCGGGAAGTGCTTGACGCATGAGGCGACGGGCGTATTTTTCATCGTGCCTACAACCTTTGATACATATTCAGCCGTTTCCTCCGCGCCCATGCCGAACGCGCGCTTGTACATGAATCCCTTGGAGGACGTGCAGACGTCGGCGACCGGCGCCATATTCATATTTATTCCGAGCGAATCAAGAAGCTCGCACTTTTCGACGGTATCGGATATTATCAGATCAAAGCCGCCTTTTTTGTAAAGCTCCTGCGGCGAGAGGAATTTGCTCCTGCGAAGTCTGGTATTCCTGCTGACCCGAACCACCGTGCCGCCCTCCTCGTCAACGGCAATTATCATTCTGCCGTCCGAGGACTGCTGAAGCTCTCCTATCATATTGCGGACTTTCTCGGCGGTCTTGCCCCTGAAATCGTCCGCAAACAGTATCGCGCCGCCAGCGTGGGTCTGAGAAACAGTGTCGTTAAAGCTGCCCTTGCCGTTGTTCCGCACCATAAAAAGCTGCCCGACTTTTTGTTCCGTCGTCATGGAATTCAGCCGCTCTTCAACCACGCGGGTCAGCTCGTCAACCGGCTCTTCCCGCGATTCCGGCGGATCGTAGCTTTCCGGCGATAAATTATCACTGTGCGAATCCTGTTCATTGATAATACTGTTGACATACATCTTTCCAAAAAGAACCGTCATTACCATTATTCCCAAGAAAATTATCATCAGCGCATACAATATTCCGGAGCTGACTCCTGTCCCGCCGCCGCTTCCGCGATCCGGAACGCTGCCTCCCCTGAATTTATCGTTTTTGCCCTGCCCGGGATTGCCGTAATAATAGTCGTAATTGCTGAAATCGCCTAATCTCCTGCGGCTGCCGGATTTATCGTAATAGTCGTAATCGTTGTATCCGTCGTAATCGTCGTAATCGTCGTAATCGTCCGTATACCAAGATTTTCTGCTCATTTTTTTATCGGATTGCGCCGTTGATGTCGTCCTTCATGCGAAGCGCCTCACGCCGCGCCGCGCCTGCGAAGTCGGCTTCGTCACAGCCTTCCTTCTTGTAGGCGCACATTATTGCGCGTGACGAATTTACAACCGCGCCGAGTCCCTCCTTATTGAACGCTCCAGCCAAGCCCTTTGCGCCGCCGCCCTGTGCGCCGTACCCAGGCACAAGGAAGAAAATCGACGGGTGCGCCTTGCGAAGCTCGGTGAGCTGTTCGGGATAAGTCGCGCCTACCACCGCGCCAACGCCTGTGAAACCGTATTTGCCCGGAAGCTCTCTTCCCCATTCGTCGCACATGCACGCCATTCTGCCGTAAATGCTCTCTCCGCCCTCAAGAGGAAGATTCTGAAGCTCGCCGGAGGATTTGTTCGAGGTCTTGACAAGCACGAAAATTCCCTTGTCCAGCGCCGCGCATACCTTGAGAAGCGGATCAATGCCGTCGGTTCCGAGGTAGCCGTTGACCGTGAGCGCGTCCGCGCCGAACGCGGCGATCTGCTCGCCGTCAATGTCGGTAATTCCAAGATGACCTGCGGCATATGCCTCCATTGTCGCTCCTATGTCGTTCCGCTTGCCGTCGGTAATCACATACATGCCCTTTGACTTAGCGTATTCCACCGTGCGTGCGAAGGTTCTGACGCCCTGCCAGCCGTACATTTCATAATAAGCCATCTGTGGCTTGACTGCGGGAACGATATCGCACAGCGCGTCGATGAGTCCCGTGTTGAATTCATAAAGCGCCTCTGCCGCGCCTTCGAGAGTCCTGCCGTACTTTTCAAAGCACCTTGTCCTGATGTACTGCGGAACATAATCGAGCTTGGGATCAAGTCCGGCTACAGTCGGATTTTTCATTTCGATAATTTTTTCAATAAGAGGATTGAATGACATTTTTATTTTTTCCTTTCTTTTATTAATATGACATATCAGAAAATTCTTTTGCCGCCGCAGAATGTCGCCTTGACCTTTCCCGTCAGCTCTTCGCCCTTGAATACAGCGTTCCTCGACCTGCCGTGAAGATTTTCCGGTTTCACAATCCACTTTTCATTCAGATCGACAATCGCAAAATCAGCCGGTGCGCCTACCCTGATTTCGCCGCCGGATATCTTCATTATTCTCGCAGGATTGAGCGACGTGAGCCTCACTATCTCATTCAGCGTCAGCCTATCCCGCATGAACGTAAGCACAGCCGCCAGCGACGTCTCCATTCCCACAACGCCGTTCGGAGCCTTGACAAAATCCGCCTTTTCCTCCGGCGAATGCGGCGCGTGATCTGTGGCTATCGCGTCGATAGTGCCATCGAGCAGACCTTCGATTACCGCGAGTCTGTCCTCCTCCTCACGCAGCGGCGGATTCATGCGGTAATCCGCGTCGCGTCCCAGAACCTTCCCGCTCGTATACGCAAAATAATGCGGAGCCGTCTCGCAGGTGACGCTTACGCCCCGCGCCTTCGCCCGACGTATAATTTCAATGGACTCCTTCGTGCTGACGTGGCAAATATGCACAGGCGCGTCTATGCTTTCCGCAAGCCTTACCGTGCGTTCGATATCCCCGTACTCCGACGACGAGGACATTCCCTTTACTCCCAGAAGCTCGGAAGCCCTGCCCGCATTAACCTTGCCGCCAGCCGCCTGAGTCAGATCCTCGCAGTGGCATAGCACTGGCAGACCAAGCCTTTTGCCCTCTTCAAGCGCTTTCAGAAGCATCGCGTCGCTTTCCACAGGTCTGCCGTCGTCCGAAATCGCCGCGGCTCCAGCGTTTTTCAGCGTTTCGTAATCGCAGCATTCACCGCCCGAAAGCCCTCGCGTAATAGCCGCCGCGGGATAAACGCGGATTCCTGCCGCACTCGATTTTTCAATAATATATTTCACCGTTTCGGGCGAATCGACTGCCGGATTTGTATTCGGCATACACACCAGCGACGTCACACCGCCCGCTGCCGCAGCCGCGCAGCCCGATATAATATCCTCCTTGTGAGTCTGACCCGGGTCGCGCAGATGAACATGCATATCCACAAGTCCGGGAATCACATGAAGTCCCGCAGCCCCGATAATCTGATCCTCTCCGGAAGCGTCGGCAGTTCCGCCAACCTGAGCGAACACCCCGCCGCTTATCACAATGTCTCCGGTAATAATTTTATCCGGATTGACAATTGTGGCATTTTTAATTATCACAGCCATAAATTTACAACAACCGCCTTTCCTTATTCTGTGACATAGCAGACAAAAAGGCGGATAAACCGACTATGACGGCAAACAAGGCGTTGAACCGCTGCCGACATGACGTAAATCCGCCGTTGTGATCATAGCTTAATATCTCCGAAAACCTTGATCTTGTCTATTTCCTCAGCCGTCTTGAATTTGTCATAGGAATGCACAGCGTCGCTGTTTCCCATTTCCGCCTGAAGCTCGCTTATGTATTCCGAACGAGTCCTCACCCTTGAAACGCGGCGGACACTGCTGCCGCTTCTTTTGGCGCGGCGCGCATTTTCCTTAATACGTTCCTGTGGAGACATATAGACGGTTTTTTCCTTGTTCGCCGTTCCTCTCTTAGCGTAGACCGACTGCTCCTTGTGGGTCAGATTGTCCCACCAGTCGTGCAGCGCGTCAGTGCGTTCATTGAGCAGGTCGCGAATGGCTCTGCCCTCGGACCTTGCCCAGTACATAAACACGTCATACGCGTTGTCAGTGCTGACCGGCATGGTGTTGAGCAGCGGGCTGTTGGGTCTTGTGATGCATATAACGGAAATCTCCGGCGGATTATTGAAGCGTATCCTCGACGGACTGCCCAGACCGCGTGTGACGTACATCTTGCTGCGCGCAATGCGGTATTCGCCCGACGTATAAGCAATCTTGTTGCTCCTGATGATCCTGTCGATAAACGGAATTCTGTAATATCCGCCGTGAGTACCTCCGGCAAAAACCAGAGTAGCTCCCCAGCGCGAATACGCCTCAAAGCCCTTGGCATATCCGGTCAGAAGAATAACCGTCGCGTCCTGCGGACACTCGCCAAGAGTATCAAACACGTCGTTACTGCGAACCTTCTGGAATTTCCAGTCCTTGATGGGTTTGTTCTCGTCCGCCTTGAGTCCGGGACAATAGCCGTAAATATAGAGCTTCTCCCCGTCAACATTAATTTCGGCGCGGGAATTATTGAGGATAACCCCGCCCGCTTCCTGCACGGATTTAACAAAATTCTTGTGAAGCGTGCCGTTGCCAAGACGGAGATCGTCCTTACCCGGAACCATTACCACAGGAATATCCCTGCCGACAGAATCCAGAAAATTATAGAACGCCTCGATATCCTCAGCCTTCGCGTCGCCCATATTTCCCGCGAAGAGAATATAGTCAGGACGTTCTCTTCGCACCTTGCGGGCAAGCTCAGAATTTTTCTCTCCGAAAGACATGTTGTGCAGATCGCTTATCAGCACGAACTTCATGCCATCGAGTACACGCGGCAGTCCGTTGACCGTAACAGCCTTGTGGGTGGTGGAAAGAACAAACTTGCTCCTGATAAACTCCATGTAAACCATGCACACAATAAATACCGCGAGTATTAATATAATCCAAAGCCAATTTGGAAGCAACATGACAGATTCCCCCAGTTACTCATTTTTACTTACTACTCACCGCTTCTATTATACATTACAAAACCCGCTAAGTCCATACCTTTTAACGAAAAATTTACGAACTTTTTTGCGCTTTTGTTTGTACGGTTGTTACATCAAAATAAAAACGATACCGATATATTTCTACATCGGTATCGCTTCCGGCTTTATGCTGCCGTAGCTATTTTGTTTTGTAATGTCCAGTTGCTTCTTTTTTTCGGGCTGTCATAACGATTGCCCGTTCCCGGCTTTTTCTGTTCGGATTATCCTCCGGCTTTTTTACAATTTGCTTTTTCTCAAACCTGCTCCTTGCATTCAGCCTTATCCTCCTGCCTTATTACTTCAGGCGGAACGTTTCTTTGCTTTCCGAACTCAGCCTCTCAAAGCTTAATTGTACTTTGGACTCACCCTTTACATTTCATTTCTTGTCAGCTTGTAAAACTCTTTTTTCATTAAGCTCACTTGCCTTCATCGAAACTCAATTTGGTGCGGTTTTACATTTTCATTGGACTCGACCCTTTACATTTTTTACGATCTATAAATCTATATCTCGTTCAGGTCATATTAAATCTTTTTTACAGCTTACGCCTCATTAAGATTATTTTACATCGGATTTGCCGCTGCTTTATTAAACCTGTCGGGTTCTTTCTATATTCAACATTGCATGTGATTTTATGCTTTGCGTATGACGTTGTTCGTTCGACGCTTCTGCATATTTGCTTTCAGGCTTTTTTGCTCTTTGCCTTTCTCAGCTTTTTCTTTTTCACATCAACTGTTCGATCTGTCTCTGTATAATAATTTACTGCACGCGACTTATTACATCGTTCTTTTTCCACTTTTTCACTGTAACTGACGTTCCCGCCATTTTCACGACCGGCTGAGATTGTCTTTTTTGTCGCTTTTTCAGATTTTCACTTTTTTCACTTTTCTTTATCTGCATCTTTTATCTTTCCCGTCGGTATCACGGTCAGATGCATTTTCTTTTGCAGTAATTATTTACACATTCTGCGCGGCCTTGGTCTGTCTGACTTTCGTTTCCCGTTTCTGTTATGTTTCGCGTTTCCGTCAGCAGAATTATCTGATTTTTTCAAACGGCTTTCCGCTCCGTTTGTCTGCTTACATTATTGAAGCCTTCGGAATTTCCATTGCTTTGTAACTCCAAGGCGTACTGTTCATAAACATTGCACAGGCTTTTATCTTGCATCAACCAATCTGCTTCGATTTTTGCGTCTCGGATTGTTTGCTATAAAAGCTCTTGTACTCATTGCCATTTTTTGTTACTCAGCAATTTCACTTTCGTGGGCTTCGGTTCCGATGTGCTGTGAGGCAGTTGCTACATCCATCGGCGTCACCCCGTTTCTTTTGTATTGCTTAATCGAGCTCTGTTCGGGAAAGGATACGGTCTTCATTTTCGGGTTGTTCCCATTATTTATTCCAACCTCAGACAGCTTACTTTTTTCGGTCTTATTTTTTCGATCGATACTTCGATCTACGTTGCATTTACGTAAGACTTACTTTTTTTCATTACTGTCTATCCTTAACTTTGCCGCTCTCCTAAGCTCAACTATAATATAACACATCTTATTGGATTTGTCAATAGTTTTTTTAAAAAAACTGAAAAAAATTTATTTAAACTGAAATAATGCAAATTTCCTATTGACATGTGTAAAAAAAGCGTGTAAAATACAATTGGTTTTTGAAAAGCCCGTTTGAAATGCCCGTAAAACCAGATCTGACGCAAGGGGATCCGGCTTTGGGGCGCAATCCAGTTAAGCTTCACAGTGAGGTTAAGGCAATACATGAGTGATGAGATTAACACAAGCGGCTCCGCCGCCGAGGAAGAAGACATAGACGAAGACGACAGCATTATTTCTTTGATAGACGACGAAGGACGCACATCTGAATATCAGATACTTGACGCCATTGAAACCCATGAGGGAAGATTTGTAGCCCTGATGCCGCTCGCCTCCATCGACGACGAAACCGGCGAGGCGGAATACATGATACTCAGGGTTGACATTGTGGACGACGAGGAGGAGCTTGCCGAGATCGACGACGACGAGTTGCTCACAGCGCTCGACGATCTCTTCCACGAGCGGTTCAAGGAGCTTTACGGCGACGAGGACGAGGATTCCGGCCGCTCGCTTGCCGGCGCATAATTTCTTTATCATACGCAAATAATATAATATAACAATGCTTAATATTCTGCCCGATTCGCGGACTGTGCTTTTATAACCCTACAAATTTTTCTTAGGGAGCCAGGTCTCCGGCGGTGGATTGCAGACCTCCCGCAGTCTTGAACTGAGTCCGGAAGCAGGGAGCGAGAAGCCGTTGGGATGGCACCCACCTGTTACTTTTAGTAGCAGGTTATTTAAAGCCCATTACGGTCGGGCGGGATTACTTTTTAAAAAAAAAACACACGGACTGTCTTTTGTACTGCCCGTGTGTTTTTATACTACTCTCCGGTTGAAAGAAGACAAATTTTTTGCGAGAATATTTCGTGTCATGCGAGGATGACGACGACGGCGGGCTGGCGCCCGCTTAGGAGGAAGACGAAGCAGGGCGCGAAATAGACCTCAAAAAATGTCTGATTTTAGCCGGAGAGTAGTATTATTTACTTCTGGAAATTGTATCTGAATGTCTCGGTTTCCTCGTCAAAGCCTATGACGTTCTTCCATTTTCTGAATGAATTCTTGAATTTTTCTCTGAGCGGCGCGTCTCTCCATTCCTGATTGGTGGTCCTGAACTGGTCGTGATCCACCTTGAAGAATGTCGTGCAGCCGGGATTGGACTGAGTGAATCTGTTCTGCTCGTCCTCGGGAACGTCGTTGTCAAATATCGCCATCTCAAGCCTTTCATGATTATAAAGCGGCGAGAGATCGGTTATTTTCTCGCTTTTGTAAAGATTCACCATTCTGATATTCCCAAGATTCCTGAGCGGCTCGGCGCTTTCGATGTCGTTGTCATTCAGCTCAAGGAATTCTAACTTTTCAAGTCCCGCAAGCGGGGATATGTCGGTGACAAAATTATCTGTAAGTATCAGGGCGCGAAGGTTTTTCAGGTTGGCAAGGCAGCTTATATCGCGGAAATTGCAGTGTCCTATGTCGAGCGACACAAGCTCCGTGCAGTATTTGAAAAGCGGCTCCATCGTCTTGTCGTTGAGCTTCCTGCCCACCGCCTTGGACTTTATCAGAGTGGAGAAAGCGACCGCGTCTGTCCTTACGGTATAGCCCATGAAGCCTATGTTCCACACGAATTTGACGTCAGGATATCTTTCTATCAGCTTGTCCATGCTGTCGTTGTTCAGACCGCAGTTGAACATATACACCTTTTTCAGACTGTGGAACCGGCGGAGCTTTTGGTCGAATTCATCGGTGAATTCCTGAAGAGTGTGCTTCTGCCCGTTGAGCTTTACGGATTCGTCGCCCGTGCTGACCTTTGCGCCGAACACTGAGGTATTCCATATAACCCTGACCTCCGGAAGGCTTTCCTTCAATCCGAGAAGCTGCTCGCTGTCGGGACAATCCGCCGCGTCTATTTCCTCAAGCGAATTAAAGTATTTCAGCCGTGCGGCTTCCTCCTCCCAGCCGCCGTCGAAGAAGCCCGCCGACAGCTTCACGGATTTATCCGAGCTGAGGTATTCCATGCCGTCAAATGACAGCCTTCTGATTATTTCACATTCCGGAAGATGCTTTTTGAGAAAATCACACGTCGCGTCGCTCACATCAGAACGGCTGAGATCGAGCGATTCAAGCTTTCTGAGCGCGGCAAGCAGCCGGATATCGCCGTCGCTCATATTATCCGGCAGATTCACCCTCCTGTCGGACGAGCCGAATCTCGCGCCGCCTGCCAGCACGCCGCATTCAAGCTCCGCGTTCGGGTGCGCGGTGTAGAACGCTATGCAGTCCTTCGCGGGGAAATCGCTTCCGCTGACCCGCAGACTGCGAAGCGACGCGCATTCCGCAAGCGCCGGAAGAGCCTTGACCACCTCTCCCGAAGCGTCGGCCGTTTCGAGATAAGTCAGCCTGCCAAGCGCAGAGATGTCCTGAACGCCGCTGCCCCTGAGATCGGCTGCGGTAACCGAGACAGAAAAGTATTTGTCCCCGATTTTAACATAATTCGCGCTGAACAGAATATATCCCGTAACAGCACACGCGACAATCAGACACGCGATTATCGCGGTAAAAACAAAGGCTTTCTTCTTCATGATACAAATTCCTCCGGAGAATCAATAATATATACCCTATATCAAATGAAACACGGAATTTAGTATAGCACATTAAGGCGGTCTTTTCAATAGTTTTTCGTTGACTTTGCCGTAATAAAATGCTAATATAAAATAATGGAAATCAGCAGGGAGGAATTATATATATGAAATACACCAGGGAGCTTTGTCCCATAATCAAAAAGGAACAGCTCAACAAAACAACATTCAGCTTCACGGTGAAATCCGAAAAAGCCGTGCAGAGCATGAAGGCGGGACAGTTCGCTAATATTCTTGTCGAGGGCAAAACTCTCCGCCGTCCTATATCGGTTTGCGGATTCAGCCGCGAAGAGGGGCTTATCCGCTTTGTGTTCGAGATAAGGGGCGAGGGAACGGAGATAATGTCCGGAATGGAAGAGGGAGAACGCATGGATATTTTAGCTCCTCTCGGCAACGGGTTCGACATAAACCCGAATGAAAAAGCCGTATTTGTCGGTGGCGGAATAGGCGTGCCGCCGCTTCTCGGAGCCTCCGCGCCATACGGCGGGAACGCGACGGTGCTTCTGGGATTCAGGAACGCCGGAGCCGCGATACTGTCCGATGAATTCCGCGGGAACGGCGCAGACGTGCGTATTGCCACGGACGACGGCTCGCTGGGTCACCACGGATTCGTGACGCAGCTTCTCGCCCAAAGGCTGGACGAGTCTCCCTGCGACGCGGTATACGCCTGCGGTCCAAAGCCGATGTTGAAGCTCACCGCGGCGGAGGCTGAAAAGCGCGGAATAAAATGCATGGTTTCGCTTGAGGAAAGAATGGGCTGCGGCGTGGGCGCGTGTCTGGTATGCGCCTGCAAAACAAGAACGCCCGACGGCGGGGAGAAATATCTGCACGTATGCAAAAACGGACCCGTATTCGACAGCAGGGAGGTAATCTGGGAATGAGCAGACTTAATGTTAATATCTGCGGGGTGGAATTCAAGAACCCCGTCATAGCAGCTTCCGGAACATACGGCTTCGGCAGGGAATACAACGAATTCTATCCGATATCAAAGCTCGGCGGCATTTCCTCAAAAGGCATGACTATACGCGAAAAGGCGGGCAATCCTCCGCCTCGTATAGCAGAGACTCCGAGCGGCATACTCAATTCCGTCGGGCTGCAGAATCCCGGGGTAGATCATTTTATCAGCGAGGATCTGCCGTGGCTGCGTCAGCAGGATATTGTGGTAATAGCCAATATCGCCGGAGCGACCGAGGAGGACTACGCGGCAATAGCCGAAAAAATCAGCGCGTCCGACGTTGACATGGTGGAGCTGAACATCTCCTGTCCCAACGTCAAGGCAGGAGGCGCGGCATTCGGTACTTCCTGCGCCGGAGCGGAGAATATTACCGCGCTTGTCAGGAAACACTGCCCGAACAAGCCCCTGATAGTCAAGCTCTCGCCCAATGTGACGAGCATTTCCGATATCGCCATGGCTGTTGAAGCAGCCGGAGCGGACGCCGTTTCGCTCATCAACACGCTTCTCGGCATGAGGATAGACATTCGCACACGCAGACCCATACTGCGTAACAACAAGGGCGGCATGTCGGGCGCGGCGGTATTTCCGATTGCCGTAAGAATGGTAAACGAGGTCTATAACGCCGTAAAGATTCCGGTGATAGGTCTCGGCGGCATATGCGGCTGGAAGGACGCGATAGAAATGACGCTCGCAGGCGCGTCGGCGATTCAGGTGGGAACGGCGATGTTCACAGACCCCTACGCGCCGCTTAAAATAATCGACGGAATGGACAGCTACCTCGCCGAAAACGGCATTGAAAATATCTCAGAGCTTGTGGGACAGGTGGAGCTATGGTAATAATGTCGGTGGATTTCGGACGGGCGCGCACCGGAATAGCCGTATGCGACCCAAATGAAATGCTCGCTTCGCCCGTTACGGTGATAAACGAAAAATACGTTCCCAACCTCGTGGCAAAAGTCGCGGCGCTCGCTGCCGAAAAAAAGGCGGAGCTTATAGTCGTGGGACTGCCGGTCAACATGGACGGCTCGGAGGGCGAGAGCGCGATGAATGCGCGTCGCTTCGCCGGAGACCTGCGTGAAGCCTGCGGGATACCTGTGGATATGCTCGACGAGCGCTGCACCACAATGGAAGCGCACGTCTTCCTCAACGCCACCAACACGCGCGGCAAAAAGCGCAAGGCTGTCGTAGACGCTGTGTCGGCGGTAATTATACTTGAAAACTACCTCGCCAGAAGAAAATCGCCGGGGGTCTGATTCTCTTGAAAAACATCGGAATTTATATCCACGTTCCATTCTGCCGGTACAAATGTCCCTACTGTGATTTTTACTCGGTAACGGTAAGGGAAGAGCTGCTCGACAGGTACACGGCTGAAACACTGAGGAGAATATCCGCGCTTCATGAAAAAAAGCTTGCCGCCGACACGGTGTATTTCGGCGGCGGAACCCCGTCGCTTCTCGGCGGAGAGCGCGTCGCCCGAATCATGGAGGCTCTTGGTAAGAGCGTGAATATCGCGGACGGCGCGGAAATAACAGTGGAAGCAAATCCCGCCGCCGACCTCGGGGATTTTCTGGAGCGATGCTCTTCATCGGGAATCAACCGTCTTTCCTTAGGAATGCAGACGTCGCTCAGGCGGGAGCTTTCCGCCATAGGCAGACGGCATTCGCCCGACGACGTTCTCAGGGCAATGGAAAGAGCGACCGGCGCTGGCATAGAGAATATCTCGCTCGACCTGATGCTCGGAATTCCGTTTCAGACAGCCGATTCGCTAAACGAATCCCTGCGCTTCATAGAAAAAGCGTCGCCCGCGCACATTTCGGCTTACATGCTAAAGATAGAGGAAAACACGCCGTTTTTCCGCATACGTTACGCGCTTCAGACAGCCGGCGAGGACGAACTTGCCGATATGTACGCCCAGACCTTCGACACGCTGGAAAAGGCGGGATACAATCAGTATGAGATATCCAACGCCGCCAAAAAGGGATATGAGAGCCGGCACAATCTGAAATACTGGAACTGCGAAGAATACGTCGGCATAGGTCCCTCGGCGCACGGATTTCTCGACGGGAGACGCTACTATTACGACCGAAGCCTTGAGGGCTACCTTTCCGGCGCACAGCCGCACGACGACGGTGAGGGCGGCACTCCGGAGGAATATGTCATGCTGAGGCTCCGGCTGTCCGAGGGGCTCACGGAAAGCGGCATGAGAGAGAGATTCGGCATCGGCATTCCGGAAGCCATGCGGAGAAAAGCTTCTTCCTCAATGATGAATTCATATTGCGTATGTGATGAATCCGGAATAAGGCTGACGCGAAAAGGCATGCTGGTTTCCAACGCAATAATATGCGAATTTACATCTCTTTTATAGAAATAACAAATATCTATGTGTAAAATGAAGAATGTTTAGTGAATTTTATTAAAACTATTTACTTTTCTGCTTTTATGTGTTAAAATATTCCAGTGTAATATTATAGCCTGTCCGTCGTATGTTCCGAGGCGAAAAAAATATTGAACAGGCTCCAAAAGAAAGAGGTAATATAAATGAGTTATTGCTCAAACTGCGGCGGCAGACTCAACGACAACGGAATATGTCCCAATTGCGGCAGCATGATTGAAGCAAACGTCACGCCCACCCAGAAGGACGACTATGACATTTTAGGCTGCGTAAAGGCATTTTTTTCATCGTCGCCGCTTAAAGGCGTCGAAAAGGCTGCGCGCAACCGTTCCGCGTCGGTGTGGGTCACATTCGGCTCGCTGTTTGTAGTATCCGCGTCGGCAATGTCGCTCGCGGCGTTCGGCTCGTTTTCATCGGGATTCTTCCGCGAGCTGTGCGGCTCGAGAATCGCCTCGGTCGTCGATAGTTTATCGGAATCCTCCGACAGCTCCATAATGAATTTCTGCGCCCTGACAGCTCACGCGGCAATCATTTCATTTCTGGCGCTGATACTGCTTACGGTCATCAGTATGATAGCGTTCATTCACGCCGATGAAAAGCCGTCGCTCAATCAGGCGCTCAATATTTCCGCTTTCGCTCTGTTCCCGCTGTCAATTGCTATGCTGCTTGCAATTCCCGTCGCGCTTTTCTCCACCACAATAAGCATAATGCTTGTCATCATTGGAATTGCCTGCACCGCTGTATCGCATTATTTCGGACTGCAAAAGGCGTCGGTATTCAGACGCAGCCCCTTCCTGACGCTGCTGTGCTCGTCAATTGTCGCGATTGTCATTTTAGCGCTCTGCGGCGAGGGCGTCGCAATGCTTCTCTTCAGATAATGTGAAGGGTGGTCGCAACTATGTCAATAAATTCAATCGAACATATCACGCAAAAGCATTTCCGCTCCGGTCTGTGCATTTTCACCGATATTACCGCGATTGCGGCAGCCGCGTTATCCTGCTGTATCGCCGTTATGGACGGACTTTCCGTAATTCCGACGGCGTTTGCGGGATTCCTCGCGCTGTCGGCGCTCTTCTCGGCTGTAAGCCTTATTTCTGCAAGGGCTGGCTGCGTGCTGATGAGAATATCAATATCCGTAAACGCAATCGTCTGCTTTTTTTCCGGCATAGGCGCGTTCACGATCGGATATCTCTTCATCAGACAGCACGGCGCTCAGGAGCGTATTAACGATATTTTAAGCGGCATGGGAATGAATACCATAGCAACCCCGCCGGAAGTCACCGGTTTGATTCTTTATGCGGGAGCTGTGCTGATGTATCTTGCATTCGGGTGCGCTTTTTTCGGACACAGATTTCTTGGCGGCGCAAGAAGCTGCGCGTCGGGAGCATTAAAGCGAAGCGGAGTGCGTATCTTCCCGATTCTGTCAATCATACTCTTTGTTTTCTCCTTGGGCGGCGTCGTGGCACTGCTCATGCTTTCAGGCAGCAGGTTTTTGGAATGCGTTCTCTCCGACACATTCTCAACGCTGTGCGGAGCGCTCGGAATACTCCTGCTGCTGCACCTGCTGCTTTCGGGAATAAGCGCGGCTGCTTTCGGACGCAGGACATTCGCCTATAAGTTATTTGAAAAGCAGATAATGAAGGTCGAAACAAACGCCGACGGAACCGTGTACGTCCCCATCAACGAGGATAGGGAGCCGGACGAGGACGAGCCTCTGCTTCCGGCTAAAAAGCAGAACGCAAGTCCGGACAAGGCGAAAGGCAAGTCGTATATTCTGGAATATACGCCCGCCGTTGAGGAAGCCGCCGAACACAGAGCATTCGGCGAGGGCGATATTCTGTAAAATAAACTGAACAAAAACCCGTGAATGATTTATGATTGTCATTCACGGGTTTAATTTTTTTTGGAAATTCAGTTTCCGTTTGCGGTCAGCACAATGGAAAAGGTATTCAAAATCAGCTTGCAGTCGAGCAGGAAGCCGCATTCATGTATGTATTTTACATCCATCTTCATCCAATCCGGAAACGAAATATCGTCGCGGTTTCTTGTGCTCTGCCAGATACAGGTAAGTCCCGGCTTTACAAGAAGACGCTGCATGGCAAAATCATTGTACTTACTTACTTCGTTTGGAAGCGGAGGTCTGGGACCGACTATGCTCATGTCGCCTAAGATAATGTTGATAAGCTGAGGAAGCTCGTCGATGCTGGTCTTGCGTATAATATGACCAATGCGTGTAATACGGGAATCGTACTTATCCTTAAACGTGGGGTCATTGCGATCCTTGACTGTAGCGCCGTTCTTCTTGACTTTATCAAGAAGCTCCTCCGCGTTAACCACCATAGAGCGGAATTTAAAGAGCCTGAATTTTTTGCGGTTGATTCCCTCGCGTTCCTGAATGAATATCGGACTGCCGTGTGGATCGTCGATAAATATTGCCAGCGCCACCAACAGCAGCAGCGGTGAAAGCACGACGAGAGCAAACACACTCAGCACAATGTCAAAGAATCTCTTTAAAACGCGGTATACCGGCTTATTCCTGAGCATATCAGTGCCAAGCGGAAGAACCGGACCGAATTCGCTGAGATCTCCCCATTCAAGCTCATCTATGTTCTCCGTAAAGACCTCCGTCTGAGGGGCTTCGTCTTCAATTATGACTTCCTTAACCGCAGAGTCAGAAACGCCCGCGGCATTCCGCTTTACAATATCAGGATTTTTTTTGCTCATTGCTTCATCTCCGTTTATATAATTCCTATAATTCCATCATATTTTTTTTATTTTTCCTAAAAACGATTATAACATAAAGAAAAGAATAATACAACTAACAACTTTTGAGATATCTACAATTTTATCAGTCAATGATTTGTACAATTGCGACAATCACAGGTACTTTTTTATTCGCATGTTTATACATAAATTGGAAACAATATACAAATAAATCCTGTTATGAGAATATCAGCCCTCAAACTGGCTGTGATACAGCTTTGAATAGAAGCCGCCTTTTTTCAGCAGAGCCTCGTGACTGCCCTGCTCGATTATATGACCGTCCTTCATAACGAGAATCACGTCCGCGTCACGAATGGTTGACAGTCTGTGGGCGACAATGAAGCTCGTTCTGCCCTTCATCATGCGTGCGAAAGCGTCCTGTATCTTTAATTCCGTGCGGGTGTCAATAGAGGAGGTCGCCTCGTCCAAAATAAGCATTGGCGGCAGACAAAGCATTACGCGGGCTATGCAGAGGAGCTGCTTCTGTCCCTGCGAAAGACTTCCGCCGTCCTCGCCGATAACAGTATCGTACCCCTGCGGCAGACGCTTGATAAAGCCGTGGGCATGTGAAGCCTTGGCAGCCGCTATCATTTCCTCATCTGTCGCGTCTGGTCTGCCCATACAGATATTCTCCCTGACAGTGCCATTTTTGAGCCACGTTTCCTGAAGCACCATTCCGTAATTTTTCCTGAGACTGTGCCGCGTCACATCTCTGATGTCGCTGCCGTCAACCGAAATACTTCCGCAGTTAACGTCGTAGAAACGCATGAGCAGATTGATGAGCGTAGTCTTGCCGCAGCCGGTGGGACCGACGATGGCGACGCGCTTTCCGTGGCTGACATTCAGACTCAGATTCTCGATGAGACTTACCTCCGGAACATATGAGAACGAAACGCCGTCCAGAACGACCTCGCCCTTTACGCGTGAAAGCTCGGAATTGCCCTCGTCGGATACCTGGGACGGCTCCTCGATAAGCTCAAATATTCTTCCCGCGCATGTCAGGGCATTCTGCAGCTCGGTGATAACTCCGGATATCTCGTTGAAAGGCTTTGTGTACTGATTGACATAGCTCAGAAATGACGAGAGTATTCCAGCCGTAATGCTTCCGTTAATGGCGGCGAACGCCCCGACGAGAGCGACGGCGGCGTATACGATATTGTTGACGAAACGAGTGCCGGGATTTGTCAGCGACGAAAAGAAGGTTGCGCGGAGAGAATATTCCGAAAGGCGCGAATTCACTTCGTCGAATTTCTCCATGCTTTCTTCCTCATGACAGAACGCCTGCACAACCTTCTGATTGTTCACCATTTCGTCGATAAATCCGGTCTGTTCGCCGCGAGTCTCGGACTGAAGCCTGAACATATCGTGCGTGTGTGTGGAGATGAATTTCGCAACAAACAGCGAAACGGGTGTCATTACCACAACCACCGCGGTTATCAGTGGGTGGAGCATAAACATGAATACAAGAGTGCCGAGTATGGTTACAACGCCGGTGAATAAATTCGTAAATCCCATAAGAAGTCCGTCGGCAAACTGATCCACGTCGGCAATGACGCGGCTGACCGTCTCGCCATAGGAATGTGAATCGATATACCCCAGCGGCAGTTCCTCGATTTTTCTGAAAGCCTCGTCCCTTATATCGCGCACGACCTCGAATGTTATCTTGTTGTTGACGGTGTTCATCAGCCATTGAAGAATCGCGGTAACGACGGCGGCGACAGCGATTTTAATGAGATAGGCTCTTATGAGTACAAAATCCACCCGTCCCGCGCCGATAACGCAATCTATGGCTCGTCCGATGAGGAGCGGAATCCACAGCGTCAGAGCGACCGAAGCCCCCGCGAACACAATTGAAGCCGCAAGCTGAAAGCGGTGAACGCCAATATAACTCAGCACCTTTATTATAGTGCTTTTTGACTGTTTATCAATTTTACCCGTTTTTTTCATGTCTCTCATCACTTCGCATTATTTTTCACTCTTGAATTGTGAATTGTATATTTCACGGTAGACCTCGCAGGTTTTAAGAAGCTCGTCATGTCTGCCCATGCCTGCGATCCTGCCGTCGTCAAGCACGATGATCCTGTCCGCGTGTGATATGGAAGCCGCACGCTGAGATACGATAAAGACCGTCGGACTGCCCTCCATTGACTTTATCGCCTTGCGGAGAGCCGCGTCCGTCGCAAAGTCGAGCGCCGACGCGCTGTCGTCAAGAATGAGTATCTCAGGCTTTTTCACCAGTGCGCGGGCTATGGTGAGTCTCTGCCGCTGACCGCCGGAAAGATTGCGTCCCCCCTGCGCGATCATGTAATCAAGCCCGCCTTCCTTTCCGGCAACAACCTCGGCAGCCTGCGCGGTGGCAATTGCCGCATTTATCTCACCGTCCGTCGCGTCGGGATTGCCCCAGCGCATATTGTCGCGGATAGTACCCTTGAACAGCACCGCCTTCTGAGGAACTACGCCCGTTTTTTTCCTGAGTTCTTCGCGGGTATATTCCTTTACGTTCACGCCGTCAACAAGCACCTCGCCCGCAAACACGTCATAGAAACGGGGAATCATATTGACAAGCGAGCTTTTGCCGGAGCCTGTGCCGCCGATAACTCCGACTGTCTCTCCCCTCTTCACGCGGAAGTCGATATCGGTAAGAGCGTTCTCGCCCGAACCGGCATAGCGCAGATCCGCGTGTCTGAATTCCACCGAATATTCGCTTTGCTGATTTCCCCAAGCCGGCGCGGACTTCTCCGGAAATGTCATCGACGGCTGAATTTCGAGAACTGCCTGTATTCTGTTGCCGCAGGCTATGGACTTGGTTACGCTGATAATGAGATTCGCCAGCTTGACAAGCTCCACGAGTATCTGCGACATATAATTGTAAAGCGCCACCACCGCGCCCTGCGTGATGATTCCCTGATCGACGCGGACAGCGCCTATGTAGATCAGCGCGATAATGGAAAAATTGATTATAATGAGCGTGACGGGATTCATCAGCGCGGATATTCTTCCCACAAACTTCTGCGCGTCGGTAAGCGCCTGATTGCGTTCGATGAAGCGGGCGGTTTCTTCCTTCTCCTTGCAGAATGCGCGGATAACCCTCACGCCCGTGAGATTCTCACGTGTGGAGAGCAGAACGCCGTCCACCTTTTCCTGAACCTTGCGGTACAGAGGAATGCATATCAGCATGATCCCGAACACAACAACGGAGAGAAGCGGTATCGTCACAACGAATGTCAGCGCCGCCTTCGCGTCCACCGTGAACGCCATTATCATAGCGCCGAACACCACAAACGGCGAACGCAGAAGCAGGCGGAGGGTCATATTCACCCCGTACTGCACCTGATTCATGTCGCTTGTCATGCGTGTGACGAGAGTAGAGGTTCCGAGCGAATCAATGTCCGAATACGAAAGGCTCTGAATGTGTTTAAAGAGCGCGTGGCGAACTCTTTCCGCAAAACCGACTGCGGCTTTGGCGGCGAAATACTGTGCAGTAACGGAGCTTATCAGTCCCACCACGCCGAGCGCCAGCAGCAGCAGGCACATTTTCACGGTATAGCCCCTGTCAGCGCCGCCGATGCCTCTGTCGATAATTGCAGCCACCACCAGCGGAACAAGCAGTTCAAACGAAGCCTCCAGCAGCTTAAAGAGCGGACCCAGAATGCTCTCCATTTTGAAATCCCTTAAAAATCGGAGTAATTTGTACATTTTCCCATATACCTCTCACGTTAAAATTGTCCAGCAGTATCTTAAAAGTACATTATACCTTATTGCATCGGCGCGTTCAACAGTAAATTTTTTAATAATACGTCTCGCTGTCACAAAAATCATGATTATTGAAAAAAACGGTTGCATTATTCGTATGATTGATGTAAAATAAAATGGTATTATGGTGCTGACGAAAAAAAACATGCAGACAAACATTGGAATTTTATTAAGAGAAGCAATCATAATATAAACAAAAAAATTATTCTCCGCACAGCCGCCGCGCAGCATAATAAAGGCGGTCTGATCTCATACGACGAGCTTCTCCCCGGCGACCTCTGCACCACAGTGTACAAATTCGAGAGCCAGTACACCGGACACGCCGCTATCTATGTGGGAGAAGGAATGGTTATAAACGCCCTTCCCGAAGAGGGCGTCGTTTACACGCCGTTATATACCCTTTACGGAGAGTACTCCTTCCACCGGCTGTTTGAAAACACCTGCACCGGCTGAAATAATTGCCCGCGTTCAGAGATGGAAGACTCTCCGGCATTTCACGATTAAAAAAGTCCATTCTTTATTCCGCCGGAGGTATTCAGTTAATCGACATGAAAAGTCCATACGCAAGCGTCATTTCACTGATAGTGCTGATAATGTTCTCGGCGTATTTTTCAGCGACGGAGACCGCGTTTTCCGGCGTGAACAGAATACGTCTGAAAAATATGTCGTCCGACGGCAACAGAAAGGCGTCCCGCGCCCTGAAGCTCACGGATAATTTTGACAAGCTGCTTTCCACAGTGCTTGTCGGCAACAATATAGTGAATATAGCCGCTTCCTCAATCGCCACACTGCTTTTCACGTCCTTTTTCGGCGACGCGGGCGCGGCTGTATCGACTCTCGTCATGACCGTGCTGCTGCTGATATTCAGCGAGATAACCCCAAAGAGCATTGCGAAGGAGGCGCCTGAGAGCTTTGCAATGTTCTCCGCGCCGTTCATCTCCGTGCTGCAGATAATTCTCACTCCCGTCAACTGGATTTTTTCGCAATGGAAAAAGCTCATCGCAAAACTGCTGAAGGTAGAAGGCGGCGGCGCCATCACGGACGACGAGCTTATCACAATTGTTGACGAAGCCCAGAACGAGGGCGGTATCGGCGAGAATCAGGGAGAGCTTATACGTTCCGCTATTGAATTCAGCGACCTTGAGGTGGTGCATATTCTCACGCCGAGGGTTGACATTTTGGCGGCGGACATTTCCACCCCGCCGGAGAAATTCGCCTCGATTTTCAAAAACAACCACTTCTCCAGAATTCCAGTCTACAAGGGTACGATAGACAACATTGTAGGCGTTCTCCACGAACGCGATTTTTACGAAAAGATGTATTTCGACAAGACCGTGGACATTCCGTCGCTGCTGATTACAGTGGAATACATTCCCAAGAACACCAAAATATCCGAGCTGCTTAAAATATTCCAGCATTCGAGATGTCACATGGCTGTCGTAATTGACGAATTCGGCGGGACTGTGGGAATAATCACTCTTGAAGATATTCTGGAAGAGCTTGTGGGCGACATATGGGACGAAAACGACGAAATAATAAAGGAAATAGAGCATTGCGACGACGGCGGCTATATTGTAGCCGGAATCGCCTCGCTCGACAAGATTTTTGAGATACTCGACATCGAAGAGGACGAAAACACGGAATCCGTCACCATAGGCGGCTGGCTCACCGAACGCATGGGCAAGATACCCTCGGTTGGAGAAGGTGTGGAATTCGGCGGCTACCGCGTTTCAGTCTCCGAAGCCACTCCTAAGCGGGTGGTTTACGTCAAGATAATCAAGCTGGATCAGGACGAAAAAGCCTCCGGAAAAACAAACGTCCGGAAGGAATGAATCCCGAAAAAAAATATGTCTGCGCCGGATTTCTGAGCGAACCGGCGCAGACATTTTATTTTCATTCCTTCTTCAGCAGACTTTTGCGGCGGATAGTCCGGAAGGAATTCCATTCATAATAAATTTCCTCATAGCGCTTGTAGGCGTTGGCAACCGAATCGTCCCACGACAGATAAACCTCCCGCGCCGCGCGTTCGCCCATCTGTGCGAGCGCGCTCCTGTCGGCTATGGCATTCTGAATCACGGCGGCAAACGAATCGGCGTTTTCCTCGCTGATGTAGCCGTTCTGACCGTCAGTGACTATCTCGGAGGCGCAGCTATCCTTGATAAGCACACTCGGCGTGCGGCAGGCAGCCGCTTCCATTACCACCAGACCGGCGGTATCGTATGTTGAGGGGAAAAGGAAGAGATCGGCGCGTGTGAAATATCCTTTAAGCAATGCGCGGTCGTAAATGGGACCTGTGAAAAGCGTCTGTCCGGCAAGACCCACCTTGCGGGCGTATTCCTTGATGTCATCCAGCTCGTAGCCTCCGCCGACGAATATCATTCTGAATCGCGTTCCGTCTGCCTTGACCTTTACAAGCGAATCGAGAATTATCTTAATACCCTTGTACCACTGCATTCTGCCGCAGTAGAGGAAGACCAGATCGCCCGAATTGAAGCCGGTGTCAGCCTGCACCTTTCGCATTATCTCGTCGGAGGCGGGATCGAGGGTTATATCCGCGCCGTTGACCATAACGCGGTAGTCGCCCTTGTAACCGAGGGCGCGCAGGGACTTCGCGCAGCCGTGGCTGACCGTCCAGACCTCGTCGGCGTAATTGAAGCTGTTTACGACAATTCCGGCTCCCACCTTTCTGAGCGACTTGCTCTTGACAGTGAACGCTATATCGTCATCGAATTTTGTGTGATATGTCATAACGACAGGCAGCCTGTGGAGCGGGTTTGCGTTTTTGGCAAGCATAGCCGCCGTAAACGGGCTGTGGCAGTGAATGAGGTCTAATTTTTCCTTTTCCACCTTTCTGATGGCGTTTATGGAAAAAGGATTGCCTGTGCGGTAACGGATTCTTGTCTTGTCGGTGGGGAGCGACTGATAGCGTATCACCTTGAATGGATAATCGTCCACAACATTTTTATATTTTGGAGCGACAACCACGCTCTTTCCGAATTTATCCTGAATCACTCGGGCATAATTTACAACCGTATTGGCAACGCCGTCAATGTTTGGCGGGAATGAATCGTTGAAAAGACCTATAGTCAGCTTTTTCATTTTCTTATCGTTTACCCCTCTCGAAGATAGCTGATATTTTAAATATGATTATACCATATCATTTAAAAAATTTCAACGATTGTAAGGGAATTTTTATATTTTTCCGCATTTCAATTTTGAATTTATATAAAATTCTGTAAAAACAGGTTGAATTTGGCGGCAGGTAGTATTAAAATATAATTGTACCAATGTGCGGGAATTCATTACGGCTGAAATCGGCCGCGGAACAGAACGCGCAAATCTAAGGATATACAGGAGTTTTTTGCAAATGAAAGTTTTAGTTGAAACATCGGCACGCCACGTACATGTGACAGACGAGCATCTCGCCGTTCTCTTCGGCGAAGGATACCAGCTCACCAAGAAGAAGGATCTCTCCCAGCCCGGACAGTTCGCCAGCAACGAGCGCGTTGATATTGTAGGACCCAAGGGAGTCATGCCCAACGTGTCCATTCTCGGTCCCACACGTAAGGCGTCGCAGGTGGAGCTTTCGCTCACCGACGCGCGCAAGATCGGCATAGCTGCACCCGTAAGGGAATCCGGCGACCTCGCTGGAACCCCCGGCTGCGTCATCAGAGGACCCAAGGGTGAAGTCACTCTCGAAGAGGGCGTTATCGCCGCCAAGAGACACATTCACTTCACTCCCGAAGACGCGGAGAAATTCGGCGTAAAGGACGCGCAGATCGTTTCCGTAAAGATCGAGACTGCCGACAGAACCACAACCTTCGGTGACGTCGTGGTGAGAGTCAGCCCAAGCTACGCCGCAGCCATGCACATCGACACCGACGAATCCAACGCCGCCGGCTGCTCCGGTCATGTCGAGGGCGAGGTCATTGTTGACTGATATTACGTCGTGTGAAATGTGCAATCATTTGAAATTCGCCGAAATTCACGCAACAGCTCAATAAAATAAAAAATTCCCGACTGCGCTTGCGCTTAAAAAACTCAAGCCGCGGTCGGGATTTTTTTATAAATATTCGTTTCGTAAAAGGCGGGAATATGAAATTATGGTAAAACAATTCCCGCCTTTCCTCAATTACTTAAAGTATTTGACGCCGGAAGCAAATATCTTCTGATCCTTTTCGCCGGGTACGTTCTTGTAGAGATCGCGTCCCATGCGTTCGGAATGACCCATCTTGCCGAATACTCTGCCGTCGGGAGAGGTAATGCCTTCGATAGCGCAGACAGAGCCGTTGGGGTTCCATTCGATATCGGAGGAGGGCATGCCGTTGGGATCGACATACTGTGTGGCTACCTGTCCGTTGGCAATCAGCTTGCCGAGCATTTCATCGTCGGCGACGAATCTGCCCTCACCGTGGGAGACGGGAACGGTGTGAAGCTCGCCGACCTCGCACTCATGCAGCCACGGGGATTTGACCGAGCTTACGCGGGTGTAGACCATGCGGGAGACGTGTCTGCCGAGGGAATTGAATGTAAGAGTGGGATCGTTCTTTCCAATTTCGGTAATTCTGCCGTAAGGCACAAGTCCCAGCTTGATAAGCGCCTGGAAGCCGTTGCAGATACCCAGCATAAGACCGTCTCTCTCCTCGAGCAGCTTTGTGACCTCGTGAGCTATAACAGGATTGCGGAAGGTGGTGGCGATGAATTTGCCGGAGCCGTCAGGCTCGTCGCCGCCTGAGAATCCGCCGGGCAGCATGACTATCTGCGCCTTGGCGATTCTCTTAGCCATTTCGCTGATAGTTTCCTCGATAGCGGAGGGAGTGAGGTTCTTCACAACAAGAATATCTGTCTTTGCGCCGGCGTTCTCGAATGCCCTCGCGGTGTCAATTTCGCAGTTAGTTCCGGGGAATACCGGAATGAATACTCTCGGCTTGGCGTTTACAACAGGCAGTATTCCCGGATAAGCGGCTCTCGCAGTATTCATGGGGACATTCTTTACGACAGGCTTGCTCTTGGGAGCGACGGGGAATATCGGTTCAAGCGGAGCCATCCACGCCTCCTTGAGCTTGCCGAGCGCGATTTTGCCCGCGCCGATCCTGACGAGGGGATTGACTGTTGTCCTGCCGAGACTGATATATTTAACGCCGTCTATCATCTGAACGCCGTCTTTAAGCTCCAGAACGAGCGAGCCGGAAAGCGGGGCGAAAAGCTCCGTGTCCGTGACCGATTCCTCAAAGGTGAAGCCTAAGCCGTTGCCGAAGCAGGATTTGATTACGGAGGCAGCCGCGCCGCCTTCATGCACGACGCTCGCGGAAAGCACGTCGCCGGTGCAGATCATATGGTAAACATTCTCGTAAAGCGTGTGGAGCTTCTTCCACTTGGGCATATGCGACCTGTTCTTGTGATAAGGCACGGGAACAAGCACGACTGTGGAATTTGCCTTTGTAAACGCCGCCGAAAGCGTTCTCTTCGCGCTTGTAGAGGCGAGAGCGAAGCTCACGAGAGTGGGCGGAACGTCAAGCTCGTTGAAGGAGCCGGACATGGAGTCCTTGCCGCCGATGGAGGGAACGCCCAATTTGAGCTGCGCGGTCAGCGCGCCCAGAAGCGCCGCGGCAGGCTTGCCCCAGCGTGCGGGCTTGTCGCCTAAACGCTCGAAATATTCCTGGAATGTCAGACGAGCGTTAAGCGGATTCGCGCCGACTGCGAGAAGTCTGGAAAGCGACTCGACAACGGCAAACGCGGATCCGTGATATGGGCTCCACTCGGTGTGTCCCGGCACATAGCCGAAAGCCATTGCCGTCGCGCAGTCTGTTTCGCCCTTATCGACGGGGAGCTTGGCTACCATAGCCTCCTCAGGAGTGAGCTGGTTCTTGCCCGCGAAAGGCATAAGCACCGTAGCCGCGCCAATGGAAGAATCAAAGCGTTCGGAAAGCCCTTTCTGGCAGCAGACGTTGAGTCTTTCCATGTTTCTGACAAGAGCGTCGGTCACGGAAAGCCCTCTCAGCTCATATGGAACCGACACGCGGTAATCGTTGTAAGGGAATACAGCCTTGATCTTGGCTGAGGCGTGCTGTCTCACGCCGTTTGTATTGAGGAATTCACGCGACAGGCTGACGATTGTTTTGCCTCTCCACACCATATTGAGCCGCGGAGTCTCTGAAACAGTCGCAACCTCGTAAGCCTCAAGGTTTTCCTTTTCGGCTTCGGCAATGAATTTGTAAACGTCCTTCTTTTCAAGCACTACAGCCATTCTCTCCTGTGATTCGGAAATGGCAAGCTCCGTGCCGTCAAGACCCTCGTACTTCTTGCGAACGTCGTCAAGCCGGATATCCAGACCGTCGGCAAGCTCGCCGATAGCCACGCAAACGCCGCCCGCGCCGAAGTCGTTGCAGCGCTTGATCATCGCCGCCACCTTGCCGTTGCGGAAGAGACGCTGGATCTTGCGTTCCGTGGGCGGATTGCCCTTCTGAACCTCTGCGCCGCAGGTTTCGAGAGAAGAGCTGTTGTGCGCCTTGGAGGAGCCTGTCGCGCCGCCGCAGCCGTCGCGTCCGGTTCTGCCGCCGAGAAGCACCACAACGTCGCCCGGCTGAGGAACGCCTCTTACAACATTGCTCTTTGGCGACGCGCCGACAACCGCGCCTATCTCCATACGCTTTGCGGTGTAGCCGTAATCGTATATTTCCGTAACCTGCCCCGTGGCAAGTCCTATCTGATTGCCGTATGACGAATATCCCGCGGCTGCGCCTGTGGTTATCTTGCGCTGCGGGAGCTTGTTCTCCATGGTCTCTGATACCGGAACCCTCGGATCAGCCGCGCCCGTGACGCGCATTGCCTGATATACGTAAGCCCTGCCGGAGAGCGGATCCCTTATGGCGCCGCCTAAGCATGTCGCCGCGCCGCCGAACGGCTCTATTTCGGTGGGGTGATTGTGCGTTTCATTCTTGAACTGGACAAGCCACTGTTCCGTTCTGCCGTCGATCTCGACGGGGACCTCAATGGAGCAGGCGTTTATCTCGTCGCTCTCGTCAAGGTCTGGAATAAGTCCCCTCTTTTTAAGAACCTTCGCGCCGATTGTACCCATATCCATGAGCGTGACGGGGCGGGAATTCTCTTCGCCGTAGACCTCGGCACGCGCCTCTAAATACCTGCGGATACCACTGCGGATCTCAGCGTCATAACCGCCGTCCTCCACCTTAACGTCGTCCAGCTCGGTGAGGAATGTCGTGTGGCGGCAGTGGTCGCTCCAGTATGTGTCGATGACCTTTAATTCGGTAACGGTGGGGTCGCGCTTTTCCTCGTCGCGGAAGTAGTCGCGGCAGAATTTCAGGTCGTCGAGAGTCATGGCGAATCCCATGGAAGCGAAATACTCAGCCATTTTGTCATCGTCCCACGAAGTGAAGCCCTCGAGCACCTGCACGTCCGCCGGAACGTCGAATTTCTGTTCAAGCGTGCGGGGCTTGTACAGCGAAGCCTCGCGGGATTCGACGGGGTTGATGATGTAGCTCTTGACGCGTGCGAATTCCTCGTCGGTGATATCGCCGCTGAGAACGTACACCCTCGCGGTGAGAACGTCCGGACGCTCGCCCTGAGTTAGAAGCTGGGCGCACTGCGCTGCGGAATCCGCGCGTTGATCGTACTGTCCGGGCAGGTATTCGGTAGCGAATACCCTCACGTCGGAAGCGATGGGGAATGTCTCGTCATAGACAATATCCACATTCGGCTCACTGAAAACCGTAACCTTTGCCTGAGCGTACTGGGCTTTGGTAAGACCGGAAACATCGTAGCGGTTGAGCAGCCGCAGTCCTTTAATACCGGTCATACCGAGGTTGTCTCTCAGGTCGGAGAGAACGCCTTGGGCTTCAATGTCAAAGCCAGGGGCCTTCTCAACGAAAAGTCTCATTACTGCCATAGCTTATCAAATCTCCCTTAGAAATTTATTTGCAATTTATAAAACCATATTGACATAACAGTTCTTTTTAAATTATATCATACAATTGCACTTTTTTCAAAATATTTTTTATCAAATATTGCAAATTTAATGTGAATAGATAGAAATTATTTTTATGTGCCTCGGAAAGCTCATAAATACGGCATTTACAAAACATTACTTAATGGAACTCATGTAAAAATAGCGAATTTCCAACAAAGTTCCAACTTTTCAAGAATAATCCAACGGAGAACCGATTTAGCAATGACAATAACAATACTTATTTAGATTGACTGCACCACCGGAATGATGATGCAGTCTTTTCTTTTTGATTTAAAATGGTTACAAAAGTGTTACAATGTATTACAATTATGTAATATTTCCGAATCCGATAATATCAACCCTTTTCTATTCATCACTCACCCAAAAAAGGCTCAAAAACTGAATGTTTACCGAACCATTATCCGAATACCTATTTACTTAGTATGAGTATCATCGTCAAATTCAGTACAAATCTTAGCGAATGTTTTTATTACTTCGTCTTGCTCGCCGCCCTGATACATTTCCAACATAACAGTTGCCGTTGCAACACCTTCTATCTCGTCGTAGTCAAGATTGGGTAAAATTCTGTGCATATCTCGCATGACTTCCTCTAACCTGTCCACTCTGCTGTTAAAATATCCTAACCAAAGATATGTACGATCAGTAAAATCCTCCATCTTTCTCCCTCTACTTTGGGCTATTTCCATTACTTTAAACCGTCTTCGGGTAATGTTCGCCTTCGGATTTAACGGATGTTGCCAGCAAAACGCTTCCAGCCTTGACATTAAATCACCATTGCAATCAAAAATAGAGAACATTTTTTCTCTATCAACTCGTTCATATGGCATTGTCGCACCGGGGAAAACATTTCCATTAGCCGAAACAGTTATAGTTTTATCAACATAAGTGCTAATTACTTTATTATCTCTGATGATCCTCCTGGTAAAACGATATAGCAATCCAAAAAAAGTATAAGGCAGTTGACAAGGGTGGTAAAATAGAAGCATAGAGGTGAGTGCTATGCTCAATAAGGAAGAACGGGAATTACTG
>ONCX01000037.1 GCA_900316455.1 uncultured Eubacteriales bacterium
GGAAGGACTATTCCCGTCACTGAGGAAGTCTGCCAGTGTATCAGGAATATGCTTGCAAAGAGATCGGCAAAGGATAAGCAATATACTGTGGACGAAACTTCCAACTTTTTATCCTTTACTCGGAACGGCACACCACGAACAAAAGAAGATTGGCTGAGTGTGTTCCGCACCATACAACACCGATATAAGAGAGAGTTTGAGACTGACCCGCCCAACATTACACCGCACATCTGCCGCCATACCTACGCAACGATCCTCGCACAAAAAGGCTTTTCACCTAAAACAATCAGTTATATTTTGGGACACTCAACCATCGTTATTACCATGAATACTTATGTTGACTGTACTGAGGAATCGGCAAGAACTGAATTTGAAAAACTACTCTGCCAATAAAAAAGTTCCAACTATTTTCCAACTTTTCACGAAAAAGATATGCTGAAATATGAAAATATATGGCAAAAGCAGCATATTTTTAGAGTGTAATTTTCACGTTGCAAATAGTTCAAATACCGTCAACCCACGTATTTTAGGCACTTATGAGAAAAATGATTAAAAAATCTATCAAATATTGCAAATATTATATTAATAACTTTTGCGAGGGCATTACAATGTGTAAAAAAAAGTAAACTTACCCCCGCATATTTCATCTTGTGACGAATACCGGTTGACGAAACGGATTAAATATTTTATAATGTAAGTTAATCGTCAAATGAAGGAATGTGAAAAGGCATATGAATTCCAATACCAATTTTTCGGAATACTTAAAGCTGTGCGCCAAAAGACTTTCCGTGCTGTGGCTGCTTATCGCTTTTGTATTTCCGGTATCGCTCATAGCCGCAAAGATAATGACCCCCGTACAGTACACTATCACGGCAAAATTAAGCGTGCAGTCGGACGTCATGGGCGAAACCATAGCCGATCAGTACAATATTTCCGAGCTTTCGCGCTCGGCGGCGCTCACGTCAATCTCACTTATCGACAACAGCGACACCGTCCTCGTTGCGCTGAAAGCGAGCAAGATCAAAAGCGACAGACCGATGGATTATCAGAAGAGGATCACCGTGAAGCAGACTAATGATTCCAACGTTCTTGAAATCGTGGTAGTTTTCGATTCCGACTCCGTTCTGGGCGAAACCTTCATGGCAAACCTCCTGAACGCCTCCGATCAGAGAATACGGGATAAATTCCAAAGCTCCAACCCGTCGTTCCGCGGTGTAATCGACGATCCGGGACGCGTGTCGCATATCAACAGTCCGTGGCTTATTTCATTCGGCTTTGCCTTCGCTGCCTCCGGAATAACCGCAGCCGCGTTCTTTATATTCAACATATTCTCGTTTGCAGCCGACCGCACTCTCCGCAGCAGCCAGAAATTTGAGACGCTCACCCGAATTCCGGTAATTGCCGCCATTCCGCCGGTAGCCAGAATGATAGGCACGGAGCGCAGCGTAAATCAGGTGAGCAACGCCTACAGAGTGCTTCGTTCCGCCATCAAATACTCAAGGAAGGGCGTGCGTACGATAGCCGTATGCAGTCCCTCTCCGCGTGACGGCAGAACGTCGGTGGCAATAGGACTCGCGCAGGCGCTCGCCGATACAAACGCGATGGTACTGCTTCTCGAAGCGGACATGCACCGCCCGAATATAAGCCGTGAGCTTCGTTTCGACCCCGTGTTCGGCTTGGGCGACCTGCTTCTCGGCAAGGCGAATCTCGCCGCCACCATCAACAAGACCTCCAACCGAAACCTTTACGTAATAACCGCAGTCAATAACGTCAATATGAACAGCATCGACGTCTGCGACCTGCTCGACAGCGACGTATTCACCGAGCTTCTCAAGGCGGTGGAAAGCCAGTTCGACTACGTTATAATCGACACTCCCGCCATCGAGCTGCTGCCCGACGCGGCGGCTGTCGCGGGCAAGGTGGACGGCTGCCTGATAGTCGCCCAGTACGGACATACCCGCACCGACATGATGAAATTCGCAATCGACGTATTTGATTCGCTCGACTCGGAGGTAATAGGCATCGTCACCACAAATTCACCGAGGAGAAGCGGCGCGTTCGGCTCCGTCTCGCGCTACTACCGCACAAGGAACAGCCACACAGGAGACAGTATCATCACAACGCTTCTCGACAATTTCTTCGGAGTCGTCAATATGATACGCAGCAAGCTCCCTGGCAAACGCAAGAATTAATACTACTTCTTTTCCGCAAGCCTGATTACCTCTCCGATTTTGGACATAACGTATTCGTAGCCCTTTTCCGTGTGAGGAATGGCGCATTTCATACAGCTCTTGACTCCGTTGGGAAGATATTCAAAATTCCCTCCGCACCTGTCGCCAAGGGCGTAAAGAGGACAGTAGCAGAAAAGGCAGTTGAATTTTCCGCCGTCTGAATTGTGGCAGGGAAAATATCTGCATTCCTTATTAGAAAAAAAGCTGTAGCTGTTTGATTCATTCATTAATTCAAAACCCCGTGAAAAATATCCGGAACACGCTTCTTCAGTGAAGGTGCGTTCCGGATATTTTTTTATTTTATTCAATCATTTATATCCTCGGACTCATCATCTTCAGCGGTATCGGAATGAAAATTCCCGCGCAGCGTCCTGATTTTGGATTCCGCGTCGCCTGCAAGCCGTATGAGTCTGCCGCGTGTCCTTCGGTAGAATCTCGCGGCAATCCTGCGGTAGGTACTCTTCCAAGCGACGTTTATTTCCGCGCCGACAAGCATGATGAACATGCAGAAGTACAGCCAGAGCATGAGCAGCACAACCGCTGTCAGGCTACCGTAGACATTGGCGTAATTTCCGAAATTCTCGATGTAATAGGCGTAAAGATATGAGAACACCGTCCAGCCGACAGCGCTTACAAGCGCCCCCGGAAGCTCCTGCATTACGGTTGACTTGCGGTCCGGAACGGCAATATAGCTTATCTCAAAGAATAGCACCAGCACGGCAAATCCGAGAATCCACCGCACTCCCTTTGAGATTATCGCGACGTGATCCGCCGCGAACGGCAGATAATTTATCAGCGCGTGATAAATGCTGTTGCCGAAAACAAGCACGCCGAGAGCCGCAATTATCATCACAAGAAATACAAGCGTATAGAGTATGGCGAGCGATCTCATACGGATATATCCGCGGGTCTCCTTGACGGAATAAGCCGCCGTCAGCCCTAACATTATCGAATATATGCCTGTGGAGGACGACCATACGGCAGTTATCGCCGAAATGGAGATCACCATATTTGAGGAATTGTCGATAATCTCCTGCAGCATGGTCTGAACGAAAGCGTTCACATTGTCCGGCAGGAAGCTGATTCTGATAAGCGGCACGCCTCCGCTGAAATACGGCAGGAATCGAAGCATAGTCAGCAGAAGCATTATCAGTGGAAACGCGGAGATGATCACAAAGAACGCCGCCTGCGCCGAATAAGCGCTCACCGCATGATCCATAACGGACTTTATGAGTCCGCCGACCGCTCCGCCGATCTTTTTAAGCACTCTTTTCATCCCGCGTCTCCCTTCTTGATTTTTTATCTTGAATTATCCGCGTCCGGCTTCCAAACCCTGTAGTTGCGCTTTGTGGTCTTCTTGACAACGTAGAGGGCGTCGTCAGCCTGCTTCATCGCCTCGTCTATGGCTTCCTTGGAAAATACGTTAGCGGTGGAGATACCTATGGAGCAGGAGACTCTGTTCTTGGGGTCTATCTTGAAATCCTTGCCCATTTTCTGCTTGAGTCTCTCGGCAAAGCCGTCAGTCTCGTCAAGTCTTCTGTATATCGACTTGGCGACCTCCACGCCCTCCTCCTCGCTGGATTCAGTCAGCACGATGACAAATTCATCGCCGCCGTAACGGATAGCGTAGCCCTTGTCCTTGGTGAGCTGCTTGAATATTTCCGCGAAGGACACAAGAATTACGTCGCCGATGGCGTGACCGAAGGTATCGTTATAGAATTTGAAGTTATCAAGGTCAATATACAAAACAGTGGTTGTAACGTCGGGAGCGGATTCGTATTTTTTCATTTCCTCCCTGAGCGTCTTGGCGAAGCCCTGTCTGTTGTAAAGACCCGTGAGCATATCGGTAACGGACGTCTGTTCGAGCTGAGCATTCATCTTCTTGATACGCTCCTGAGTCGCCAGACGGTTAAGAGCGTCCACAAGCTGATGGAAAGCAACGCTGAATATCGTCAGGTCGCCCTCAAGGAAGAGCGAGAAATTATTGGCAAAATTGTCGTGCATTTCCATAAACGCGACGAGAATGCTTTGCAGCTTGCCGTCCGCCAGAATCGGAACGCCAATCATGGAGACGACCTTGTTTATACCGAAAAGCCCGATAAGATCCTTGTATTCATAGAATGATTTTTCAAGTCTGTTTGTCATGAATTCATTGGGATTGCGTAAAAAGAAGGTGACAATGCCCTGCAGCACTTCGGGACTGGGGTGGAAATCCCTGTCACAGTAGATGAGATCCGCCTTGCCGTTTTCAACGCCGAGATAGATGATCCTGTCTGCGTTGTAATTGTTCTGGATGGAATACATAGCGGTATTGGTAAGGGATTTCACCTTAATGTCGTCGCGGTTCATAAGCTCCTGCCAGTTTGTGAGGAAGTCTATGCTCTTATTATTGAGAATGAGCTGGAATTCCGCGCCCACACGGCGTGAAAGCTCTATCGCCTGAGCGACGGTGACTTTCTTGAGTCCGATATTGTAATGCTTTTCCTCGAGCGCGTTGCCGGTAAGCGCCGAATTGACGCGATCAATCTTATCCTTGTAATTATTTTTAGTACAGAATTCCAGACAATCCTGAAGCAATTCGTTCGCCTCGACATGTCTGCCCTGTGCGCGGTAAAGGTCAGCCTGTTCAACGGCAAAAAGCTCATAGGCAAAGAACCAAAGACCCTCTGTCCGCTTCAGGTGGAAACTGGCGCGGTCAAAATTATGCTGCGCCTCGGCGAGACTGTCCTTGCGGGCGACAAGTCCCCTGTCGAAATAATAGAAGAACATATCGTCGTCCCACAAAAAATAACTCGGCTCGCCCTCCGGGAATATCAGATGGTAAAGAACAAGCTGCATTCTGTTGATATAAAGCTGCGCGTTGTATTCAACGTCGAGCTTTATGTAGCAGAGAGCAAGCATGCCGTAAATCTTTGACATATTGCAAAGCTCAAGCTTATTCTGATTGAGGTTCTTCATAATACGCACGGCGGTAACAAGCAGGTCGCAGCCGCTCTGGTAATCTCTGGCGAGCATGGCGTTGACAGCCATATTGTAGAGCGATTCGCCCATATTTTCCGGCTTGCCGAGCTTGTACCATATTTCCATAGCGCTGTTGAAATACTCGTCGGCTTCATTGAACTGCTCGCTGACGATTCTGTTATAGCCAAGACCGTTGTAGACATTGCCCATTTCAGCGAGGTTGTCCTGCTTTCTGAGAATAACAAGACTCTTCTTATAGAAGTGATCGACAGCTGGATAATATCCGAAGCCGGACGAAAAGACAACGTTCTTTTTGTAGGCTCTCAGCTTGATTGCCTCATTGCCGAGCATATCCGCAAAATACATACCCTTTTTATAGTGGTCATGCGACTCGCAGAACTGAGGATCAACGTCGTAGTAGCTCCTGTCGTTGCCGAAGCAGAAAAGATAGATATAAGCGAGGTGGTTGTAACACTCAAACTTCTCGGCGTTTTCAAGGAAGTCCTTCGGAGGATTGAATTCGACGCTCCAAAGATATACATTTGTCCAGCTGCGGAATTTCGCCATACATTTGAGAAGCTCCGTTTTGAATATGAGGTACTCGTCGCCGGTCTTGTAGGCAAACTGTGAGCAGTCCTCAGCGTACTTTTCGGCGAGAGTACCCTGACCCGCGCAGGAATGGCACATGGATACAAGATAGGAGTATTCAAAATTGAAAAGATTGACGACTTCTTCGCTGGTATCGGAATGTATGATACCCCTGCGTTCATCGCAGATAGTGAGCGTTCTCGGATAATTGCCCGACTTGAAATTTGCTTCGGCGTAAAGGCGGTAGAAGCGGTGAAGCGACTGTTCGTCAGCCTTGAGAGTACCGCCGTCGAGAGCCTCCTCGATAACGTCGCAGTAATATATAGCCTGCGCCATTGCGCTGGATTCCACCATATTGTTGATAAAGACAAGATATTTGTCAAAATCCTCTGACACGGGGATAAAAACATCGTTTTCATCAGGGACATTTTCCTTGTCTTCAAGACCCCAGTCCTGAATCATGTTCTTGTCGTCAAGGGCTACCATGAGGTCGTTTCTGATTGTCTTGATATAATCCGGAACAGCAAAAACCTCGTTTATCGTACAGATAATAGCCATCTTGTTGTTCGGATTATCGGTTATCGCCTTATACAGGAATTCGTAGGTAGAAAGAGCCGCTAAATGAACCTTGTTGAGGACAATAAGCAACGGAACCTTTTCGGAAATATAATTAAAAATGCCTATGATTCCATAAAGAAATTTCTGATGCTCATATTCGTTTTCAACGGGAATGACCTCTTCCTTACGCTGACAAACGCCGTTTTCACGGTATTTTATATAGATATTCTTGTGAAGGGAATAGACTCCGGCTTTTTCAAGGAATTCGTCAAAAGTCTCTTCGCTTGCGAAATATCTGTCATAAAGGGCATTTATCCAATCCATCATAGGACTGTACGCCGCCTTGATAGTACCCGGCTGGAACTCATGATAAAGTATCTGAACTATATTACCGGATTTGAGCATAGAGTCGTTTACAGCTTTAAGCGGTATGGAAAAGGTGTTGTAATGCTTAAAGAAGCTGATATTGTGTTCCTCATAATAGAGCTTCTGAAGCACGAAAGCGACAAGATTGCCTACATACATTTCAGCATTTGAACTCAAATTTATCACCCCTTGTTATTTGTTACATTATACCAAATTATTATATAAATAGCAATAGATTTTAAAAAATAATTATAACCCGAATTTCAAAAATTTATCATCATTTACTAATTATATCTTTTGCACAATAACCGCGCTGATTTTTAGTGCAAATTATCATTGTAAAAAAAGCAAAAAGGCGGCGCCCAAAAGGTACGCGCCGCCGGATACATTCAATGTTTTTTTATTTTATTCATTGCGCCCTTTTCGAGACGGGAAACCTGCGCCTGCGAAATACCGACCTCACGCGCCACCTCCATTTGGGTCTTTCCCATCATGAAGCGGAGCGTCAGTATACGCTTTTCCCTTGGAGAGAGATTTTTCAATTCCTCCCTGAGAAGGATCTCATCAAGCCAATTGCTGTCGTCGTTGTTGTCGCCAATCTGATCCATGACATAAATAGTGTCGCCGCCGTCGGAATACACCGCCTCATAAAGCGAAATCGGTTCAGCGATTGCCTCTAAAGCAAGCACAACGTCCTCCTTTGACACGCCCAATTCCCTTGCGATTTCCTCAACGCCGGGTTCGCGACCCTGCTCGCTCATCACGCGCTCCTTGACCTGCATTGCCTTATAAGCTGTATCGCGCATGGAACGGCTGACCCTTACGCTGTTGTTGTCGCGCAGGTAACGCCTTATCTCCCCTATCACCATCGGAACGGCGTAGGTTGAAAATCTCACATCCATATTGGTGTCAAAATTATCTATCGCCTTGATAAGACCTATGCAGCCCACCTGAAAGAGATCGTCCAGATTCTCGCCGCGGTTTGAAAAACGCTGTATCACGCTGAGTACAAGTCTGAGATTGCCTTTCACCAGTTCATCGCGGGCATTTTTGTCGCCTGCCTGTGATTTTTTAAGCAGCTCCGTTTTTTCCTTTTCGCTCAGGAGTTTAAGACTCGCCGTATTTACCCCGCAGATTTCCACCTTGTTGAATTGCACAATGCTTCCTCCCGCAATAAAACATAAATAATACTTTAATGCTACAGTTGAAGTATTGGCAATTAAAAGAGAAAAATTCACTCCCGACGATAATCCAATATTATCCGTTAAGGATATAAGTCGCGCCATTGAGGTACGCCGCAAAAATCAGCCAGAGAATGTACGGTATCTGAAGCAGCGCGGCGGGTCTGCTGATGAACCAGAAGCTCACGATCATCCTGACAACCGTGGCGATAAGCACGATTATCCAGAGAAACGCCGCCAGACGCATGTCAAAATAAAAGAATAGAACCGGCCATATGAGATTGACTCCCAATTGAACAAAATAGAGCCACAGCGCGTCAGATCTCGTTCCCACAGGAACGTCGGCGGTCAGCACAAGGTAAGAAGAAATTCCCATCAGCGCGTAAAGAATCACCCACGCGGCAAAGAATACCCACGGCGGCGGACTGAGCGGCGGCTGGAAAAGCTCGCCGTAATCATTAAACTGTCCTGTCAACGCAAGAAAGAGTCCCACAGCCCCGCCGAGTCCAAGCGGAATAAGCAGAGAAAGAAGCAGCGGCTTGAGCTTTATTGTCCCTATAAATTTCATAACGCATTCCTCCCTCTCCGGCAAAAAGCCGGTACAAATGTTCATCAAAAATATATGATCTTAGATTTGGGAAAATGCATTATATTCCTCAAAAAATCAGGCGTTTATCATCTCCTCAAGCTCACTGAGGGAAATGACCTTGACTCCAAGCTCCTCCGCCTTGGTGAGCTTGCTTCCGGGATTCTCACCCGCAAGCAGGTAAGAGGTCTTTTTGCTAACGGAGCCGGAAGCCTTGCCGCCGTTTAAGATAATGAGTGCCTTAGCCTCGTCGCGTGTCATGCCGTCGAGCGTGCCGGTGATAACGAATGTCAGTCCCGAAAGCCTGTCCGACGAATTCTCTTTGCCGTCGGCGAGCGCGGTCATATTTACGCCGTAATCAGCGAGTCTTCCGACAAGCTCCTTGGCGTGAACCGTCGAGAAGAAGTCAACCACGGACTCCGCCATAATTTCACCGAAGCCGTCTATCGACGCGAAATCCACAGATGACGCTTCCATAAGCGCAGACATTGAGCCGAATCTTTCCGCAAGCAGGCGCGAAGCGGATTCGCCGATATGACGGATTCCGAGTGCAAAAATCAGCTTGTAGAGATCGTTCGACTTTGAACGCTCTATGGCAGCCAAAAGATTCTGAGCGGACTTTTTCCCCATACGGTCAAGCGATGAAATATCGTCCTCAGTTAAATTGTAAATATCGGCTGGGGAGCTGATTCGTCCGGAGGAAATGAGCTGCTCTATGACAGCGGGACCCATTCCCTCAATATCCATAGCGTCGCGGGAAGCGAAGTGGATTATATTCCGCAAAAGCTGCGCGGGGCAGTCGGGATTCAGACAGCGCAGGGCAGCCTCGTCCTCCAGACGGAATACCCTCTCGCCGCAGGAAGGGCATACCTCCGGCAGTCTGTATGGCTCTCCCCCGCCGTGAACTGCGACTGAAACAACCTCCGGAATTATCTCGCCCGCCTTGCGAAGCACAACAGTATCCCCTATGCGGATATCCTTTTGAGTGATGTAGTCCTGATTGTGGAGAGAAGCGCGTCCGACTGACGTTCCGGCGAGCATAACGGGGTCAAAAATTCCGGTTGGGGTCAGCACTCCCGTGCGACCGACAGTCACCTCTATGTCGCGGAGAACGGTTTCCTTCTGTTCGGGCGGATATTTGAACGCGACCGCCCATTTTGGGAATTTTGACGTAACTCCCGCCGATTTTCGCAGATTCAGGCTGTTGACCTTAATTACAGCGCCGTCGATATCGTATTCCAGAATGCCGCGCTGAGAGCCGATTTTTTCAATTGCGTCGGCAACTCCGGCAAAATCGGAGACAACGGTGAATTCGGGAGAAACCGGAAATCCGCACTCCGCAAGATATCCGAGCGACTGGGAATGCGTATCGAATTCAATCCCGCTGACCTGCTGCACATTGAACACAAATATGTCGAGTCCCCTTGACGCGGTTATAGAAGCGTCCTTCTGCCTGAGCGAACCGGCTGCGGCGTTGCGGGGATTCTTGAATGTTTTAAGACCGTTTTCCTCCTGACTCTGATTGAGCGCGGCGAATGTCCTGCGCGGCATATAAACCTCGCCGCGCACCTCAAGGAATTTAGCGTCTGTCCTGATTCTGTGAGGAATAGAAGCGATAGTCAGCAGATTCTCGGTTATATCCTCGCCGACGCGTCCATCGCCGCGTGTGGAACCGCGGGTAAGCACCCCGTCCGTATATTCAAGAGAGACCGACAGCCCGTCGATTTTCTTTTCCACAACGAATTGGGCGCCGGAGAAATCGGCACAGAACTGCTCCACCTCGTCCATACTGAAGACGTCGCGGAGGCTCTGCATAGCTACGGTATGCTCGACCGACGCGAATTTGCTTGACGCGGCGCCGCCCACCTTGACAGTAGGGGAATTTTCATCACGAAGCTCCGGATATTTTTCCTCAAGTGCGCGAAGCTCACGCATAAGCGCGTCATATTCATCGTCCTCAATTTCGGGAGCGTCAGCGTTGTAATAAGCGTTGCTATGGTACTCAATAAGCTCTCTGAGTTCTTTGACACGTCCGGCAATTTTTTCTGTTTCAGACATATAATGTAACTTCCTTTCGCTGATGAATGAAAATTCAAAAGAATAAAGAAACATGGCGCAGAGCATAATTCAGTGGGCGAATGTCAGGGGTGAAGTCGAGAAGGAGCTTTTTTATCATTGCGGGAAAGTTCTCATCGCTGCGACCCTGTTGAATTTGGGCGCGTTTATCCGGGTCCCGTCTGCATTCGCCTGAACACGTTGTACCTTTGGGCGCGTTTATCCGGGTCCCGTCTGCATTCGCCTGAACACATTGTACCTTTGGGCGCGTTTCGCTCGCTCGGCTTCGCCTCGCTCGTGGGGCGCTGCCCCACCCCCCGCTGGTGGCGCTGCCCCCAGACCCCTGCCAGGGAGCTCGCCCCCTGGACCCCACGCTCGCCTGGAAAAAAAACGCTCGCTAGTTATTGGCGCTTCGCGCTTTCTTTTTCCTTTTTTCCTTTTTTCCTTTAATTATTTTATACCACCGCAGGAAAAATATCAATCCAAAAAATTATTAATGTCGTCGTATACCTCGCCGCTTGTGTCTACATTCGTAAACGAATCCGGAACCCTGCCCAGCAAAACAGTCTCAGATACCGTGAAGCTGTTTTCCACCTCGGTATATGAAGAACACCCTGGAATAATAGCCGAAACGCCTACCTTCACATCGCATATTATCTGGTGACGAGTCTGATTGATACCCGCACCCTCAAATATACTCCTGAGATTCGACGTCACATTGCCGTAAAGCTGAATTTTCATGCGGATTCTATGCCCTCTGCCGGAAAAAAGATCTATCCCCGTCAATGTTCCCAGCGGCACAGAAATTTCCCTCTCACAATATTCGAGCAGCTTTTGCTGAATTGCCTTGGAAATATCCGTCTTGAATTTGTTCATCTCCCTGATGTTCGCAGTCATGGAGCTGACAGTGCCGTCGGAAAGTGTGTTAATGCATATAAGATCGCTGTAGGAGATATCGTCCTCCGCAAGCACCTCCGCCGCCGCCCTGTCAATTGCAATGGTCGCTATGTACGCCGCCTGTACCGCGGTCATTCGCTTGAGAATTGGCTTGACCCTGTAATTGACCGCCGCAAATACGACTGCCGCCGCCAAAAGAACAGCGGCGCATCTTCGCTTGATGCTGCTTTTTGTGGATATATGCTTCTGATACCTCATCAAATCACCTCTCCCGACATAATATGCCGAATCCCCCGCAAATGCTAAAAAAGACCGTCTGAACCTTGCGGAACAAACGGTCTCTTTTATTAAAAAGAATTACAAATCGCACATTGTCGGACTGAAAAGGATAATTTGCTGAAAATTAACCCTTGACAGCGCCGCCGGTAACGCCTTCAACATAGTACTTCTGGAGACACATGAAGAGGACGATAATCGGAACCGCAACGCAAACCGATCCGGCTGCGAACTGACGGAAGTACTCATAGATACGGGTCTTTTCAAGCATATCGTACAGACCGATTGCAACCGTGTAGGTATCGTAGTTGGTACCCATGAGGAAGCGGGCAAAGATGAAGTCCATCCAGGGACCCATGAATGCGGTCAGAGCCTGATAAACGATAATCGGCTTGGACATAGGAAGAATGATCTGGAAGAACACCTGCGCCTTGTTAGCGCCGTCGATCATGGCAGCCTCGTCAAGTGCCTTCGGAACGGTGTCAAAGAAGCCCTTGACAACCTGGAATCCAAGACCTGACGCGCCCGAATAAACGAGTATCAAAGCGAGCAATGTCTTTTCGATACCGACCGACTTGAGAATGAAGTAAATGGCGATCATCGACATGAAGCCCGGGAACATGCCCATGACAAGAGCAATATTCATGAAAGTCTTGCGGAGCTTGAAGCGCATTCTCGACATAACATAAGCGGTAGCAACCGCGAAGAGTGTGGAGATAACGCAGGAAATAGCCGCGACAAACAATGTGTTGAGCCACATTTTGCCGAAATCGAAACCATTTCTGGGTGTGAAAAGATCAATGTAATTCTGGAAAGTATAGGTCTGGGTGTATCTGGTGATAACACCGGTTTCCTCATTAACAACGTCCCACGAATAGGGCTGTGGGAAGAAGCTCGCGGTGAATGAACCGGGTTCTACACGGAAAGATGTAAGAACAACCCACAAAATAGGCAGGACCCAGATTATTGAGAGCACAATAAGGAAAATGTAACTGGCGATAAGACCGACTCTCTTTTGTGCCGCATAGCTCTTTGTCTTTTTGCCTGTAACAGCAGTAAGATTGTTTGCACTCACTGGAAAGCATCCTCCTCTTTGTAAGACTTAGATCTTGTGTATGTCAGCAGCGAGAATGTTGCCGAAATTACGAAGATCAAAATACCGATGGTAGAAGCAAGGCTGTAGTCCATCTTATTCTTGGTCAAGGTGTAGAGCCATGTAACCAGAAGGTCCGTCTTACCTGCGACGTAGTACTCCGAGGTTTGCGGAGCGCCGGCAGTCATCAGATAGATAACGTTGAAGTTATTGATATTGCTGACGAATGTCGTAATGAGGTAAGGAGTTGTGGTGAAGATGATCTGGGGAAGAGTAATCTTGAAGAACATCTGAACCGCGTTCGCACCGTCAACCGTAGCAGCCTCATAGAGATCCTGAGGAATGTTCATCAGAATACCGCTGGACATAAGCATGGTGTACGGAATACCGATCCACATATTAACCACGATGATAATAACTCTTGCCCAATGTTCATTGGTAAGGAACGGGATAGCTCCTGAAAGACCATCCAAAACGCCCATGCTGATGAGGGTTCTGTTGATAACGCCGTAGCTGGAGAAGAAGCTTCTCATAACCAGCAGCGAAATGAACTGAGGCATTGCAATCGTAAGAACGAGAATTGATCTCCACAGCTTCTTGAATTTAATACCCTTCTGATTGATAATCAGAGCGACAATAATGCCGAGGAAGTAGTTGGAGAACGTTGCAAAGAAAGCCCATATCAAAGTCCAGATAAGAACGCCGATGAAAGTATGAGACATTCTTGCGTCGCCACCGAGCATGCTGCCGAAGTTGGAGAATCCAACCCAGTCAAACAGATGTCCGGGAACCTGGTGATCCTTATCGTAGTTGGTAAATGCAACAAGAATCATATAGACAAGAGGGAGTACCGAGAAAACAAGTATGCCGCAAATCGGAACGAACAGAAGTGTAATATGGAATCTCTCGTCAAGCATGAGCTTAACATCGTCAACAAATGCGGGAATCGCTTTACCCTCTTTATCAAGTTTCTGCAGTTTTCTTGCGCTCTTCATGCTGCAGTAACCGGCCCATACAACGCCTACAGTAATCATAAGCGTCAAAACGCCGAAGAGAAGGAAGAGCATGGAGTTATCGCCAAGCTTATACACAGGCAAAAGCTTGCCCGGGACTTCAACCCAACCTGTTTCAACGGTACCGAGCGTAATGAAGTTAGCGACATTCTGGAGACCACCGGAAATCATAAAAAGGATATAGCCAACTTCAATCGCAAGAAAGCCCAAGCCCTTGATGATCTGACCATGGACGAGGTTGCTGAGACCAAAAACCACGCAGGACAATTTAGTAATAAGATTGTCCTGGATTTCGACCTTGTCGTCCAAGTTCTTTTTACTCATTGGATTTCCTCACTTTCATATAAATTCACGCAAAGCGGCATATCATGCTAAATGTAGCCTGAATACATTTTATTAAAATATATCCAGGCTACATATTAACTATAGTCTAAGTCGCGCTTTTGCGCCGCGCACATTAAGTATGCGCGCAAACTTAATTTTAAACCTGTGCTTTCTTTAGCTGATTAGCCAAGCTTCTCGTTCATGGAAGCAACGAGAGTATCAAGAGCTTTTTTGATGTCCTCTTCGGTAGCGAGCTTGCCGTCTCTGAGGTCTGTCATAACAGCAGCCTCGAGAGTCCAGTAATCGGAAGGATCGGTGAGAGGCTGGTTGATGATGGTGTATGCACCCTGAGCAACGTCAGCAGCAACAACCGGGTCAGCAGCGATCTTCTCGTTGGTAGCAAGAGCGGGAGCGGTCGGGCACTGACCAACCTTTTCAAATCTCTTGAGCTGGCTATCTTCGCTGATGATATACTGAGCAAGATCCAGAGCAGCCTCAGGCTCCTTGGTGTTTGCGTTGAGAACGAGCAGCTTGGAGCCGCCGAAGCACTTCATGTGTTCGCCGTTCAGAGTCGGAAGCTCGGCAACGCCGAAGTTCTCGCCCAGAGCATCCTGGAAGTCACCCTTTGCCCAATCCTGGAACAGGAGAGCGGAAGCGCTGCCATCCTTGAGAGCTGCAGCAGCAGAGGTGTTGCCATCGGTGTAAACGATCTTCTTGTCAGCGATCTGCTGTGCAAGCCAAGCAAGAGTCTTAACTGCTGCATCGCTGTTAAGAGTGTTAACTGTCTTGTCGCCGCCGGTGAAGAGTTCGCATCCAGAAGAAGCAAACCATGTCATAGAATCCCAAGAGCTGGAGATGTTAGCGAGGATAGGACCTGCGCCTTCCTTCTCGAGCATGCCCTCGATGGTCTTGACGTCGTCAGCTGTGAAAACGCTCTTGTTGTAGAAGAGGATGTTAGCGGTGTTAGGAGCATAGGGGAAACCATAGTAACCGCCGTCGCAAAAAGTAGAAGACAAAGCTGCGTCGCCGACAACAGCCTTGATCTGCTCAACAACGGAGTCAGGCATCTTGTAGATAGCGTTGGAAGCGGTCAGCTGTGCGAGCTGGTTGTTACCAACACCGAAAACGTCGGCAGCAGCCGTAATGTCGTTCAGAGCGTCAGTGGTAGCAACGTCTTCGCCCTTGATGTCAACCTTAACTTCAACGGACTTAGCGTCGTCATGCTCAGCAGCATACTTGGTAGCCCACTCAGCGGAAACTTCCTTCAGGAAATCCTGATCCTGCTCAGAGCCCCAGAGTGTAAGACTGATGTCTCTTGCTTCAACTGCCTGAGAAGAAACTACTTCTTCTTTAGCGTTGCAGCTTGCCATAGCGCCGACCAACATTGCGGCTGCGAGTGAAAGTGCGAGAATTCTTTTTTTCATTTGGATAAACCCTCCA
>ONCX01000063.1 GCA_900316455.1 uncultured Eubacteriales bacterium
GTTATTTCCCCGCCGTCCAGATTGGAATAATACTCTGCGGCTATGTCCTCCGGCGTGCCGACATATGATACAACGTCATCGATGCCGGCTTCAGGATTCTCAGCAAGGTAAGATTCTACTCCCGCCCTGATATCCGGCAGCAGCGTCTTTCTGCCCTCCCGCGGCAGCGCTTTGGCAATCTGCTGAAAATATGTTTCTATCTCTGTTTGGACGTCATTTTCTTTACTCTTCATCTTTAGCGTTTTCTCCACTTCTGCTCAGTATCGTTTCGATGTCGTTCTTGACCGCCTGATAATCTGACAGCAGCTGCTTAAGATGCAGCCTGCCGGTTTCCTCCAAATGATAATACACCCTCGTGGCGGTCTTGCCGACTGTCACCTCACGGCTGCTGATAAAGCCGTTTTCTATCATCTTATAGAGAGACGGATACAGACTTCCCTCCGGAATGAAAAAATTACCGTTGCTCCGCTTGATCAACGTCTGGATGATCTCGTACCCGTACATATCCCGTTCCTGCAGCAGCGTCAGGACAAGCAGCGCCGTCGCGCCGCGCTTGAAGGTGCTTTTGAAATTTCCCGCAGCTATTTTATATTCCCCCCATTCTGTGCCGGACTGCACACCGGCTTTCACAAACCGAAAATATTATACACCAATCAACGCAAAAAGTAAATATATTCAGGTAAAATAATTAGCAAATAATTTATAAATAGTTTTAGATTAGTTTTACGTTGACAGATTAGGAATACTATGCTATGATTTATTGCAGAATCATTTATTTTCGGGAGTGATACAAATTATGAAAAAAATGAAAAAACGAAGATTCACCGCCTTCCTGCTGACATTTATTTTGCTGACGGCAAGCCTTGCCGCCTGCCATACAAAGAAAAAACAGGAAGAAATGGAAGAGAAGACTCTTTCCGACGACCTTTACAGCTATCAGGTTTCGATTGACGGACACGTCTATTCACTGCCCTGTCCCGTGAGCGAATTTGAGGAGCATGGATGGGCGATATACAACGACAGCGACCCGGCGGTGGAATTCCTTGCCTCCGGCGAAACGAATGAACAGTGTTACCTGAAAAAAGGCAAAGAGAGAATTCCTGTCGATCTCTACAACGCTCACGCGGAAAAAGCTCCGCTGTCGTATAGCACGGTCGTAATGATGCGGATTCACGCGAGCGACGGAATTGAAACCATCCTACCCGGAGGACTGTCGCTGTATTTTGACACGACGGAGGAAAAAATCTATAGCGCCTACGGAGAGCCTGTCGAAAGGGTCGAAAGCACCAATACCGTTCAATACGATTATAACAAGTCCTACAACAAAATGATTGAGTTCCGTCTGTTTATTCCCGGCAAGACAAACCCCTACTCAAACAATTACTTTTACATCGCCAATAGAGAAGTCCCTGACGATCAGGCTATACTCTACCGCTCCAAAGTCGGAAAGGTCGCTATAGCGGACGAGCTGGAAAGCTGTCAGGTCTGCGTCGACGGTCATGTATTTACCGACCCCTTTAGCTTTGAAGAATGGGAGGAAAACGGCTGGCTTTTCGTGGGGCATGATCTTGACCGGCTCCTTGCGCCGAATGACATTCATAATATGACGGAGTTTAACAAGGGCGATATGACTATTCAGCTTGGACTGCGCAATACGTCGGAAGAAGAACGGCTTCCCAGAAACTGCGCTATTACGACCGTGAAGCTGGAACTGCTTTTCGGGGTCAACTATTATATTCTTCCCGGGAATTTCTTCTTTGACCGGTTTACCACAATTCAGGATATTATCGACCAGTACGGTCAGCCCGACGAATCGACTGAATGGAAGAACTACATCGGGATGACCTATTTATCCAAAACCGGCAGTCAGAACAGCATTGAATTTGTGATAGCAAGAGTGGACAGTGGCAAATCTCCCCTGTATTCCTCCGTCAATCTCAAGCGCAACGTGGAATGAATGATCTGAATTCTTTTCTTTATTCTCATAAGCCATCACCCTGTTAAAACATATCGTAAAGATCGTCCGTATCCACGGTATCATAGTACAGATATTCGTTCGCTATGCCAAGATCAAAATTATGCTGCACCGGCGAGACTCTCTCCTGATCGGCGCGAAGTCCGGAGGTGCCGTATTTCACGCCGGAGGGTATCGCTTCGCCGTAAGCGCGTATGACCTTGCGGAAGACATCATCCTTGTGCTTCCCGTTCATGACGCGCATGGACAGCGTCTGATAATCGCCGTTTTCATCGGGATCGGAATAGGTGGTTTCTATATTCTGGAGCCAGTCCTGCTCTTCGTCCCAGCCAGTATGGATAAATTCCTTGACCGCCGAGCCGTCCTCGCCGTAAACCACTGTTTCGTCGCAGCCAGCACCGCCGTCGAAGCCGCGCTGACGCCTGATCAGACGGCCGCTGTCGTCATACGAGCAGCGTATCTCAAATTTGAACGGCCCGTCAATAATATCGCTGTCCGCGTCGATTGTTTTCCTTACAATGTGCGAATTTTTATTGTATTCAACGGTAATGGAGCTGTAGGCAATCTCCGTTCCGTCAAGAAGGGTCTGAATATGAGCCGACACAGGGCGACCCTTGTCATCGTATTCATAACGCGCGGTGTAAACTGCCTTTGACTCATCTGAATAAGGCTTGGTTTTGGTCCGGGAAAGGAGCTTGCCCTCCGCGTCATATTCCATTTTCACGGTTTCTCCGTTGTAACAGGCATTATCCCCCGAAAAGGTGAAGGTGTCAAGGGATGTCCAGCCGCCGGTTTCCGGATTATCGGTGATGACGGCCTCCGAAGTGGTGATGTCCTCGGAGTCCTGCGTCATATTATCGTCATTGAAGCCCTTCAACGGGTCAATAACCGTGTAGTTCTTTGTGATTTCATTCGTGCTGATCCTGTGTCCCTTGTCGTCATACGCATAGGTGGCGGTTTGCTTTATGTAGTGAAGCCCCTTGCTGCCGTCGTCAAAGTGAAACCCTCTGTATTCCTCTACCAGCCGTCCGGCTTTGTCGTAGCGGTAGGTGCTGACCTCTGTCTCCCCGAACAGATAGGAAGAGTTATATTCGGGCGAATAATTCTCTCCGTCGGCAAAGTCGCTGATATAGTAGTACTCGGTGGTTCTCTCCGACAGCAGATACCCCTCCGGCGAATAATCATACTCGGTGCGGCTGATTAGTTTACCCAGATTATTGTAGCAGCATTCCTCCGTCAAAGGATAATACATGACCGCTTCCTTTGTCTCGGTCGCATCATTCTTTCTGCACGAAACGACCATTGCCAGCATCACAGCCGTCAACGTCAGCGCAAGCGTTCTTCGGAAGATATTTGTTTTTTTCATTTGAGAACACCCTTTCATATTTAAGACAGATTGTCAATTAATCCGGAATAATTCGAGAACCACTGCTTCCATTTGTCACCTTCCATGATCCTGCATATAAGATGACACTCGTTCCATACTGCCATTGGCTCCAGTCCAACACATTCTTCTTTGGT
>ONCX01000011.1 GCA_900316455.1 uncultured Eubacteriales bacterium
CAAATTAATGGTATTGAACAACCATCATTACTTCATATTATACTAAGGAATTATAAAAAAATCAACACAAAATTTACTAATTTTAAAATTATTTTTACTGTTTTTACAAATTTTACAAATCAAACATTTTTTTACAGAAGAATTTACCAGTTTCGGTTGCAAAAACATTCTCATAGGCATATGAAATATCTTCACGAGATGCGTTTTCCTCATATAGATTAACCAAGAGATCCGCTTCTATCAAAATCTGATGATCCCAGCCGTCAACGCGGCGGTAGGTGTGGTGATGACCTACAAGCCAGCAAACCCTTTCAATAACCTTCTCTTCAAATCCAAGAGCGCTGAGCATGTCCATTGCAAGATCCGGTCCCTCACGCTCCTGAAGTTTTTCGTCGCACTTGCCGTATTTTAATTCACAGATATGTATGCCGATGTCGTGAACGGCTGCGGCAGCCTCGAGAATAAAAAGGGCGTCATTGTCAATCCCCTCGAGAATGCCGATAGTACGGGCAAGGTCATGAACCTTGATAAAATGCTGAATTCTTTGAGGGTCACCTTTGTAGTATGTTATCATTGCGCCAAGCAGCTGGGATATTTCAGGCATTTTTTTTACAACCTCTCAGTGAAAGTTAGTATTTTACGATTTCTTTTGTATATCCTACATCATATATTAATGATTTACAATGATAATATTGTAAAATTTATGTGTTGTTTTGTTTTTGGGAAAGTCTGCGATATTTTTCCCGCGTTGCGTTACCACCTCTGATATGGCGTTCGGATTTGTTTGTTTCCAGTATGTATCTGACTTTCATATATAGCTCGCTGTCGATTTCGCTGAGACGCTGAGTAACCTCCTTGTGAACCGTAGATTTTGAAATTCCTGTAGCTGCCGCAGCTGAACGCACGGTTGCCTTGTTTTCCACGATATATTCGCCTAAAAATCTGGCTCTTCGCTCTGTATCCTGCAAAAAATCCTTCATAAATTTTCCCCCGTATAATCATACTAACATATTCTTATTCATAAGAAGCGATAAATATGATGATATATGGGAGCAGAAAAACCGGCTTCAATTATGGTGAAGCCGGTTTTGAGATTAAGTATATTGTTTTTCGTAAATTTCGCAGAAGTTGCTGAGTCGCCTGAATACGCGTTCGTTGCGTTCGACGCTGCAGCCTGAAACAATGATTATCAGACCGACAGCGGACTGAACGCCAAGTATCGGGACGTCGGTAACTCCGTGAATAAGAGTGGCAAGCCCCGCCACCATTATCAGACTGCGTATCTGGCTGTATATCACGCAGAACTGGGGCTTGTTAAGAACCTTGACTATTCTGCCTATCATGGCGCTGAAATAAGCCAGACCCACAACGCCGAAATCAAGCATTACATTAAGGATCATGTTGTGGGAATGCCAGCGTACACGTGGCGCATGTGTGCGAATGCAGATTTCACGGTAGCCGTTCATGCCGTATCCGTATACGGGTTGATGTTTTATCCAGTGAATAGCGTCGCCCCAGATTTTTGAACGTTTGTCCACGTCATAATTAATAATATTGGTTGCAAGTCTTCCAGAGAACATTGGCACAAGCAAAATTAGGATAACAAGAGCGACCGTTATCAGCATAGTGATAACCACCCATTTAACATTGTGCTTATAATGCACGGCATAAATCAGCAGAGCAGCGCCCAAGGCCGCCCATGCCGTTCGGCAGTCGCACAGAAGAATGCCGCCCAAATTTACAAACAATATCACAAGATACCACGGAGAATGACGTTTTTCAAATCTGTATAGCGCCATAAGTACAAACAGCTCTATCATGTAACCATAGAAGTTGGGATTCCAGAAAACAGAAGCTGTGCGTCCTAAAACAATGAAAATTTTTATTCCATAAAAAGCGTACAGCAATCTGTCAACAACTCCGATTATCATAGCAAAAACGCTCAGAATCAGCATGAGGTCGATAACGTTGTTGTAGAAGCGTACTCTCATAACTGTAAAGAGATAAAGCATGAAAACCAGTGTAAGCCAAATTATCACGCCGCCAAGCAATCCAAACCAGTTGCGGAATACAATCGCCGGAAAAACGAATATGGGAAAAGCGGCGTAAATATATCCTGATGAAGAAACGGACGTCATTCTGTTACGCACGCCTGGGTGGAGCAGTGCGCGGAACACAGCGAAAAGGCATGGCACTGCCCCAATAAAATACGGCAGAAAGAGAGCAATAGCGCAGACTGCAATAATTCTTTCGTCGGTATTGAGTTCCGACCATCTCTGCAGCGCTCTTTCAAATTTATATTTAATTTTTGCAGTCAAGCCGAAATCTACTCCTTTTGGGGTTATCCGACGGCCGCCTGTGTAGAAGCCGTAGTTTTTTTGGTTTCTTTTTCTGTTGTCTTTGAATTTTTATTATCTGTAGCCGCGGTTGATTCAGTTGTGGACTCAGTGGAAGTCGTTGTGGTTGTGGTGTGGAACGAGCTTGAGTCCGCAAGCAAAGCGGTAAATGATTTAGTCATGGCTCCTCCGCCGTGAAGCGGGCAGACAGGCAGAGAAGAATTACGTGAATAATATCCTGTAGCGAGATTAAAGCGCTTTGAGGAAAGACCCTTATGAGCCGCACGCATTACATAAGTCCACGCCTGTGTGGCATAGTTGGTACTTGCGTATTCGAGACGCTTGTTGTCCGCGTAGCCGAACCAGCAGGCGCCAACATAATAGGGAGTTCCTCCGCAGAAATAACGGTCCTTGTTGTCGCTTGTTGTACCGGTCTTTCCAAAGGTATCAAATCCGCTTATCTTTGCTCTGCGTGCGGTACCGCTTCCGCCGTTAACCGGAGCGAGCAGCATACGGTTCATAATAGAAGCGGCTTCCTCACCCATGACTCTTACTCCGCGCGCTGTCGTATTTTCAAGGACGGTATTGCCCTGCTGATCTGTAACCAGCGAATAGGTTGCAGGAGAGTAGTATATACCTCCGCTGCCGAACATAACGTATGCAGAAGCCATTTCGAGAACGGTAACGCCGTCGGTAAGAGCGCCGACCGACATAGGAGCGAGGTTGTTGTCTTTTTCGTTGAGCTTGATTGAAAGTCTTTCTGTGAGGAATTTATAGCTTTCCTGAGGGGACATATAACGGACGAGTCGCGCCGCAACGCAGTTAGCGGATACCTCAAGACCCTTGACTACAGGGATATTGCCCCTGTAACGGCGGCTGTCATTTCTCGGCCATTTTATAGTTCTGCCGTTGTCCCTTATAGTCATCTGTTCGTCGGTAACGGGCGTGGAAAATTCAATAACGCCTTTTTCCACAGCAAGACCGTAAGCGCTTAACGGCTTGATGGCGGAACCGGGCTGACGGCGGGACTGAGAAGCGTGATTCTGCACGCGGTTGGCGTTTTTCTCACCTCTTGCGCCGACAATGGCTTTAACTTCTCCGTTGTAATTGAGGACTGCGATAGCGCACTGAGGCTGAATGGAGCGCGGGAACTTGCGCCAGTATTCGGTATTGTTGCCTGTTTTGTTCTTGAATATTGCCTCCGCCTTGTTCTGAAGATCCATATCGACGTTGGCGTAGATATTGAAGCCGCCGTTGTACATCTGGAATCTTGCTTCGCTTTCGGTAAGACCGTTGCGCTTCTGCAGATCCTTCACCACGTCGGTAAATATCTGTTCTGTGTACCAGCTCCAGTACTTAGTGATGGAATTCTGATTTTTCGCGGCGAAATTAAGCCTTGAAAGATAGTCGTCCTCGCGTGCTTCCTCGTATTCCTGCTTGCTGATGAAGCCGTTTTCGTACATTTTCTTCAGCACATAGCGCTGACGCTTCTGATTCTCTTCAGGGTGATAGAAAGGATTGTACTTTGAGGGATATTTGGTAATACCCACGATAGCGGCTGACTCAGAGAGGGTAAGCTCGCTGGCGTTCTTGCCGAAATAGGTCTGGGAAGCGGTCTGAATGCCGTTGCAACCGCTGCCGAGGGCTATAACGTTCAGATAAGCCTCAAGAACCTGAGGCTTGGTATATTTTTTCTCAAGCTCAAGCGCCTTGAATATTTCCTTGAGTTTTCGGTTTACGCTGTGAGCGTCCTCCTGTGTGACGTTTTTGATGAGCTGCTGTGTGATTGTGGAACCGCCGCGGTCATTTTTGGATAAACCGAGGAACATATTGGCGAAAGCGAAGGTTGTGCTTTTCCAGTCTACGCCATGATGCTTCCAGAAACGCTCGTCCTCAACAGCGACGGCTGCGTCCTTGGTATATTGAGTCATTTCGTCATAATCGACCCATTCGCGGTTTTCAGTGCCATGCATGGTTTCATACTTGATCATATTCTGGCCGCTGTCATAGGCAAAAATGGTAGTGGTATAGTTAAGCTTCAACTGAGTGAGATCTATGTCGCTTACGCTTTTATCGAGAAAAGCCAGAACGTAGATCATAGCAGTAGCGCCTACTATGCATGTAGTAATTACCATGATAAGCAGAAGCGTAGCGAACGTCTTGGCGATGTAACCGCCGGAGCGCAGGAGCAGCTTTGCCCATGCGGGTCTGTCAGCCTTCTTCGAGCGTCTGCCTTGTGAGGAGGAAGCACCTCTGCCCGAAACCGGGTAAGAATCCGACCTGCTTCCGTTTCGCTGACCGTAACGGTTTACGCTGCGTGAAGCTCCTGTGCGGACATTTGCTGAATTACTCTTGCTGCCTCCGGAAAGCCTGCCTATGCCGTCTTTTACCTTTTTTGAAAAATTGTCAAACGAGTCCTGAAATCCCATTTAAATATCGCCTCCCGAGTTTTTTCGGAATAATCAGTTTTTTATCCCATTAATTATAACACATAATTCCGATAGTTGCACGCTTTTATAAAATTTTTAATAATTTTGTTACTATTGATAATTGCAAACGGTTGCTCCTTGTCATTTTTGACAATTTATTATGATAAAAAATACGCTTGAATTCGTCACTGAAAGAAATAATCACATATAGTTATAAAAACAACGAAGAGCAGTTCAAATGTGAGCATGCCCTCCGCTGTTTAAGAAAAATATAGCAGTCTGTCAAATAAGATTAACCGGCTGAACGATTAATTTACTTTACGCTGTTTTCATAGGATTCGATCATCTTTTTGACCATCTGACCGCCGATGCTGCCGGCCTCGCGGGAGGTGAGATGACCATTGTAGCCCTGCTTGAGGTTTACGCCGACCTCGTTTGCGGCTTCCATCTTAAATCTGTCGAGGGCTTCCCTTGCTTCAGGGACAACTATTCTGTTGCTTGAATTGCTTGCCATAATACAACAGCACTCCTTTAATTTAATCTGAATTTTCAGTCCGTGCGCCGCAGTAATATTGTGCGTAATAATATGAGATTAATTAATGGAAGTTTTTGTATTGATTAATTATTATTTGTGAAGGCATTTGAAATAGACATAAAGCTTAGGATATTCCCATACCGCGAGCTGAATGAGCAGCAGAGCGACCACAGCGAGCCATTCCCTGAGTGAAAGCGCGGCAAATCCCATCAGGCGGGCAATCCATGGAAGAGCGATCATCGTGGCGGTTACGGCAGCAGTTGCGGCAGCGCCGACGAGCAGCCTGAAATTCCGGAATATTCCGGCTGATATCATTGGCAGCTCCGAGCGCGAACAGAGCGCGTGCATAGGAAGACCAAGTCCCAAAATCGCAAATGCCATTGTAAGACCTGCTTTTTCGCCGCCGGAGTCAAGCCTGAAATATCCGCTGCCGATCATATAAGCAATTACTGAATTGAATAATATGTACAGACCGGCTATCCAGATGCGGTAGCTTTCAAATTTCCCTATCAGTATGCCGTTATTCTGATCAGGCATTCTTTTCATCACGTACTTGTCGGAATGTTCATACGCGAAGCCGGGCTGAACAATAAGGAAAAGCATAAGGTTGAGAATTGTAAGCGGCAGCAGACCAAGCATATTCTCTCTGAAAACGATGCCGCCAAAAATAAGCAGAAGAGTTTCGGCAAGGGAACATGTAACGCTGAATTCGGTGAGATTTTTGAGATTTTTTCTTATGCGTCTGCCCTGTCTTATCATTGAGGCGATATTTGAAAAGCTTGCTCCCGACAGGGTGACGTCCGCAGCGTCAACGGCGACGTCTGTAGCGGTTGATTCAACCGAGCAGCTTATGTCCGCTTTGTGAAGAGCGGGAGCGTCGGTCATTCCTCCGGCTGTCATAAGAACGCTTGCGCCGTTTGACTGCCAGCTTTTTATAATCCTGACCTTGTCCTCCGGCGTGACACGCGCAAAAACGGAATATCTGCCGATAAGCTTTTTAAGCCTTTTATCGGGGATTTTTACGAGTTCATCGCCCGTCATAACAGATTCGCCGTCGCCGAGTATGTGCAGCCTGCGGGCAAGCGAAGCGGCTGTTTCGGGGTGATCTCCGGTTATCATTACAGTGCGTATTCCGGCTTCAGAACATGTATCTATAGCATTTCCGACGTCTTCGCGGCACGGGTCGTCAAAGCCAAGAAGACCGACAAAGCTGAGATCATGCTCTATCGTTTTGGGAGTTACCTTTTCCGGAAGCTGAATTAGCGATTGAACTGCGACTGCGATCACCTTTAATCCGTCTTTAAACATAGCTGACGTCTGACGTGCTATTTCAATTTCGTCAGTCTCGGCACATATTGAAATAAGTGCTTCTGGAGCGCCTTTTGTAACCGTCATGTAAACGCCGTCCACGTTGTAGACAACGGTCATAAGCTTGCGTGACGCGTCAAACGGAATCTCAGCGCAGCGCGGGTATTTGTCGAGAAGCTCGCCGATATCCCCGCCGTTGTTGACATACGCGGTTATTATGGCTTCTTCTATAGGGTCACCGGCGATTTTTTCATTTTCAGCGTCGGTGTCGAAGCTTATCCGGCGGTCGCAGCAGAGAACGCAGCATCTCATCAGATATTTCATGTCGTCAGACCAGAAGCCGTCGCTGACGTTTGCGGGAGAATCTCCCGCGGGCCAAGCCCTCAGCAGGGTAAGTCTGTCCTGAGTGAGAGTGCCGGACTTATCGGTGCATATCACAGAAGTACAGCCGATAATTTCGGTTTTTTTGAATCGGTGAAGCATTATTCCGTCTTTACGCAGAGTGGCTATTCCCTTTGCGATAGAGCGCATAATGTTCTGTGGCAGTCCCACGGGAACAATGCAGACCACAAGGGTGAGGAAAAAAATAATTCCGTCAAAAATTGCGCCTGTGTCTGAATGTACCGTTGAGATCCTGAGGTAATCGGGAATAATTTCAAAATTCTCGGTTACAAACTTTTTTATGTCTGAGAATCCTAAAGAAATTCTGCTGAAATCAAGCCTGACGGCGTAGACGGACAGGACGGAAATGACGGTGCATAGCACAAGCCATACGCCGAAAGCTCTTATGCTGAAAGCGTTTTTGACCAGCGGAGTACGGTTGCTGATGAGCGCGGGACGTTTGCCGTGCTTTTTTGCAAGCTCGGTGTGCGAGCCTGTATCCGTAACCATCATGACAGCACGCCCTGTTACGGCAACCGTACCGGCGTAAGCCATATTGCACCGCTGACTGACAGGGGTTTCCTCTGCGAGGACGGCGTTGGCGTCTTTAAGAGCGGGCGTATCGTCCCCTGTTATAACGCGCTCGTCGCACATGAATGAACGTGTGATAAGCAGTCTGCCGTCAGCCGGAATGATATCGCCAACTTCGATTTGTATAATGTCGCCCGGGACAAGGTCGTCAGTCATTATTTCCTTGATAATACCGTTTCGTCTTACCCTGACAAATGTAAGCGCGTTGCGTTTTATATCAACTATAGTGCTGTTTGCTGATATTTCTCTGGCGGCGCGTACAATATCAAGAATGAGGGCGCAAAGCATAAGTACTCCGGCGTAAATGAGATTAAGTCTGAACCGGCTCATTTCCGCGTGACCGTACCGGTAATTGAAAATGTTTACCGCCAGCGAAAGGGATGAAATTAGAATCATAATAATACTCAGCGGAGACAGCAGCTTGCCAATGAATACCGGAAAGGCTGACCTTTTGCGAGTGGTGAACATTGTATTAATTCCGAAAGCGGCTCTTCTGACGCCGGCGTTAAGATCTGTGAGTCCCTTTTTAGGCTGAGAGTCAAGCTCTCTGGCGACATTTTCTTTTGTTGAACTGTGCCATATCATAAATACCAACTCCTTTTCAAATGAAAAAAACTTTCATTCTGATAATCCGAATAATAACTTATATTCTATCAAATTATTATCAATATTTCAAGAGTATATTTAATATATGTCGGGGGATTCTTGCGTAATGCTCTATCATCAGGAATAACCCCTGTATTTTTATGCATTATCAAGAGAAAAAATCCTTTGTTGTTATTATTGTTAGGAAACTATACTAAAAATCAATCTGTTTATTGTACATTATTATTTGCCATATTTGTTTGACAAAATGATTACAAATATGTTATAACTTTATTATTATCTGTAATATTTTAATTGTCTCAGGAGGATTTGTTTATATGAAAAAAAGGCTTATTTCGTTTGTGATTGTTATTGCTGCCGCAGTTTTTGCGCTGCAGTTCGGATTCACTGCCGTCGTAAGCGCCGAAGGCTTCAATAACGCGGTAGCGCTGACTCCGGTTGTTTACAATAAGGGCGCGTACTCTGCGCTTTGCGTCCTGACTGTTTACAGCAGCGCCGACGGAGTAAAATCCATTGGAAAGAGCGTTCCGGCTGGCGCTTCGGTCAATGTTACCTCCGTCAGCGGAGAATACGGAAAGATAACCTACAACGGAAGCACAGGCTGGATAAATCTCAGCTATGCCTATAATACACGGAATACCGTAAATATCAGCGACAGACTCAATATGCTTCGCGTTAAATTTCCGGATGGAAAATACTGGAATAAAGCGGATCCCGAAATCAACGATCCTGACGGCTATACGGATACTCCATGCGCCGACGGACACAGCGACAGACTTTGCACATATTTCGACGGGACATGCCAGTGCCACGGCTTTTCATTAAAGCTGGCATATGATCTTTTTGGAATACACGCGTCCTGCTGGGAACGTCATTATGACATAAACAAGGTAAAAGCGGGCGATCTGATACGTTACCGCAATCGCCACACGGTGATGGTTACTGGAGTTTACAGCACGTATTTTACCGTAGCCGACTGCAACTGGCTTTATCACTGTGGAATCGAATGGGATCGCAGAATGGAAAAGAGCTTCTTTTCATTTTATGAGGACAGCAAAAACGACGGAGTATATCACTGCCCGACAAACGGCGGGTATATAAACACTAATGCCACCAATTCCACCACAAGCACAACGGCGCCAAAGACCACAACCACGACTACCAGACCGACTGCGTCGGTAAACGCGGCGCTTGCCAACGGAATTTCAAAATATATCCTTAAAACCAAGCTTTCGGTTCAGGGGAAAAGCACGGCGGTTCTGGCAAAATCAAGAAATGAAATATACACGGTGAGCGGTGTGACAAAGAACGGTGAAACCTCATTCACATTCAATGCTCCTGCCGGAAAATATCCCGAATTTGTAATAATTGTAGATGGCTGCGAGGAATATGTAATAAAGAATTTCACGCTCGGTAAGGACAGTCTTCCGGCAACCGTCAAAGTCAATAAGGTTGCGAATCCCGCTGACGAAACAAAGGTGAATGTTTCGTCGGTGAAGATAACGTCGCAGCCGTCGAACGCATCGGTGAAATCGGGGCAGAATGTGACGTTTACGGTGAAGGCGACGGGAAAGGGTCTGAAATACCAGTGGTATTACAAAAAAGCCGGTCAGACCGAGTGGTCGCTGTGGAAAGGGCGCGTAACTTCTTCCATTACCGCGACGTCGAACGACAGCTGGCACAACATACAGGTGCGCTGCCGCGTTACTGACGTCAACGGCAAATCGGCAACATCGTCATCCGCGAAAGTCACGCTGAAGGATGAGGTTAAGATAACAAAGCAACCGGCGAACGCTTCCGTAAAATCCGGAGCGAGTGTGAAGTTTACGGTGAAGGCGACGGGTATAGGACTGAAATACCAGTGGTATTACAAGAAATCAGGTCAGAAGGAGTGGCAGTTGTGGAAAGGACGAGTGGCGTCTTCATTCACAACGACGTCAAATGACACATGGCACAACATACAGATTCGGTGCGTAATTACCGGATCCAACGGGAAGTCGGCAACGTCGTCGGTTGCGAAGGTGACGCTGACAGACGGGATAAAGATAACAAAGCAGCCGGCGGGCGTTTCCGTAAAGTCCGGAGCGAATGTGACGTTTACGGTAAAGGCGACGGGTACGGGACTGAAATACCAGTGGTACTACAAAAAATCCGGAGCAAAGGAGTGGTCGCTGTGGAAAGGTCACACAGCATCGTCACTCACCGCAACGTCAAACAACAGCTGGAACGGCATGGCTGTATATTGCAGAATTACGGACGCAAACGGCAAATCGCTGAAGTCGTCGGAGGCAAAAGTGAAGCTGCTGTCGGTGTCGCGTGGTTAAATATTTAAGTAAAATCGGGGAGTAAGCTATGGAATGGAGAGACCGCGGAGGAAATTATATAAGCGAGGGAGACGAAGGAAATAAATCCCTGAAATTTTTATATGAAACAAGGATCGGCGGGGTTCTGCTGGGGCTGCTTATAAGAAAGCCGGTTTCAGATATTGCCGGTTGGTTCATGCAGCGCAGGATTTCCGCGCTGTGGATAAACGGCTTTATCAGGAAAAATCATATTGATATGAGCGGGTATGAAAAAAGAAAATTCAAATCGTTCAATGATTTTTTCACGCGGAGGATACTGCCGGAATGCCGTCCGGTGGACAGTGATCCGAAAAGATTTGTTTCTCCGTGCGACTGTAAGCTGACTGTATTCAGAATATCGAATGATTCCTCATTCATCATAAAAGGCGGCAGCTATACCACGGAGCAGCTTCTTAGGAACGGTGAGCTTGCAAGGGCGTATTCGGGAGGAACGATGCTTGTTTTCAGGCTGACGGTTGACGATTACCACAGATATTGTTATCCTGACGGCGGCGAAAAAGAGGAGAATGTGCATATTCAGGGAGTCTATCACACGGTGAATCCCATCGCGTTCAGGAATCACGCCGTATTCAGGGAGAATACCCGTGAATATACGATTCTTCACAGCGACAATTTTGGAGACATTGTCATTATGGAGGTAGGAGCAACGCTTGTTGGGCGGATATCCAATCTCCACGGATCATGCCGCGTGGAAAAGGGTGAGGAAAAAGGTCACTTTGATTTCGGAGGAAGCACTGTGATAATTCTTGTCAAATCAGGAGTTCTGAAAATAGATGAAGATATTCTCAGGAACAATTCGCAGGGATTTGAAACCGTGATAAAATACGGTGAAGGCATAGGCACAAAACAGAATTCGTGAATTTCAATACCATAAAAACGTTGATCTCCAAGCCATTTCAAATTAAAGGAATGGTTTGGAGATTTTCGGTTAAAAAATGTCCAGAAAATCGGAAGTTTGTTGTTGATTTTTTTGCATAATATGTTATAATTAACTTTGGAAAGTGGGCGGTGAATATGGCAGATGAAAAAATTGAATTATTCTGCGACAGGATAAAAGAACGGCTCGGGGCAGCCGAGTGCATGTCTTTTTCCGGCAGGGTAGAGGGGATTACCGCGCTCTTTGACGCTATACAGCTTGGAAATAAGGACTGTGTTTATCTGTCAGCGCTGTCTCCGGGGTACATTGTTAGGGCTATACTGGCGTGCGGGGCAGTTCCCGTATTCTGCGACGTTACTGCGGACGGATTTGTCTTGGATCACAGGGCGCTTGCGGAGGCAGTTAGGCAGACTGTCAACGAGGATAAGCTTTATCCGCGTGCCGTCGTAGCGGATCACTTCATGGGTATGCCGTGTTCCATGAGCGCGATTCTCGATCTTTGCGACCGTATGGGACTTATTCTCATTGAAAACTGCGGAAACGGCTTCGGCTGCGCGTGGGATCGGACGGAATGCGGACATTTCGGAGATTATTCCCTGATTTCGCTCGGAATATCTTCAGTTTTCGGCACAGGAGGGAGCGGGTGTCTTGCGGTTGCAAACGGCAGGAATGAGCTTGCCGGACTTATCGGAAACTGTGACGGCAGCGGCTGGGATCCGATTGACGGCATTTACGCCGACAGGCTTCTCGCTTCATTGGATACAATTCCCGACAGATTCGCCCAGGCTGAAGCCATGCTTGATGTGATAAGGGAGGCTGTGAGCGAATCTGATTTCTGGCTGTGCAGAGGCGGAGGAAAGCAAAAAAGCTCATGCTCCGGCACGGTCGTTGTGGCGAGGACCGAGAAGCTGTGTGAAGCTGCTTTAGATATGTTTGCCGCCGCGGGGCTGTCGGATTACATCAGGAAAGTTCACGTTCATCACAGAGCATGCTTTGAACGCGGCTGCCGGGGATATAAAACTCTTGAAAATGCTCCGGCACTTGCTCCGAGGGCGTTTACCATCGATATATACGGAGCGCTGAATTCCGGTAAAGCGGAGGATGTAAAAAAATGCATTGAATTTATTGCGAGCAATATTCACTCGTAATGCCGCAAAAAAATAAAAAAACGGAGGACTGGTAGCTTGGAAAACAATAATATCAATATGAATCCTGATAATTCCGCGGCAGTGGATTTTGACGGAAGCACAGGATGCTCGGTCACAATATTCGATTACAGTCATGTGCCCGACGAGTACAATCTGATGGCGTTTGGCAAGGAGACAGTGACATTTGGACGCGACGACACAAACGATATAATGATAGCGTCGGATATCGTGTCCCGCAGGCATGGACACTTCACCATAAGCGAAGGCCGCTGCTATATTGCCGACGACAACAGCACAAACGGAATATATGTAAATGGTAAGCGTATAACTCAGATTGAGCTTAAAGACGGAGATTCCATTCGCATAGACGACATGGAGCAATCCTGCTACAGCGGAATAAGCATGGTTTTTTCCGACAAGAATTCCGGAGCCGACTGGAACAGCTTCCAGCTTTCCAAGGACATTACCGTCATAGGATCGGACAGCGGCTGCGATATTTCTATCGACGATCCCAAGATGAATCCCAAAGCCGCCGAAATTCACATAGAAGGCGCTACGAGCTATGTTCTTAAATTCCTCGGATCCGTCGGCGAAATTATGGTTAATAATGAGGTCATAGCCGGTGACAGTCATTACCTCAAGGACGAGGACGTTTTTGTTATAGGAACGACTAAATTCTCCTATTCCAAGGGATATATCTATTATAAGCAGGAAAAGTCAGGACTTTCGATAGAGCTTGTTAATATTTCCAAATTCGTTCATCAGGCGATGGGCAAGGATAAAAAAATTCTTGACGACACAAGCATGCTGATACTTCCGGGAGATTTCGTTGCAATAGTCGGCGGTTCAGGCTCAGGAAAATCCACCCTTATGAACTGCATAAACGGCTTTGACAAGCCGACAACCGGCAAGGTTCTTGTCAACCGCCGCGATCTTTATGAAAATTATGACGAGATGAAATACAGCATAGGCTATGTTCCGCAGCAGGATATAGTTCACGAAAACCTCACCCTGATAAGTATGCTGCGTTACGTCGCAAAGCTGAGGCTGCCCGACAATACCAGCCGTGCCGAGCGTGAGAAGCGGGTCGCGGAGGTTCTTCGCACAGTGGAGCTGACAAAGCATAAGAACAAGCTTATCCGCAAGCTCTCCGGCGGACAGAAGAAGCGCGCTTCGATTGCGGTGGAGCTTATGAGCGATCCGGGACTTTTCTTCCTCGACGAACCGTCCTCCGGTCTTGACCCCGGAACCGAGCGCACGCTTATGCACACCTTAAAGCGCATGAGCGACGAGGGCAAGACGGTCATAATGATCACCCACAATACAAACAACATACATCTCTGCGACAAGCTGATATTCCTCGGCGCGGGCGGATATGTGGCATTCTGCGGAAATCCAGCCGATGCGCGTTCATTCTTCGGCATACCCAAGGATCAGGATCTCACCGACGCATATACCATGGTTGAGGAGGATCCAAAGGGCTGGGAGGAAAAATTCAACGCTTCTCCGTACAACAAGATACAGACCATAGGCGAACTTAAAACTCCGCCGATGACCTCGGAGCAGAAAAAAGAACGTAAGAAGAAGCTTAAAAAGGAAAATCATAAGTCGTTCCTGCACCAATTCGGCGTGCTTTCCCAGAGATATATGAATCTCATATGGAACGACAAGACGAGACTGCTTTTCTTCCTGCTTCAGGGACCGCTTATCGCATATCTTTTCTCATTCGTAACAGTCGAGAACACGTTCAAATCGTATTTTGACGCGCAGTCCATGCTCTTCTGCCTTTCCTGCGCGGGTATCTGGGTAGGTCTGATGAATTCCATTCAGGAAGTGTGTAAAGAGCGCAATATTGTGCGGCGAGAATACATGTCCGATGTGAGACTAAGCTCATATATCTGTTCAAAGCTTGCCGTTCAGACGCTTCTTGCGATAGTGCAGTGCGGTCTGATGCTCGCGGTATTTGTGTATACCATAGGAAAGCCGGATAAGGGCGTTATCTTTGATAATTCCACTGTTGAAATGATGATAACCCTTGTGCTTATCACCGTGTCGGCGTCGTCGCTGGGACTTCTTGTTTCCTCGCTGGTGAAGAATACTGACCGCGCAATGGTATTTGCTCCGATAATCCTTATACCTCAACTGCTGTTTTCCGGAATACTCTTCAAGCTTGAGGGTGTGACGGAGGTTCTGTCATGGGCATGCGTGAGCCGCTGGGGAATGCAGGCTTTCAGCAATACCGCCAATCTCAACGGAGTGCTGTGGAACAGTCTGTCGCTCAAATACAAGGATCATGATATGCTGCTTCAGGCATACGAGCTGAACAAGAATTCACTGTATGCACATTCGGTGAAAAATCTTCTGCTCGCGTGGGGCGTTATGCTGCTGACTATTGTAATATTCTGCTTTATAAGCGCAACCGTGCTGCGTAGTGTTAAAAATGACAAGCGATAATTCATTTGAAGGCAAAAAAGACATTTCATGCGGAAACGGCGTTATTATAAACGGCGTCGCTTTCCGCATTGGTGAAATGATTCATCATGGCTCCGACAGCCGGATCTTCTCCGCTGAATTAATTGAAAGCGGCGGGGATTCGGCTTTTGTCATAAAACGCTATTGCTGTCCGCGTGACAGTGAAATATGGAAAAAGGCAATGAGAGAAATCGAAGCCGGAATAATGCTGCGCCGTTGTCCGAATATTGTCCCGATGCTTGGTTACAGTGTTCTTTCAGGGACGGATAGCGCAGATCATGAGATATTTATACTGTTTGACCGAGTGGAATGTCTTGATGAAATGAGAATTCATGACACACGGCTCATAATGGAAATGTGCCGCGACATCTGCAACGCTCTTGAATATATGCGAAAAAGGCGATTGATACACTGTGACATAAAGCCGTCGAATATCTATTACGACGGAGTTAAATGGCTGCTCGGCGACTTTGGGAGCGTATGCGTTTCAGGCGAAGCGCCGGATTATTGCAGCGAGGGCTATTGTTCTCCCGAAGCGATCCGTGGGGAGCGGTGCGACGTCCGTTCGGACATCTATTCTCTCGGCATATCCATGTACAGGCTTTTAAGCGGCGGGAGACTTCCGTTTTGCGCCGTTCCGTGCAGCGAAACGGACGAGGCTTCCGTATATCAGGCGATAGGAAGAAGACTGAGCGGAGTGGAAATAACGCCGATACCGGATATTTCCGAAGATGTAAACAGTCTGCTGCTGAAAATGTGCCGTTTCGACAGTAGAGAGCGGTTCAGAAAACCCTCCGAGGTTTCAAAGCGGGCTGAGAATATAATAAGATCGGACTCCTCGTCAGACAATGTATAAAAATTTTTACATTATTATCATAGAATTCTCTGTATAATAATGTATAATAATTAGGTTAATATGATTTAGCTTGTTTTTACTGCGGGGTGAGCTTTTGAATTATACCGAGAAGGAAAAAAAGGGCATTGACAAGGTAGAGCGCATGAACAGGCTTTTTGACAAGATACTGATGCCGGCTGTCGGAATTCTGATTATTATGCTGCTTATTTCCTTCACGATTAATAAATACAGGGAAAAATTCGGCTCAGGAGACAGCTTATCCGCTAAGGAGGTATACGCGGAGGAGGAACCCCGCGTATTTACGCTGAGAAGAAGCTTGCTCTCCGGTTACGGGGAACACGAAAAGGAATTCGAGTCATACGGTTACAAGCCGGTGGAGGGGTATTCGTATGCTCTGTCGCTTTGCAAGCAGGTGGACGATGAAATGTCCATATTCCAGTTTGCCGACGGCACGCTCGGCGAGCTGACTATAATCAATTATATTCCAAAGGAAAAGAAATCTCCTTATGATTCGTTGTCGCTTGCCGTATCATCGCATAAGCTTATAAACGTAACAGCGAAAAGCGGGGGAGAAAAGCATACGGTCACATTCCTGTCGAGTGATTTTTCAAAATACAGTTCCGATGATGAGGAACAGTTCGATTCGCTGATGAAGCTCACCGATATGGAGGAAATATCCTCTGTGTATGAAATATTCGAGACAGATATTATAAATTTATCCAAAGTGATAGACGGCTGAATCGGGTAAATTAATTTGGATTTCGTTTAACAAATCAGCATTGCTTCTTTTATTATCAGGAAAGGAATGTTTTTTATATAATGAGATTGAAAAGGGCTTCAGCAAGAATCATTGCCTTATTGGTGGCGCTGACGCTGTTTGTGTCGGTTGCGGCGGAACCGGTTTCCGCCGCGAAAATAAAGGGCAAGACGGGCATAGGTATGGCGGAATGGGCATTCAAGGCATATAACGAGGGCTGGACGTATAAATGGGGCGGTTCGAGCGCCGGCAAGGTGGACTGTTCGGGACTTATACGTTCCTACTGCAACGGCAAGGGCGGCGGCGCGAAGTCACTGCTCGATTCGTCCTCCGTCAACGGCAGCACGAGCGATATGCCGCGTATTCACGGACTCGGTCTGTGGTGCGAGGGACACGCCGGAGTCTATGTCGGCAAGAATAAGGACGGAGTTGACATGGCGATAGACATGCGAAATTCCAAGGTTGACGTTGTCTATGCCGCCATGAATTCGAGATATTACAGCCCATGGAAAAAATGGTTCAAGATAAGCATGATTTCGTACCCCGACACAGGCTGGTATGAATTCCGGGGAAGTACATATTACTATAAGAACGGGGAATTTGTTGTCGGCAAGGTCACTATAGACGGAAAGACCTATGATTTCGGAAAGTCCGGAGCGCTTAAAGGCGAGGTCAAATCGGAGCCTACCACAACAACCTCCAAGAAAAAGACCACTACAACAACCACAACAACTACAACGATGACCGAGGCTCCGACGACAACGACAGCGGAGCGGGTGACAACTACAACAACTACCACAACTACAACAACAACCACAACTACAACAACAACCACAACTGCCGCGGTTACGACAACAACGGAGGAAAGTCAGTATAACGAGCCGGAATCGACAACACAGCCACCGGAAACGTCAGCCGCGACGGAAAAAAAGAGTACTACAACGCGCCCAGAGAAGAAAACCACCACATCGACTGCTTCCGCAAAGAAAACAACGACCACGAAGGCTTCAACCAAAAAAACTTCAAAGACTACAGCTAAAACAACTTCATCAAAGACAACGAAAAAGACAACAAAGACAACGTCTTCAAACAAAACAAAAAACAATTCAACTACGGAAAAGACGACAAAGAAGCCCACTACAACCGCGACTACTGGTTATAAAGCCTATGAGGGCGGCATGAGGGGCGAGGTTGTCGGCAGGATACAGAAGCGGCTTTACGAGCTTGGATATTATGATCAGGACATAACGGAATACTACGGACCTTTCACCCGCGACGCGATAAAGGCATTCCAGAAAGCACTGGGAGTGCTTCCGACCGGAATAGCCGATGAAGCGACACAGAAAGCGCTGTTTGCAGATGACGCGCCTGTTTATTCCGATGACAATTCACTGATGAATGATGAGGTTTATCAGATGGACGAGCCTGAACAGGAGCAGACCGAGGAGGAAGCAAAGCAGGAGGAAGCAATTCCGGAAATTGTGGAATCGGTGGGGATCGCGTCGCTGAATATGAGTGCAAATCCGTACAGCTTTACAAGAAGCTATGGCGAATACGGACCGCTTCAGACGATGGGAGTATTTACTTACCAGTCGCCTACAGTCGTGTTTTACAGGGACGGCGAAAGCTATGAGGTCACTGAGGAAATGATGGAAACGCTGGATAACTGCGTGTTTATGTAAAACAATATTGTAGGAAAAATAAATTAAGATAATTTCAGAAAGGTGGTGCCGCCGGTATTATGAGCGCAGGAATTATACGACTTATTATTCTGATATCGGTGGTTTCCGCCGTTTTGCTTATTGGCATGGTAATATTTGGCTTCTGGATGTTCGACTTTGCGCTTGTCCGCAAACCGCAGATGGATTTTGACGCGGGCGACGATCTGCTTCCGCACATGGACGTAATCAGGTTCCGGAGCCGTGAGGCTCAGAATAAGATAATGAATATGAAACATGAGGATGTCTATATAAAGTCATACGACGATCTTCTGCTTCATGCGACATTTGTGCAGTCGCCGTTTTTCTCACGCAAGGTGGTAATTGCGGTGCATGGCTACAACAGCTTCGGAATGTTCGACATGTCGTCCGTAGTGCCTTTTTTCAGAGGAATGGGATATAATGTCATAATTGTTGACGATCGGGCGCACGGCAAGAGCGAAGGCAAGTATATAGGGTTCGGGTGGCTTGACCGTCTTGATGTTATGAACTGGTGCAGGTACGCCGTAAAACGCTTTGGCGGGAACTGCGAGATACTTCTCCACGGGGTTTCGATGGGCGCGGCGACAGTCCTTATGACGTGCGGCGAAAGCTGTCTGCCGGAGCAGGTAAAGGGAGTGATTGCGGATTGTCCGTTTGCCGGAGCGTATGAGGAATTCGGATATATCATGCGAAGCAACTACCGGGTTCCGGGCAGACCGCTGTTGTATTTTGCGAGCATGGTATGTAAGCTGCGCGCCGGATACACATTCGGTCAGGCGTCAACGGTAAGAGCTGTTAAAAATATTCACATTCCGGTTCTGTTTATTCATGGAGAAAAAGACACTTTTGTTCCTCCGTATATGACAAAACGAATGTACAGGCATTGCAAATCAAAGCAGAAATACCTGTACATCTGTCCCGAGGCTACCCACTGCTACAGCGCTTTTCAGGATATGGACGCCTATGTCAGCCATCTCACGGACTTTGTTTACAATATACATCATCCTGAGGTGTGAGAATTATAATATTATTTATAAAATCCTGAACAAATAAATCCGAAATAAATTCAAAAATAATCCTTTATTTGGCTAAAACGGCGAATTATTTTTTAAAAATGCAGGATTTCAAAAAAACACTTGCAAAATCCGGTGAAGTGTATTATAGTAGACTACAGTGCTTTGTGTGCGGAATGTGTATTTAACCTGCCGCTAATCACTGCTCACTAATTCCGAGGGAGAGTGTTTTTAAAATGTCGTCATTCAAGGATATGAACAAGCAGGAGCTTCTTGAGGAAAAGGAAAAGCTGAAGAAAGAATACGAAGGCTACAAGGCTGAAAATCTCAGTCTGAATATGGCGAGGGGAATTCCGGGAAAAGCGCAGCTTGAGCTTTCAATGGGACTGCTCGATTCCGTCAACAGCTCGACGGACCTCACAGGAATAAACGGTGCGGATTACCGCAATTACGGCATTCTGGACGGTATTCCGGAGGCAAAGCAGCTTTTTGCGGATCTTTTCAATGTCACGACAGATCAGATAATTGTGGGGGGCAATTCCAGCCTTACCCTGATGTTCGATACAATTTCATCAGCAATGGCGCACGGATTGCTCGGCAGCACACCGTGGGCAAGTCTTCCGGAGGTAAAATTTCTCTGTCCTGTGCCGGGCTATGACCGTCACTTCGGAATAACGGAATACTTTGGTATCAAGATGATTCCTGTAGAGATGAACCAAGACGGTCCGGACATGGATTTTATAGAGAAAGAGGTTGAGAACGATCCATACGTCAAGGGCGTGTGGTGCGTTCCGAAGTACGCCAATCCCACAGGTATAACATATTCTGACGAGGTTGTGCGACGTTTTGCCAATCTCAGACCCGCCGCGAAGGATTTCAGAATTTTCTGGGACAACGCCTACTGCATTCACCATCTTTTCAATGAGGACGTGAAGCTTCTCGATATTCTCAAGGAGTGCGAGAAGGCAGGAAATCCCAACATGGTATATATGTACTTTTCGACCTCAAAGATAACGTTCCCCGGCGCCGGTCTTGCTGGAATGGCGTCATCAAAGGAAAACATTACCGCGATCAAGAAGCGCATGTCGGTTCAGTCAATCGGTCCTGATAAGATTAACCAGCTCCGCCACATGAAATTCTTTGTAAATCTCGACGGACTTCTCGAACAGATGAAGAAGCACGCCGAGATAATACGCCCGAAATTTGAAGCTGTCGAAAGGACTCTCACCGAACGGTTCGGAGACAGCGGAGTAGCTACATGGAGCAAGCCTAACGGCGGTTACTTCGTAAGTCTGAACGTGCTTGACGGCTGCGCGAAGAAGACCGTGAAGCTCTGCAAGGAAGCCGGAGTGACGCTTACCAAAGCCGGAGCGACATATCCTTACGGCAACGACCCGAAGGACAGCAATATCCGCATAGCGCCCACGTCGCCGACAGTCGGGGAGCTTACGGAAGCCATGAAGGTACTGGCGTGCAGCGCGAAGCTGGCGGCTGTTGAAAAGCTGCTCAAGCAATTCTGATTGGCATGGTAGTTTGTAAAATTTTTGCATATTTTTAAAAAAATAGCTTAAAATTGTTGACATATCGCTTTAATGATTTTATAATATGATTTGTTACGTCCGTTATCATCGGTGTGATAACGGACTGTTTGCTTGTATGCACGGTTCGCTTACGGGCATATTGGCAAATAAAAAAATCAAGGAGGAAATAAAATGAAGCGTGTTGGCAAGCCGTGGTTTTTTGTGGTTGCCCTGCTGATATTCGCTCTGGCGTTCACATCGTTTTTCGGCGTATATGAGCAGAACGGCGACTTGCAGGATACAATAATCCGCGGCGCAAAGGATATCAGATGGGGTACAGATATTCAGGGCGGCGTTAACGTAATTTTCGGACCCGAAGAGAATATCGACGCCACTGACAATCAGATTGACTCCGCGAAGTCGATACTTGAGATACGTCTTGTCTCATCCGGCGTTACGGACTATGAGCTGTATGCCGATAAGGACAATGACCGTCTTCTTGTGAGTTTTCCGTGGAAAGACAACGATTCGCAGAATGTGGCTGGCACTATCAAGAGTCTGTCGCAGAGTGCGGAACTGCTTTTCATAGGCGGCGCCCCAAGCTCGATTAAGATTGAATACAATGAGGACGGAACAAAAACCGTTACCGACGGCAACGGCGATCCTGTCGATATCGTAATCGAGGGCAAGGACGTTGAAAAGGCGGAAAGCGGCACAATAGGCGATAAAAATGAAATCGGCGTAAGTCTTAAACTGACAAACAAGGTTGCCGAGGGCGAAACTCAGACCGGCGCGGAGAAATTCGCGGCAGGTACAGAGAAGTACCTCAATCAGCAGATTTCCATATGGATGGACGAGGAATGCATTTCCGCTCCGAATGTCAATAGCATTATCGCTGAGGGCAACGCTCAGATCACCGGCAATTTTACCGCGGCAACCGCAAAGGATCTTGCCGACAAGATAAATGCCGGCGCACTGCCGTTCAAGCTTGTTACAATAGATTATTCGTCTGTAGACCCGACACTTGGCTCGGATGCTCTGACTGCAATGCTTCTTGCCGGAATTATTGCATTCAGCCTTATCTGTGTATTCATGATAGTCTATTACAGACTGCCCGGTTTTGTCGCCTGCATATGCCTGCTTGGTCAGGTTGCGGGTACGATTGCGGCTGTTTCTGGATATTTTGCGGCATTCGACAGCTTTACCCTGACGCTGCCCGGTATTGCCGGTATTATTCTCTCGGTCGGTATGGGCGTTGACGCCAACATCATTACAGCCGAGCGAATTCGCGAGGAGCTGCGTAAGGGCAAGACCCTCGACGGAGCAATCAAGGCTGGCTCCGCCAACAGCTTCTCTGCTATTTTCGACAGCAACATCACAAATATCATTGTTTCTGTCATTCTCATGGGCGTATTCGGACCTCCCGATACTGTCTGGAACACGATTCTTTATCCGTTCCTTTGGATGTTCGGTCCATCGACTACCGGCGCGATTTATTCATTCGGATACACCCTGCTGGTTGGCGTTGTGCTGAACTTCATCATGGGTGTGGCTGCCTCCAGAATAATGATCAGCTCGCTCTCCGGCTTCAAATTCCTCCGCAGCAGAGTCATCTACGGCGATTACAGCGAGAAGAAAAAGCAGGAGCTTGCCGCAGCTAAAGCAAAGGAGGCGCTACAGAACTAATGGTTAAAAGCTATGTAGACAGAAATGAATATAAATTCCTTGAAAACCGCAAAAAATTCCTTCTATTTGCCCTTTGTGTAATTTGTGTCGGCGTTATTTTCAATATTTTCCGCGGCGTGAAGCTGGACATCAAGTTTACCGGCGGCGCTATGCTGAAATACTCCTATGCGCTGGATAAATCGGTTTCAGATTCCGATGTTTCGGCGAGTGACTACATGAAGCTTGACAAGGCTAATGTGGCGTCGGTTGTCAAAGAGGTCACCGGAAAGGATTCGACTATCACTATTGCTCAGAGCGCTACTTCTGAGGGCGGCGTAAAGAATACTGTCACCGTATCGATGAGCGGAAAGAAGACCATTTCCGAGGATGCCGGTGAACAGGTCGCCGAAAAGCTGACCGAAATTTATCCCAAAGTCAAGTTCTCACTGATAGAGTCCAATTCAGTTGACGCTACCACGGGCAGCGAATTCTTTGGCAAATGCCTTGTGGCTGTCATACTTGCAGCGGTGTTCATGATAATATATGTCGCATTGAGATTCAAGAAGATCGGCGGCATGTCTGCGGGCGTTACGGCGATAATAGCTATTATCCACGATTGCCTTATCGTGTACTTCACATTTGTTATTCTTGGATTCTCCATTGACGATAACTTTATTGCGGTGCTGCTGACAATTATAGGTTACTCCATCAACTCCACCATTATCATCTATGACAGGATTCGTGAGAATCGCGGTATAATGGGTTCAAAAGCGACGTACGCCGAGCTTGCCAACCGCAGTCTTAATGAAACTCTCGGAAGAACAATCAATACCAATCTTACTCTTGTAGCAGCTGTGCTGACAATAGTTGTTGTCGCGTACATCTACGACATAAGATCCATCATCACTTTCGCTGTTCCGATGATGGCTGGCGTTATAGCCGGCGCGTACTCTTCAATGTTTATCTCCAATTCCCTTTGGGTTACATGGCGTGAATACCGCGACCGCAAGCTTGCGCTTGACAAAGTAGCTTCCTTCAACAGTGGTAAGAAGAAGAAATAATTTAATAAGACTTTAATCATAACAGAAAATGCCCCCTATGCGGTAACGTATAAGGGGCATTTTCCTTTTTAAAGTTAAGATAAAGAAACCCCGCACGACGTCACTTGATATCGTGCGGGGCAAGAAAGGAATGAAGAAATGTATGTTATATTGAAATAGGCGTGACAATAGCAGGATCGACATTGATTTTCGGAAGAGCCTTTTTCTTTTGTGCCTCTTCAGTTGATTTGTCTGTTTCTGCTGTAACAATTGTTTCAGAGTTTGCGGTGATAATGTTCTCCTCGTCATTTTCGTCGTCGGGGAACTGATCTCTGATCTTGAGCATATCGACGTAACAATTTTTAAAGGCTTCAACAGCGGATGGATCGAACTGTCTGCCGCTTTGCGAGGTGATTTCCTCATAGACCTTCTGTGCGGACCATGCGGGCTTGTAGCTTCTGCGGCTGAGAAGAGCGTCGAAAACGTCGCAGACTGAAACATAACGCGCAAATTTATTTATATCCTCGCCGGATACTCCGAGATAACCGGTTCCGTCCCAGCGTTCATGGTGGTGCAGAATGATATGACGCGCCATTTCCATAACCTCACCGGGAGCATTTCCGATAATGTCTCTGCCATAGATAACGTGCTTCTTCATCACACCGAATTCCTCGGCGGTGAGTCTGCCGGGCTTTTCAATTATTTCCTTGGGTATCATGAGCTTGCCGATGTCGTGGAGCATAGCGGCTATGCGGAACGTTTCAAGCTGTTCGTCGTTCGCGCAGATATATTTGCCCATGACTCTGGCGTATTCCGAAACGCGGCGGATATGCTGACCGGTTTCCTGAGAGGAGTTTTCAGAAACAACAGCGAGAGAATAAGCCAGCTGCTCCTGAGTGCGGAACATGTCGAATGTCAGCATAGTGTTGTTGATGATACTTGTGGTGCTGTAGGTGTAGATATTGAGGACTTCCTTCATGCTGTAGTCGTCCGATTCCACATCCTGTCTGAATATCGCAAAACCAGTAAGCTTGCCGTGGTCGTAGAAGCGGATATTTACAAAGCCCTCGCGTTCCTCGGCATAGCTTGTAGCGTCGTTGATCTGCTTGCTGAGTTTGAATCTTGCGTTGTTGAATTCAAAGCCGATGTCGTCGCCGAGATCGCGGCAGATATTGTTGGGATTGCCGTTGCTGTCAACGGTATAGAATTTATCGCCGTCAAGAACGCCGACCGTACCCACAGGACGATTCTCAAGCTTGAGCATCAGCACAAGGAGATCGCCGAGATTTTTGACGAGACGACCAGCAAGAATCCGGATGTCGCGGGTTCCCATGAGCTTTTGGTTCTGACTCATGACGAGCTGAATACCGCTTGTCATTCTGCCGATTTCATTGGAATTCTCGATAGCGTTGGTGAGCATTTTTGAAGCCTTTTTGGTGACCTGACGTGCGATGAAAGCTATCGAAAGGAAGAGGATCACTCTCGGCAGAGCGCCGTAAAGCATTGCGGCCTGGACGGTACGCAGCGGATCGTCGCCAAGCAGAAGGAATGTACACGCCAAATAATGTCCCAGTAAAATAGCGGGAATTGTGGTGAAGATAGCAAAGTGTACAAGTTTCTTGTCAAAATAGATAATGCTTGAAACAAGCGGGAAGAGCCAGAGCATCATAACATGGTAAGACAAAAGCGAATAGAGCATTATGACAACAATAAGAATATCGATGATCATAAAATATTTTACCCAGTCGCCATTGCGTTTTAACACATAAGAAATGACAAAAGGTATGAAGAAAAGTATCGCGGAAGCAAGGCAGCTTATTCTCATAATAACTGGAGCTATCCGGAAAACGCCGGCTTCATTGAGCACAAGACAGAACAAAACCAAAAATCCGGCAAAAAGACATATCTTACAGAATAGCCTGTTAGATTTTGCCTCGTTGTTATTCATGAATTCAGACTTGGACAAATTAATGTTTAGTGAACCATGAACCTTTTTCTTTTTCTTTTTCAGGGTATCTTTATTATCATTTTTCATTGCCTGATAAAGCCTCCTGTTAAAAAATCGTGGACATTCAGAATTGAAATACCATTTAAATAAATTATATCATATATTAATTAAATTGCAACCCGTTTTTAATTTTTTTGCAAAAAAATTTAAAAAAATGATAATTTTTTTAGGACAATATGCGGTTGATTTTTAATGCAATATTGACAATAAATATAATAAGCTGTATTATATTCAATGAAGAAAATATTTAATAAGGGGCGAGTGAAGTAATGAAAAAGATGACAGCTTTATTATTTTCAGGGATATTTTTTATTTCACTGATTATCACGGGCTGTGCTTTCGGTTCTTCAACTGAAGAGCATACTGGCGATACCGGAGTGACGCAGAGCGATCTGATTTCATCTGAGGAAGAAGTAAAGCATGTAGAAGCCGGACAGGCTGTCAAAATAAGTGTTGATGGTGAAGAGATAGCTCCGGTTTTCCTGTTGAGCTACAATTGGTACGGAGAGGAATACACGTCAGAGGACACATTAAATAAAATCATGATGGATCATTATGCTCCGGAAGGTCAGTACGCCTCGCCTGTATGGGGAGGTAAGGAGCTGATTATTTCATTTGACGCCGTGGAAGGCGTGCCGTCGGAAATGAAGCTTACACAGTACGCCAATACTGTCAGAGCCAATTCAGGACTGCCGTTTGACGTTGTTGAGGAAGAGCCCTTAATTGTTAACGAAAACACATTCAGCGTCGTAGTTAATTACAGAACATACCGAATGTTCTATTATCTGCTGGAATGCGCGTGGTCTAACGGCAACACGGCGAAGTATGCGTTTGCAGTGGAAAAACCACGATAATATGCTGTGAAGTGACTATTGCTTTGCGTAAAACAATAATCAACAAATAAAATTATCATGTATACGATATATTTTAATAAAAAATCACTTGACTGCCGCGCGTTAAAATGATAACATTAACATATCGGGCTTTTTTACGGTCAATATTTGCCTTGTTTTGATTAAGCTGTATTCAGTTGTAATACGAATTAACGGAGGAGTAATTTTATGAAAAACGATAGTAATTTAAAAAAGAAGCCTATTGGAGGAATTGTGCTTGACATAATAACAATTGGCATGCTTTTCGCTTCATTCGCGGCGCTGTTCTATTCGGGATTTATCCTTCAGACCGATACATTTCCTGTCGGGGCGTTGTGTGCGATAACCGCGGTTGGATTGCTGCTTCTTTTTTTCATAGGCGATGTGTCTTGCCTGTCTTCTAAGGTAAAGAATAACTCTCTTACGGTTGGATTTTTGGTTTTTTCGGCAATTCAGCTTGTTGCATTGATTGTAAATCTGACGCTTCTTTTTGCCATTATGGTTAAGTTTTTCAGCGTTGAAGACATAGTGGCGAGAACTACATATGTAGTAACGACTGTGATAGTGCTTATCGGGTATGTAATGAGCATAAGCTATTTCTCAGACGGTTTACCAGAACCCGACAGCGATTCCGACGAAGATGAAGAAACAGCCGACGAAGATGAAGCTGCCGATGAAGAGACAGCCGTCGAAGATGAAGCTGCTGACGAAAAAACAGCCGTCGAAGATGAAGCAGCCGATGAAGATGAAGCTGCCGATGAAGAGACAGCCGACGAAGATGAAGCTGCTGACGAAAAAACAGCCGTCGAAGATGAAGCTGCTGACGAAAAAACAGCCGTCGAAGATGAAGCTGCTGATGAAGAAAAAGCCGACGAAGATGAAGCTGCTGATGAAGAAAAAGCCGTCGAAGACGAGCTTGTTGAGAAAGCGTAATAAAGGATTTAATATAATATCTTCATAGTTGGAAGTGAATAATAGTAACATGAAGACCAGAATAAAAATAGCGCTTTTAATAGCAGTTACGGCATGCTTCTTAGGCGTGATCATTGGGTTTTCAACAATGTTTGTTTCAAGTGAAAATAATCCCGTTATTGCCTATGAACAATTTTGCGGGTACATATCCGATGGTGACTTCAGGGCTGTAATCGAGATGACAGGAAATACGGTCGATACTGTCTCCGGAAGCGACAATGAAGCTGTTGATGAATTAGTTATGTCAAAGCTTCTTCAAAAAATAAAGATTGAAGCGCTTTCGGAACCAAAAACAAATGCGATTATTGCCAAACAACCTGTCAGGATATCTTATGTAGATATGGGAATGTTAATGAAAAAGCTTTTTTCCGGAGTGCTTGCTGAAACAAGCGAATACGAGTGGAATCACGGTTCGTATGAAAACGATGATCAGATCGCTGAGGCAATTAAGAATTCGCTGACGAACCAGCTCAACGGAGAATTTGACGATTGTATCGTAACTGATACAATTACGATTGAATATCACTATAAAGACGGAAAATGGTTTCCTTTAATGTCAAAGGAGCTTTACCGCGCATTGACAGGAAATGCTGATAAATGCATTGACAGCGTTGAAGAATTAATAAAGGAATACGAAAATAAAAAATCGTCGGATTCTGAAAAATCATAAATATGCAGATGTATGTGCCTGTAAGTTAAAAATCAAATTTGAAAGGAATGTAATTTTAAATGGCAGAGATCAAGCCGTTCAGAGGGGTACGTTTTACTAAATATGCGGGGGATATGGACAGTTTGCTATGTCCTCCTTACGATATTATTAATGAGCAGCAGAGACAGGAATATCTGCAAAAAAATCCGAACAATATTGTAAAGATTGAACTTCCTGTCCCTGAGGAAGGCGTGGAAGACCGTTATGCAGCAGCGGCAAAAACGCTGGAAAACTGGATGGCCAATGGCGTTCTTGAACGTGATCCCAAACCGGCGCTGTATATTTATGAGGAGGAATACAAGACCCCTGAAGGTACGATTAAAAAGGTCAGAGGAATTACATGTCTGGTTAAAATTGAGGAATTTGAAAAAGGCGTAATCATGCCGCATGAATTTACTCTTTCCAAACCCAAGGCGGACAGACTCAACCTTATTCAGGCTACGCATGCCAATATCAGCACAATTTACTCTCTTTATACCGACAAGGGAAGACGGACTGAATCCAAGCTTGAGCTGCTGACTGAGAGCGAGCCGGATATTGAGGCAGTAGAAGGAGAATGCACACACCGTCTCTGGGTAATTGATGACGAGGTTGATGTTGCGGCTATCTGCCGGGATTTTGAAAAGAGAAATCTGTATATTGCAGATGGACACCACAGATATGAAACATCTCTAAAATATCGCAATATGTGCCGCGAATCAGGCGCTCCGGAAGGTTCCCCCTGCGATTATGTAATGATGCTGCTTGTCAATATGGACGAGGAGGAATTTACGCTCTTTCCCACGCACAGACTTATCAAAAACGCCGGGAATTTCGATGTTGAAGGATTCCTGAAAGGTATAGCCGAGAATTTCCACATACATGAGCATCATGGTGTGAGTGGAATAAAGCCAACGCTTGCGGAGTATTATGAACAGGGCAAGAAGGTCACCGCGTGGTATGTTGGAAACGACACATGGTATCTGCTCAGACTCAGAAGCGCGAGTACAGCAATGGAGAGCGCAATGCCGGATAGCAGTATGGCACTGAAAAATCTTGATATCAGCATTTTGCACCAGCTAATAATAGACAGAGTTATGCATTGCAATAATGAGGATTGCGTAAATTACACACGCAGCTTTACTGAAGCAATAGCCGCAGTTGACGCCGGAAAGTACCAGTGCTGTTTCATACTGAATCCCACAAGAATACAGGATATAAAGGATATAGTAGACGCCGATGAAAAAATGCCGCAGAAGTCAACTTACTTTTATCCGAAGCCAACAACAGGTCTTGTAATGAACGTTTATGAGGACTAAAATAGAGCTTTAATTAAAAAAATCTCACTAAGCCAATTAATATGGCAAAGTGAGATTTTTTTATTATTTTAGACGTTTGTAGTCGGTAAATCCTTCTACTATGAATCCAGGCATTTTAATCATTAATGCATTGATCTGATTTATTGCCGAAGCAATGTCAGGATATTTTGAACGGGAATATCTTACAGTCAAAATCAAATTTCTCGCAAGTTTTCCCATAATGAGCGCGTCTCCAACGCCGGTTAAGCATGGAGTTGATATAATAATATAATCATATAATGAATCAAGCGCGTTTAACACAGATGAAAATTCATCAGAAGAAAGTATTTCCGAAGGATTGTCAGGAATTGGACCGGACAGAATCAGATCAAGGTTCTCTGAAACGGAGTGTCTGATAGTGTCGTTTAGTTCAGAATTACCGGAGATAACGGATGAAATACCAGTATTGTTTTCGATGTTAAAAACATTATTAAGTCCTGGTTCTCTTAGATTTGCGTCAATAAGCAGTGTTTTTTTACCTGTCATGGCAAAAGCCAGCGCAATATTTGCGGCGATGAGAGGATTATTTTTTTTCGTGCCAACTCCGGAAACCGCAAAAATGTTCTTATCTGAATCGTCCAGAGAATAAAGCAATTCTGTGCGAATTGTTTTGTAGCTTTCCAGAACATCAGCGGATACATTTTCGTCAGAAATAAGTGATGAGCAGTCTTTTCCAAATAAGTTCCTTGTTTTGAGTTTGCCCAAAACAGGTTTAGAAAAAATTCTGATAAGCTCATTGGGATCTTTAACAGATTTACCGATGACGTCAATTGCAATCAAAACAGCGCAGGAAATTCCAAATCCCATTGCGAGGTATTTGATAACGTCAGGCAACATGCTTGATTCACTGTAAGGTTCGGCGCGATTAATAATATTTACATTTCCCTGTGGAGCGATTTCCGAAATATATCTGTCTGCATTTTCCGCGAGAGTATTGCATATTTTTTCTGAAATATACGGATCAGAGGTTGTCGCATAAACAGTAAGCATCTGGTGTTCATAGGAAAAATCGATAGCTATGCATATTCTGATTTCATGCGGAACGATTTTTCCGTCTGTTACATTAAAAACCTTATTAACTCTTTTTAAATCACAAGAAGAGACAAGAGCATCGGAAATATCCTCCATTGCCTGATCTCCAGTCATAACAATGGTATAAGTTTTAAGCAAATAGCTTGATGTAATATCCTGATTTTCGTGATTTTGAAAGTTAATATGCAAAACAGATCTGTACGTGTTTGAGTGCGGCACTATTGAAAAGCCGTATATTCCAAAAGCAATCGTTACTACAAGAACTATCCAGAATTTTCTAAGGATTACGGCGATCAGATTGCTTATTTTAATATCCTCTGCATCGCAGCAGTTCATTATAAAAAACCTCCCGAAAATTTTATAATTTATCAAAAAATTTCATTAATAACATTTTTGAGAGTGTCCGCCGAATTTCTCAGAGCAAGAGCCTCCTGACCGTTCAGTTCAATCGGAACGGTAGCCTCCACTCCATTTCTGCCTACGATTGCCGGCATACTCAGCGCAATGTCGTTTATGCCATAATTGTTATGCTGAATGCTCGATACGGGAAGGATTGATTTCTCGTCCCTGACAATTGCCTCGCATATTCTTTTTACCGACATAGCAATGCCATAATATGTTGCGCCCTTGCGGTTAATAATTTCATATGCGCTGTTTTTTACGTTTTCAGCGATTTTATTCATGGATTCCTGATGTTTGAAATGACCTCTCATTTCACAGAACTTATTGATCGGAATACCGGAAACATTTGCGCTGCTCCATGCGGCAATCTCGCTGTCTCCGTGCTCGCCGATAATGAATGCGTGTACAGAGCGGCTGTCCACACCCAAGTGCTGTCCAAGCAGATATTTCAGACGTGCCGAGTCAAGCACAGTACCGGAACCGAATACGCGGTTCTCAGGAAAACCACTGAGTTTTGTGGCAGCGTATGTCAGGATATCAACCGGATTAGCGACAATCAGCAAAATGCCGTCGGTGTTGTTTTTGGCGATTTCGGGGATAATGGTCTTGAAAATACCGACATTTTTTTTGACGAGATCCAGTCTGGTTTCGCCAGGCTTCTGTCCCGCGCCAGCTGTAACTACAATTATTGCCGCGTCGGAAATATCGCTGTAGTCGCCAGCGTAGATATTCATGGGCTTTGCAAACGGCAGTCCGTGACTGATATCGAGAGCCTCACCCTCTGCCTTTTCGGCGCTTACGTCAATAAGCACCATTTCGGAGAACAAACCGCTCTCCATAAGAGCGAACGCGGAAGCGGAGCCGACGAATCCGCAGCCTACAATGGCGACTTTTCTGCTGTTTACCTTACTCATAATAAATTACCTCATTTCATCAGTCGTTATTTTGTTTTTCTGTTGTACGTTCATGATTTTTGCTGCTGTTTTTTTTGTTAAAATTCTGCTTGTTTTTTCCATTCGGGTTTTTCTGAATGCCGCCTTTTTGCTCCGCTGTTTTCTGAGTGGTTCCTTTTAATGCCTTTTCCTCCTGACGTTCCTGATTTTTTTCTCTCCTCACATGATTCCTGCGATCGGGTCTTCTGCCGGAACGGCGGGAATTGTTGCGTTTGCCTGAAATCCGCACGTCATCTTCCATATCCTCATACGCGCTTAAATTTCCCGACAGGCTTTCCTCAAAATCTATGCCGTCATATGCGGGAAGCGGTTTTCCGGCATTATCAGCTTTTATCTGAGGTTTATTTTTTTTCTCGTTTTTTGTATGTGCTTTAGATGATGAATTTGGTTTATTTTCTTCGGTTTTTGAGGACGATTTCACGATTGTTTCAGAAATAACATTATTTTGAGGAGAAGCTGAAGGTTTTTCTCCGGGCTTGTAGATTTCCGATACACGAAAAGTCTTGGGAGGCGAATCGTTAGTACCGTCGAGTTTCACTTTAACCTTTCCCGCTATCAATTCGCGGTCAGTTATTGTTCCGCTTCCCTCCGGGGTCATTATTGCCGAACCTATTTTGGGCATTGTACGCATAAGATCTTCATACGCGTCCTGTTCGTGTTTAAGGCAGCACATAAGCCTTCCGCATGTACCTGAAATTTTGACAGGATTTAAAGAAAGTCCCTGTTCCTTTGCCATTTTGATTGAAACCGACTGGAAGTCGCCCATAAACTGATGGCAGCAGAATGGCCGCCCGCATATTCCAAGACCGCCAAGCATTTTTGCCTCGTCACGGACGCCGATCTGTCGAAGCTCTATCCTTGCGCGGAACACGCTTGCGAGATCCTTGACAAGCTCGCGGAAGTCCACACGTCCTTCGGCTGAGAAGCTGAAAACTATCTTGCTGTTGTCAAATGTACATTCCACATCGAGAAGATTCATCTCCAGATTGTGAGCCTTTATCTTCTGATTGCAAATATCGAATGCTTTTTTTGCTTTTATTTTGTTCTCATTGAACCGTGCAAGGTCAGCGTCGGTTGCCTTGCGGATAATGGATTTGACCTCGCGGTTAAATTCGTTTTCGTCTATTTCGCGGCGTTCCATAACCACTTCACCGCATTCCGTACCGCGTACTGTCTCCACTATAACATGACAGCCGAGCTTTAGCTCTTCGTCATTGGGGCGGAAGTAATAGATCTTGCCGCCCTCCTTGAATCTTACTCCAATTATTTCAGACATTATTTCCTCCGTTGCAAAATAATTGCCAGCATTGTATTAAAAAGAGGCATACTAATATTTATTCTAAGCATGTCGCTGAGTTCGTTAATTTTGTCTATCATCTCTATAATCTCGTCGGGCGAAAGTAGTGTGCCAAGCGTCAGGATATTCTGATCAGACGGTTCAAATGTATCCTGAGCCCCCACAGACGCAGCCAGAATGAATCTGAGCTTTTCACAAAGAATCGCGCACACCGCTCCTCCCATTGCTCTGTCCTTGCCGATGGAGGCGCACACCACAGAAAGCTCAAGCTCGCTGCCGGAGCACATAGCCTGTATGATTTTCTGAGATATCCTATCCGCTTTTTCAGCATTCTGTGAAGCATTCTCGTCCCCAAGCAAACGAAGGGCTTCACCGATATTGCCTCCGCTTGTCGTGCAAGCCCTGACGGCGGACTCAATGTCGCCAATGTGAAGCACGTCTGATATAAATCGCGCTCCCTCCTGAATTTCAACAGGATTGAGGGTGACTATTCTTCCCCTTGAACGAATTGTTGTGAGCAGGTTCATCGCAGAACGGCAGGTCATAATAAAAATCACGTGAGACGGGGCTTCCTCGAATATTTTCAGGAAGGCGTTCTGGGCAGCCGGAAGCATATTGTCGCAGTCCTCTAAGATAAATACCCGTTTTTCGGCTTCATTCGGAGCGATCAACGCGTCTTTCCGCATAAGGCGTATGGATTCGATTGTGATGGCGTTTATCTTGCCGCTTCCAAGTACATACGCGAGATCGGGGTGAATATTCTCATGAATCTTGCGGCAATGAGCGCATTCGCCGGAAAGCGGCTTGCTGCATTCGCACATTGCGCCCCTTGCAATAATCCGCGCAAAGGTTGATTTACCCAGACCGTCGGCGCCCTCGATGATGAAAGCGTGGGGGAGTCTGTGTTTGTCTATCATTCCGGCGAGCATACATATAGCGTCAGAATTTCCGCAGAATTCGCGTGATATTCTGACTGCTGTCGGAGATGCTTGAGAATCGCTCAACATTTAATGAAATTCTCCACGTCGAGTATGAAAATCGCAGCTCCGCCAACTGTGACCTCCACCGGAACGCTCTTGAAAAGTGTGAAGTCGAATTCCGTTTCGTCGCCGACTACCTGTTTTCTTTTATGTGAAAATGTTTTGATAATGCCTATAACCTCGTCCACCTTTTCGTCGTCGGTTCCTATAAGAAAGGTGGTATTTCCGGCTTTGAGGAAACCGCCGGTAGTGGAAAGCTTAGTGGCGATATGTCCTTTTGCGGTCAGATTATTGGCAACTGCGGCGCTGTCGTCGTTGTTTACTATCGCAAGCAAGAGTTTCATGATAGTGACTCCTCGTATAATATATTTTTGATTCTGGTTATTACGCAATTTTCGTTAATTTTCTCACCGGGCATGACCACTGGCACTCCAGGAGGACACGGACAGGCTGCCTGAGCGGAAATTCTGCCAAGAGCTTTCTCGGTCGGAATGATTACTGAATTGCACAGCAGAGTTTCTCCCGGGGATATTTCCATTTCTGGGAGAATATCAGGAAAATAATCAGGGCAATCGTTATAAACCGCTTTGCCTTTGGGAAATTGTTCTATCGCGCATTTAAGCTGCTCTATTTCACGCGGAGAATTGAACGGAGTAAGAATAAAAATAACCGCGCAGGAGTCGCTGTGTTCACATTCAAGACCGTGATTTCTGAAATAATCCGCCGCGTCGTTTCCGCTCATTCCGAGACGGCGGGGGAGAAGTGTCAGCCGCACTGGGTCACATTCGCCCTCCGGCAGACCGAAGCCCATGCCGAGCGCTATTTCACGCAGCTCGGACACTTTTTCAGCGAGCTGCGTAAAGCGGGCTTGTCCGTCTTTTTCCATCCATGCCCTCGCAAGATCGAGCGACGCCATTATCAGGTAAGACGGACTTGTGGAGCCGAAGAGCGACATGCATGATTTTATTCGCGGTATTGCATTCTCGTCGTTGCAGTTGAGCCACGCGCCTCCGGTGAGTACTGGGAGAGTCTTGTGAGCCGAACAAGCGGAAGCCTGAGCGCCGAGAGTTATCGGGTGAAGTCCGAATACGATAAGGTGCGTTCCGTGGGCGTTATCCACAAGAAGCGGAATTCCGTATTCCACGCAGACTCCTGAAATTGACTGGATATCTGAAAGGCAGCCGTAATAATCAGGAGATGTGATGTAAACGGCTCTTGCGTCGGGATTGTTAATTATTGCGGCTTTTACGTCGTCAGGGCTTATCCTGCCAGGAAGTCCCTCGCCGCAGTCGTGCCTGTGCATGATCCACACCGGTCTGATTCCGAGAAGCATTGCCGTGTTTATAGCGCTTCTGTGGATATTACGGCTGAATATGACTTTGCCGCCCGCACCGGCGAAAGCCGCAAGCATACCTTGAATGGCAAGCGTGCAGCCTCCGGAGGAGAGGGCGGTGTATTTTGTGCCGAACATTGCGGCGGCTCTGATTTCAGATTCGCGAATGCAGCCGTCGCATTCATATAGCGAATCGGTATCCGGCAGCTCGGTGAGGTCGAGCTGCGTATCGAGCCGCAGGAATTCGCAGTGTCCTTTATGTCCGGGAGTGTGGAATGAGGTTTTTCCGCTTTCTACGTGCCTTTTCAGAGCGTCGTACAGCGGGGCGTCATAATTGGAATAATAATTCATCTTAGCTGATCTTACCCTTTACCGCGATAGAGCTTCAGCGGCAGAAAGGATTTATTTGCCGCGTCTGTTTTTATCGGGTTGTCTGTTTTCATAATCCTCGTTGATGCTGCTGGACCAGTCTTTGGCTAACTCTCTGCCGGCTCTCATATTTCCGATAGAAGCGCTTACAGTCTCATATAATACGGCGGTTCCCTTGCTATCCGCGTGATAATTAACGGAATGATGGGAGTCAATGCCGATGTGTCCCGCTGTTTCTACGGAGTCGATGTTGGCTCCGATAAAGAGGAATTCCCAGCCGTATTTTTCTTTCTGGCGCTGTACCATCTGCTTTACCTTGTCGCTGCTGTAGCGATGGCTTGCGTTTTCCATGCCGTCTGTAGTTATCACGAACATGGTATGCTCCGGAACGTCCTCTGGACGGGCGTACTTGTGAATGTTGCCAATGTGCTTTATCGCGCCGCCGATTGCGTCGATAAGAGCGGTGCAGCCTCTTACTGTGTAATCGTCCTCAGTCATTTTTCTCACATCGGCGAGCTTCACGCGGTCATAGAGAACCTCGCTTTCGTTGTCGAAGAGAACAACGGACACATAGCATTCGCCGTCCTGCCTGCGCTGCTTTTCAATGAGCGAATTGAAGCCGCCTATCGTGTCGCTTTCCAGTCCTGCCATAGAACCGCTTCTGTCAAGAATGAATACCAGTTCAGTAGTGTTGTTTTTCATAATTCTTACCTCCGTAATAATAGTGCGAGATGTGAAATGATTAAATCCTCACTTCAAGCTTACAGCCATATTATACAGTAAGAGAATTATGAATTGGTCGCCTGAGAAACGACAATTTTATTTATGAAGTCCGTCAGCTGCCGAGCATGAGCTGATCAAATGAGAAGAGAACCTCGTTTATCTCAAAAATGTCATAGCGCTTGTTTTTGATGAAGTATTCTATTATAACATCAAATTTGCTGCTGTGAGAAAGGGCAAATCCCGCTTTCATCAGCATGTCCCTTGTTTCGTCAAGCGATAATTCAAGCGCTATGGCAAACGCAAGCACGGTTTGCTTGCTGGGCTTATAATTGATATTGCTGCGGATTTTGGAAAATAGCTTGCGGTCAATATTTGCCTTTTTGTAGCATTGTACATCAGTCATGCCTTTTTCGTCTATTTTACGGAGAAGCATCTGTGAGAAGCTTTCGTCAAGAGAATCAAGCATTTCGTTAAGATCAGGTTCAACGGTTTTTTCCTCGCATGGAAGATGACAGCTCCGACAGGAATGTGAATCGGCTCTGCCCGTCAAGCCTTTCGCCCCAAGCATTCTTTCCATAATATTTAGCTTTGAGGGAGGTTCATCATAGAACACAGTTGAATTTCTCGGTGTAAAATGCTCGTCAATATAATGCTGGTCTATGTATTCCTCAACGTCGCTTAGGAGCTTTTTGCTCGTCTGAAAGCATTCACTGTCATAGACTACAATATATACAGTCATTTCGTTTTTCATCAGGAATCTGCTTATTTCGCTCACGGCGATATGCAGGGCTTCTTCCTTAGGATATCCGTATGCTCCGGCTGAAATCAGCGGGAACGCGACTGATTCGCATTTGTATTCCTTGGCAAGTATTAGCGATTCCCTGTAGCATGAGGCGAGAAGCTCCGGTTCGTTCTTGTCGCCGCCGCGCCAGACAGGACCGACAGTGTGAATAATGTATTTGCACGGCATATTGAAGCCGTCGGTTATTTTTGCCTTTCCTGTGGGGCAACCGCCGAGCTTGCTGCATGCGTCGTATAATTCCTGTCCGGCGGCGCGATGGATAGCGCCGTCAACGCCGCCTCCTCCGGCGAGCAGTCTGTTTGCTGCGTTTACGACCGCGTCGCAGGGAATTTTGGTTATGTCGTTGCGGATTATTTTCAGCGGCATGATATCATCTCCTTTTTCAAAGCCAAGTATGCGTCAATTGTTGTCTTTATCTGATACATTATCATCGAAATCATCAAAAACATTGAAATCGTCGAAGTCGTCGAAGTGTATTTGTTTCTCGCTTATTACCCGAACCGATTCAGGCTCATTGATATGGCAGACCGTGCGGAGCTTTCTGACGAATTTTTTCAGGCGCGCGTTTTTCCCTTTTTCAGGATTATAGGCAAAGAACAGCGCGTAGACTATAAACGCTATTATACAGAACACGGAAGCGTATGTTCCAAGTTTAAGCATCGGGGTTTCAAATTCAAATCTGATATCCGAATGTCCCGCACCGCATTCTACAGCCATGAAGCCTATGTTGACTTTTTCAACGTCAACCTCTTCACCGTTGACATAAGCCCTCCAGCCCTCGTGATAGGGAATGCTGAAAAATACGAGATTTGGTTTTTCCTGTTCGATAGAGGCGGAAAACCCATTTTTATCGGTGGCAAAGCTGATGCAGCTCATATTTGCGCGTTCCATGCAATCCTGCCTGTAGCTGTTTTCGTTGATTGAAGTCATGGAGGCGGGAAGCGGCTTCAGGATATCTCCGAATTTTTTCTCCTGTTCGTCGCTGAGAACTATGGCGCGAAGCATAGCGCCGCCGCGTTCGTTTTTCGTGAATACGTCTTCGAGGTTTTTCTCTGTGATGTAATATTCATAGGTAAAGCCCATAGGAATAAAGCAGTCGTTGCGCCATACGTTGTATCCGCCCTCTGTTTTTACAGGAGTCCAGTAGGGCATTTTGGGATCGGTCAGGGATGGCTGTCCGGACTGATCCGTGCTGAATCTGCTTTTTTCGGCGTTGTCGAATAGATACCTGACGCTTAACAGTGAACGTATAGCATAGTGATCGGTTTCAGGACGGCTTCCCACACCTCTCTGGACGCCGACTGTCGTATAGAAATCTATAACCGATTTTGGCACAATCGAATGGAATGCCTGAATGCATGATGTGTCCCAGAACATGCCCATGTTGTCCATATCCTTGTAGAAGTCAACGCGGTATTCAGCGTCGTGAAGTTTGTCGATGTTGATATTTTCAGCGCGGCTGAGAGCGAGCGGGATTACATATTCGCGGCTGTCGTATGAAAGGGTCTTGCCCTGTCCGTTGAATATAAAAAGCGTGCAGAAATAAATTCCGATAATTCCGGTCATAGCGACGGAGTAGACCTTCCTGCGGTCATTTTCCCTGATGAATCTTATAATCAACGCAACCATCATCATTGACAGCATGACTATTGCCACATATATCCAAAATCTGTCCTTGTACGCAATAAGACCGTACTCAGCTTCCGTGCCGTTTTCGGGGGCAGCCTCCTTTTTCAGAAGTCCCGCGAGCGGGAGAGCGATTGCGAGAGTTATTCCGAGCGACCATTTGAATGCCCTGTCCCAGTCGATATCCTCGTTTCCGAGCGCCATGACGGTTGCGAGAGAATTCATCAGTGTGAACATAAAGAACCATCTTGCGTAATACGTTGCGCTGAAAAGCTGAAACGCGGAGTTAAGAAGAGGAATAAACGCCATAAAGAAGCAAATTATTATCATGCGGCGCAGCCAGTGTCCTTTACGGCTCTGGAGCCAGCCTATTACTCCCGTCATACCGAAGAGCGGGAGCCATGCGGCAAGCGAACCCCATTTGGTATTGGAATCGGGAGTAAAGTTGGGACGTGCGGGAAGATCGGGAGGGAAGAAAAACGCCTCTAAAATATTGAGATATCTTTGGGAATTGGAATACACTATGGCGTTCCAGCCATAGAGCTTTGCTTCGGCACGAGGATTCTTTGCGACCTCCCATACGGAGGGGAGAACGATAACTCCTGCCATGCCGAAGCCGAGAACGGCTTCAAAAGCGATTCTTCCGAATTTCGCAGGAGTGATTTTCCATTCTTCGCACATTGACAAACGAACGAAGAAGTAGATGATTATGAAGAGTACCTCGGCGACAAAGAAGTAGTAATTGACAAAGGCGTTTACCGCGACAGCGGCGGCGAACCAGCCCTTGCGGTCGTTAATCATCAGTTCCTCAAGGGCAATGAGCATGAGCGGGAAGAATACCATAGGCTCATGGAAGTGGTTGAAGAACATATTGAAGACGGAAAAACCTGAAAAAGCGTACATCAGTCCGCCCAGCACGGCGTATTCGTCGTATCTTGTGAAGCGGCGGATATACGCGTAGCCAGTCATTGCGGCACATCCTACCTTCAGCGCGAGCAGCGGTCCAATAGTGTAGGGGACAGCTCCGGACGGCAGCAGCAGGGTAAGCAGAAAAAACGGCGAGCCTAAATTATAGAAGCTGTAGGAGCCGATGAAATTGACGCCTAAATCGGTTTTGAAATCCCAGCCAATCTCACCGGAGAGTATCGCGTCGTGCGCATGCATATAGAAAGGGTACTGTTGAACGTTGAAATCCCCATACATGAGAAAATATCCGCTGTCGTAGATGATATACGGCAGCATGACGAAGAATGCCGTGATAAATCCCACCGCAAGCACGAATAAATATCTTCCCTCCGCGCTAAAATACGGAGAGCCATATATTCTTGAAATAAACGCGGGACGTTTATTCTTAACTTCCATTTTCATTTCCTCCCGTGAAAATCCGACAGTTTAAATGTCCTTACTGTCATTGAAATGATCATTCAATCTCAAAAGCACCGGCTCATCGCTCCGGTCATCAAAGAAATATCTTAGCACAAACACCATTGACGCCACAAAAAGCGCGGTATTCAATAGGGAATTGAATGAGGCGAAGCTTCCGCGTTTTACAATCCATTCCGCTGTGCCGTCAGTGTATTTGTAATAGCCCCACCAGTTTGATTTTTCACGCACGGCGCTCAGTACGCGGAACTGATTGAAGAAGATAACAACTGAATTCAAGCTGAACAGCGTGAGGATCCGCTTGTCGGTAAGCCTGATAAATGCTCCGGCGAGAAGAATGAGCGTGATTATCTGATAACGCTCGTGCTGTCTGCAAGTCAGCATGAATATGCATTCCATCAGCATGAATCCCGCAAGCCAGTGCGACTTTTTCTTGCCGAATAAATACAATGCCACCACAGCGCAGACAGAAAGCACAAGAAGAATTCCGCTGAGACCCGAATAGCTTATTACGGACAGGAATTTCAGCTCATCGTTCACGCCGTTGAGTCCTGACAGCATGTAGATATTGTCCGCGTTCAGTGTGCAATATGGGTATTTTGCCACTCCGTCCGAATATACTGTCACCGGCTTCAGGAATTTCTCAATGAAGCCAAGCTCGGGCTGATAGTCGGAAAATCCTGAGCCGATCATAAACGGCAGATAGACAAGCGCAAGCGTAAGCGACGCGGCGCAGACAAATCTTATGAATCTGACGACAGCGGATTTTTTTATCTTTGAAATTGAAAAATCCTTTGGATTCAGATTGCCGAAGCAGATTGTCAGCACTTCCATTCCGACCACCGGAGTGAGGTACAATCCCTGCAGCTTTGTGGAACACATTGCCGCCCACAGCACTCCCGCAGCCGTTACGTGCTTTTGATCGAGAGCGAGCATGAGCATTGCTGCCATAAACATCATTACGCAGTCGGTCTGTCCCCAGCAAGCACAGTTGAATATGACCGCCGGATTGACAGCCCAGAGCGAAGCGGCAGTCAAACCCAGCAATTTATTTTTTTTGGATGCGAGGGTATAAAGCACAACGCAGGTCAGACTGTCGGCAAGACAGGGAAAGAATTTTATTGCAAGCATTCTGAGTGGAGCGTATCCGCCTATGCCGGCATTTTTTACACATTTACCTACAATATAAAGAGGATAGAGATAAAGGGGAGGATAATCCAGCGCGTTCACATGGCTGTAGGCTGAAAAAAAGCCGTCGCCAAGCTGAACTCCCCACATAATATTCCATTCGGTGTCGTATGAATTCAGGTAGCTCACGCTAATTACCAGTCTGAGAAGAAATGCAAAAAAAGCGATGTAAGCTAATATTCTCGAATAAGGAAAGTTTTTTTCGCTTATACTGAATTTTCCTCTTTTATAATCGACGAAATAATCCGTCAGCCTATCAGGAATATTCAAAATAATCACCCTTTGATAAAATCCGAATATATTATAATAATCATACCACATTTTTCATGCCATTACAACTAAACTAAATTCTTTTTTAAAAAATTAATTATGTTTGTATGATTGATGGTTTACAAACATACGCAGTTCGGTTATAATTTTCATTAATATATTCGCGAAAGGATTTTTGAAGAATGAAATTTGAGCAGCTTTATAATATTATGAAAGATTATTTTGAAAAACAGGATTTCAGCGGATTTGGTGAGGGAGTATATTCCTATGAATTCGATGTGACAGGGGAGGGGGAAGGAAAATTTTACGTAGAGGTTCGCGACGGGAATTTTGACATTCAGCCATTTGATTATAAGAATTCCGTCTGTTCATTTACCGTAAGCTCAGGAGAACTCAAGCGGCTTATAGAAAGAAGCGTTTCGCCTGCCGACTCCTATTCGACGGGAAGGCTTACCGTCAAAGGCGACGTTTCAGCGGCATTCCGCCTTGCCGATGCGCTGATGTTATCAATGTAATTTTACATCGAAATTTTTTTACTCATATAAAAAAGCGCCCTGTCTTCAACTCCATTCAGGAGAAGAAAACAGGGCGCAATTTTATTTTACGCTGTTAAAACGCGAGCTGTGACTGAATTATGACAAACAGTTTGTTGAAAACCGCCGTCTGAATTCAATCAATAAATGGTGATTGTAGCGGCATTTGAAGTTACGGAATTGCCATTGCCGTCTGTGACAGTGCAATAGATCTGCATGCCGTTCCATGTGGAATTTGTAGTTGCGGACGTGGTAGGCGTTGTGTGACCGGTCCATGCTTTCCAGTCGCCGTTGACTTTCTTAATGTACCACTGATAGGTCAGTTCGCCTTCACCTGTCGCTTTAACGACAAAGCTCACGTTTTCACCGGCAGCAGCGGTTACGTTTGACGGGTGCTGGGTGATTTTGAGCTGTGAAGACTGCTGAACAAATGTGATAGTTGCAACATTGGAATCAAGTGTATTTCCGCTGCCGTCCTTCACAACACAGTAAAGCTTAATGCCGTCCCATGACTCGTTGGGGGTTACCTTTTCAGTGGCGTGGGTTCTGCCGTTCCACTTGGACCACGCGGTAGCGCCTTTCTTCATGAAGTACCACTGATAGGTCAGATTGCTGCCTGTTGCCTTGACTGAGAGAGTTACCTCGCTGCCGAGAGCAATGCTGGCATTCTGAGGCTGCTGAGTAATTGCGAACGTTGTTGAGAATGTCACTGTTGCGGTGTCGGAATTAAGCTTGTTACCCTTGCTGTCGGAAATTGTGCAATAGAGCTTAATGCCGTCCCATGTGGCGTTAGGCGTAACCTTTTCGGTAGCGTGGGTTCTGCCGTTCCACTTAGTCCAGGCGGTAGCGCCCTTCTTCATGAAGTACCACTGATAGGTCAGACCGTCGCCCTCTGCAACAACAGAGAGTGTAACCTCGCTGCCGAGAGGAACGTTGACGTTCTGCGGCTGGCTGGTTATCTTGATAGACGTTTCAGACTCGCTGAGTGTCACTGTAGCGATGTCGGAATCGAGAGTATTGCCCTGACTGCCTGTAATTGTGCAATAGAGCTTAATGCCGTCCCATGTGGCGTTAGGAGTAACCTTTTCGGTAGCGTTGGTTCTGCCGTTCCACTTAGTCCAGGTAGTAGCACCCTTCTTCATGAAGTACCACTGATAGGTCAGACCGTCGCCCTCCGCAACAACAGAGAGTTTGACCTCGCTGCCGAGAGGAACATTGACGTTCTGCGGCTGGCTGGTGATCTTGATGGCAGGCTCAGGCTCGCCAAATGTGATGGTAGCAACTTCGGAATCAAGCGACTTGCCGTGGCTGTCGCTCACGACGCAGTAGAGCTTAATGCCGTCCCAGGTAGCGTTAGGAGTTACTTTTTCTGTAGCGTTGGTTCTGTTGTTCCACTTAGTCCAGGCGGTAGCGCCTTTCTTCATGTAGTACCACTGATAGGTCACATTGTCGCCGTCTGCCTCGACAGAAACAGTAAGCTCGTCGCCAAGGAGAATTTCCTGACTCTCAGGCTGCTTTATAATGACAAGCTCCGCCTGAGGCTCTATGATGGTGATTGTTGCGATTTCAGAAGTAATTGTATCCTCGTTGTAATCGGTAACGGCGCAGTAGAGCTGCATGCCGTCCCATGTTGCGTTGGGTATAACCTTTTCGGTTGCCTTGTTGTGATTCTTCCAGATTGTCCAGCGGTTTGCGCCCTTCTTCTTAAAGAACCACTGATAGGTCAGATCGTCGCCTTCGGCTTCAACGGAAATTGTAAGCTGGCTGCCGAGATTGATGTTCTGGCTTTGCGGTTGAGCGGTGATGGCAAGAGATGTATGAGGCTCTCCCACGGTAATTGTAGCGATTGCGGAATCAACTATTGTGCTGTCCGCGTCGGTAATTGTGCAGTAAAGCTGAATGCCGTCCCATGAAGCATTGGGGGTAACGGTCTCGGTTGCGTGGGTTCTGCCGTTCCACTTTGACCAGACTGCGGCGCCCTGCTTCTTGAAGTACCACTGATAGGTCAGATTTTCGCCTTCCGCCGCGACGGAAACCGTCAGCTCGTCACCAAGCTCGATTGTCTGGCTTTCAGGCTGCTGGGTGATGATGGGACCGCCGTGTTCGGCTATAGTGAGCGTTACGGCGTTGGAGGAGACGGAATGATCCTTTGTGTCCTTGATGAGGCAGTAGACCTGCATGCCGTCCCATGTTGCGTTGGCTTTAGCCGTGGTGGTGGCGGTGTTATGACCGTTCCACTTGCTCCAAGCTAAAGCGCCGGCTTTCTTGAAGTACCACTGATAGGTCAGATTTTCGCCGTCCGCGGCTACTGCAAATGTCACGATCTCGCCCTCGACGGCGGTGGTATCCTCAGGCTGTGCTGTGATAGCTATGTCGCCGAATACGCGGATAGTGAAGTAAGCGGTCTTGCCGCCATATGAAGCCTGCACCTGCTGCAAGCCGGGCTTTGAGAGCGCGCCGGTTGAGCATACGATGTCCTCGGAGATAATCTCTGTGGAGCGGTCGTCATAGGTTGCAAGGAGCGTCAATCCCTCAGGATCGAATGTCTGACCGACGGTGTACTGTGTCTTTGTCGGGTATGTTGCGACAGCAAGGGACGTCAGGGTCGGACCCGGATATTCCGTGCCGTAATGCATGCGAAGAGTGGTGTTGAAGAGAGACTTGTTACGGATAAGATTGTTCCATGTCTCTTCATCGCCTCCGAAGTAAACGTCTGTCACAGTTGCGTTATCGTAGAAGCTGTGGTAGTTGAATTCCTCGAAGGTGGCAGGAAGAGAGATCAGACCGACAGAAGTGGCAGTTTCGAACGCGTAGCTGCCAAGAACCTTGATGGTGCTGGGGAGCTTGACTGACTTGAGCGACTTGCAGTTTGCGAATGCGCAGTACTTTACATTCACCAGCGGTTCTGAGAGATCGATGCTGCGGAGTGAATTGCAGTTGTAGAAAGCGTAATCGCCTATAACCTCAGTCGCGTTGGGCATTGTTACAGCGGTCAGCGCAATGCAGCCGTTGAATGTCTCATTGGGTATATACTTGATAAGAGCAGGGAGTTTTGCGGTCTTCAGACCAATGCATTCCTTGAAGTTCCTGTTGCCGATTTCGGTAACGGAGTCTGGAATGTCGATATGGGTCAGAGCGTTGCAGCCCTGGAATACGCCTTCGCCGAGGGAGGCAACTTTTTCAGGAATATTAATAGAGACAAGCGATCTGCAATGGAAGAATGCAAAGCTCTCAATGCCGACCAGATCAACTGGCAGATTGACTCTTTCGAGATAACTGCATTCCTCAAAGGTGCTGTTTCTGAGGATGGCGATTTTAGAAGGAATCGTTACCTCAAGGAGTCCCGCGCATTCACGGAACACGCTTGAACCCATAGTTGTGAGCGATTCAGGCAGATTGACCTCTGTGATGGTCGCGCAGCCGCGGAAAGCTTCATCGCCGATGGTAGTGAGCGTATCTGGAAGCGTGAAGTTGTGAAGTTCAGCACAGCTTCTGAAAGCGCCGTTCTCGATGATTTCAAGCTTTGGCGGGAAGAAGACCTCAGAGAGAGTTACACAGCCGTTGAAAGCGTTGCTTCCGATAACTGTGATCTTCTCCGGAACTGTAAAGGTAGAAAGCTTGATGTCGCCATAGAAAGTGCCTCCGGGCAGAGTGGTAATGGCGACAGGCAGCGTGCATGTCTTGAGCTCTATGCAGTTGGCAAGCACTTCGTATTCAAATGTCGTCACGGTATCCGGGAAGGCAATGGTTTCGAGAGATGCGCAGCCTCTAAAAGCTCTGTAACGGACGGTCTTGAGCGAATTTGAAAGAGTTACGGTAGCAAGAGACTGACAGTTGTCAAACGCTTCCCCGCCGATGGTGATAACCTTGTTCGGAATTACGATAGAGGGAAGCTTGACACAGTTAGCGAATGTGCGGTGTCCGATGGAAGTCAGATTAACAGGGAGAGTAACGGAGGTCATTCTCTCGCAGCCTTCAAAGGCATGGTCGCCGATGGAGGTAACGCCGTCGGAAATTTCGATAGACGGAAAGATCTTGCAGTCTTCGAATGCGCCGGTATCAATTTTCAGCAGGGCTGTCGGAAGGGTGACGCTGGTCAGCTTCTGACAGTTGTAGAATGTGTAGCTCGGCAGAACTTCCATATCCTTTGGCATGGTAGCTGACTGGAGAGCGCTGCACTCCGCGAGGACTGAAGCTCCCATTGTTTCGACGGAATCCGGAATAGCGATGTTTTTAAGTACAGCACATGAGCGCAGCGCATTGTCGCCTATTGAAACAACGCCGTCAGGAATGTCGATCGACGGAAGCAGCACGCAACCCATGAAAGCTTCGTTTTTAATGGTGAGCAGCGTCTCGGGAAGCGTGACGCTGGTAAGCTTCTGGCAGTCGCGGAAGATACCCGTTGGCAGGCTGGTGACCAGTGAAGGTACGGTAACGCTTGTCAGCGCGGTGGACGAAAAAGCGTAATTGCCTATGGACTCCAAGCTTGAGCTGAAAGTGACGCTTCTCAGGTTGGAACACCCGCTGAAAGCGTGGTTGTCGATCTGGTAGGTGGAATCAGGGATTGTCACGTTTGTCAGCGAAGTGCAGTAGCGGAACGCTTCGCTTCCGATGACCTCGAGCTGATTACCGAGAGTCAGATTTTTGAGCGCCGTGTTATTGTAGAAAGCACTGGTGCTGATTGAGGTGATGTCATTGCCGATGGAGACGGTCGCGAGCTTAGCGCAGTCTTGGAAAGCCGATGCTCCGATAGTCTGCACATGATACAGAGTGAGACTTGTAATCGAGGAGCAGTTGCGGAAAGCATCTCCGCCGATGGATTCCACGGCATTGCCGACGGAAAGCGTCTCAATCTTGCTGTCGTTGTAGAAGGCGCGGTATCCGATGCTCTTAACCGTGTTGCCGATGGAAACACTTGTCAGACCGATACACTCCGCGAAAGCGTTGGCTTCAACTGTCTCCGCAAATTCAACCGAAATCTCGGTCAGAGCGGTCAAGCCATAGAAGGATCTTTCGCCGATGATCTTTGTGGTTTCCGGAATGGCATAGGTGTAATCCGTTCTGCCGTGGGGATAAAAGATCAGCTTTTCTCCGGTCCTGTTGAAAAGAACGCCACCGTTGCTGGAATAGGCGGGGTTACCTTCTATGACGGTGATGTCGTGCATTCTGCCGCAGTTTTCAAACGTATCTACGTTAATACCTGCGCGAACGCCTTTGCCGAGAGTTACGTCAGTGAGATTGACGCATCCGCTGAAAAGATGATCGCCCACGTCCACTACAGAATCCGGCAGGGAAAGCGCTCCCAGTGAGCTACAGCCGATGAAAGCATAACGACCGATGGTAACGGTACCTTCGGAGAGCCTGAGACTTCTGAGTGAGGTGCAGTTTCTGAATGCGTACTCGCCTATGGTGTCAACATTGTCGGACATGGTTACGGTCTGGAGAGCGGTACAGCCGCTGAAAGCGGAGTTTCCGATCTCGGTGACAGTATTGGGAATAGTGACGCTGGTAATACCGGTTTTGTTGTTGAATGCGCCGGAACCGATTTTGGTTGCCGAGTCAGGAATCACCAGCGCGGTTTCCTCACCGGAATAGCCGGTGACAATGCAGTCAGTGATGGTGAAGCCGTTTTCGGTGATGGTTGCAGCACTAACAGGCGTAAATTCCGCATACGGAAGGAAGTGAGCGGCTGCAAACGGGATTGCCAGGCATATTGCCAGGGCAATAAGTTTTTTCTTCATGATTTGTTTTCCTCGCTTTCTTTTAAAATATCAGGGGAAAAAAGATAAGGTGGAAAAAATAATCATATCGCCTCCCTTGTAAACCGTAGTTGCCGTTCCCTCCCCAGCATGATCGACTCTTACCTGAATTATATCATTTTATAATATGTTTGTCAGTGAATCGTGAAAAACATTAAAGGATTTATAACATTTTAATGAGCGTTGCGGAGCTTGTGAATTGAGAAATACAGAAATTTATATTGAATTTCTTAGGATAAAATGATAAAATACTTTTTGTTGATGGCTTCTTGTACGATAGCTTCAATTGCATCATAATAAAACATAAAAGGAATTTGCCATTAATGTATTGTTTTTATAATATCGTAAATATAACCGATTTTTCAGACAGTGATTATGAATATTGCCTCTCACTCATGACAGAGGAGAGAAAATCGCGGGTTGAAAGGCTTCGATTTGCGGACGACCGTAAGCGAACGACTGCGGGCGAGCTTGTTGCAAGAGAAATGATCGCGTCGTTGTGCGGCGTTCCGCGGGAAAGCATCGTTTTTTTTCGCACGGAAAAGGGAAAACCCATTGCAAAGGATCTGCCTGTATATTTCAGCGTCAGCCATAGCGGAGAGCATGTGCTGTGTGCAGTAGGCGACAGCCCTGTGGGAGCGGATATAGAAAGAATACGCGAGGTCAATGAAAAGCTGATAGAACGCGTCTGTACTTTGGAAGAAATGCGGTTTATTGATAAGGAAAGCACCTCTGCTGATGACAGAATGAGACTCTTCTTTCGCTTCTGGACTGCCAAGGAAGCATATTTCAAGCGAATAGGAACAGGCATATTCGTTCCGCCTGATATAAACATTACGGACCTCGAAATCAGTAAAAGCCTGACCTGTTTTTACTACGGGAATTATGCGGTCAGCCTTGCAAGCGAGGTTGTTCCGGTTAATTATTCTGTGTGATATTACTCTGAATTTATTCATCTATTGTAAAATATGCATAAGAATAAGCGACGACAAAAAAAAAGATTATTCTACATTTTGAAAAACAATTTCACATATGCGGTTGACAAATCTTTTGTATTGTGTTATCATAAAAAAGAAAAATAATTTTAATTACTTATTAGTTGGAGTGATACAGGCATGAGTGAAACCCAGATAAATGCAAGAAATTTTGATTCGGATAATCGGGCGCCAATTGATCCATTTGAGTTTGCAGGTTATTTATATAAAAACATCAAGTATCTGGTGCTCTTTTTATTGGTGGGTGGAATTATCGGATTCTTGATTTCCTCGTTTGTTATCAAGCCAAGATATTCCAGAAACAGATACAGTTCAATACACAGATATAAACGCTTCACAGAAGCTTGTAAGTACCTACATGGTAATATTACAGTCAAATGTAGTTACAAAAAAGGTAAGAAATCAGCTTGGAAATCAAATGACTGACGCGCAGCTTCTTAAACTTGTAACTTTTTCTTCTGTTAATGAAACAGAAGTATTAAGAATAAAGGCTGAAACTACAGATCCAAAACTGACAGTTAACATCTGCAAGGCATATAAGGAAATCGCTTCCGAAGCGCTTGACGATATTGTAGGAGCCGGCTCAGTAAGAGTCATAAGCGAACCTATTTATCCCAAGAGACAAAGCTATCCGAATGTCATTAAGTTTTCTCTTTACGGCGCTTTTGCGGGGCTTCTTATCAGTGCTTTGCTGTTTTTTGTTTTGATGGTGTTTAACAACACTGTAGAGGACGACGGAAAGCTCAGCGAACGCTATGATATTCCCGTTTTGGGAGGAATACCGGACTTCTTTGAATTTTACAAGGAGCTTGGCATTTCA
>ONCX01000007.1 GCA_900316455.1 uncultured Eubacteriales bacterium
CACAGACAAGGCAATTGAAAAAATGCCGGTTATTGAAGAGCTTATGAATGAAGTTTATTCGGATGATCTCGCTATGAGCAAGGATCTTATCGAAGCCCGCAGCGCCGTGACTGTCGCCTATATTGTTCTTAATGAGGATATCGAAAACGCAAAAAACAACAACTGACGGGAGATGTGTAGGAATGGTTCTTGATTTTTATTTGGACGATTTAATTAAGAATGCTCTTAAAGAGGATATCAATTATATAGATACGACAGCAGACCTTGTTATTCCCGAAGATCAGCGCGGGCAGGCTTATTTTGTGGCAAAGGCTTCCGGAGTGCTTTGCGGAATTGACGCGGCTATGAGGGTATTCAGACTTCTGGACGACAGCTTTGAATGCACTGTTCATTTTCGTGACGGTGACAGACTCAGCAAGGGCGACGTCATATGTGAATTCAGCGGGAATATGCGCTGTCTGCTCAAAGGAGAACGCACCGCGCTCAACCTCATTCAGCATATGTCCGGAATTGCTACGGAAACCGCTCGCTGCGTGGAAATTGTAAATGGCACAAGAGCCGCTATCACCGATACGCGCAAGACTCTCCCTGGTCTTCGCGCTATCCAGAAATACGCGGTTACAGTGGGCGGCGGAAAGAATCACCGCTACAATCTAAGCGACGGGGCAATGCTAAAGGATAATCACATAGACGCGTGCGGGGGAATTGCCGGAGCGGTAAACACATTGCGCTCAAAGCTCGGACATATGGTCAAGATAGAAGTTGAAACGCGTGACCTTGACGAAGTAAAACAAGCGCTCGAATCAGGCGCAGACATCATTATGCTCGACAATATGGATTGCGACACGATGAAAAAAGCTGTTGAGATAGTAAACGGCAAAGCCCTGCTTGAAGCGTCTGGAGGTATTACGCACGACACATTGCGTGAAGTCGCCGAGACAGGGGTAGACATAATTTCAATAGGCGCTCTCACCCACTCTGTGCAGGCGTTTGATATTTCAATGAGAATTTCGTGATAAGAGTAAAAAGGATGATTACTTTTTGAGAACTCCTAAATCCGATGAAAAAAGACAAGACGCCGCTCTTATAGGAGCGCGTCTGAAAGCTGTCCGTAAAAGCGCTGGTTTTTCGCTACAGGAGATCGCCGAAAGACTAAACCGGGATTACGGTGCTAACATAAATAAAGGAATGATCTCCAAATATGAAAACGGAATTCACGCGCCTTCGGCTGGAACAATACATTGTCTTGCTAAGATATTTGGCGTTTCTGCTTGATGATAGCTCGTCTTCTGAACCTGCTGACACAGGTCATATGATAAAGATTTATTTACGGTATAATCTTATTGACGGCGGTGAGATTGATAAAGATTGTATTGAATTTATTCCGTCTGGCTGGCTTTCCGGAGGACACGAATTCTTTGGACTGCGGATAACCGGAAGCGAGTTTGCGCCGAGATATTTCGAGGATGACATTGTAATATTTGAGCGGAGAAGCAAGATTACCGGCGACCGGATAGGTCTGGTCAGTATAGGCTCAGGCGACGCTTTTCTCTGCCACATTGTCAGAAAGCGGAACGGCAAGGCAATTATCCCTATTGACCGCAGAATCAAGGAGACTTTTTACACTACCGAACAGCTTGAGGAATCCGGAATACACATAATAGGCGTGGCTGTGCAGCTGCGTCGGTTTGAATAATTATTTATTTTACAGCAAACTCCCCATGCATGGACTTGAACGCAACATTTATTCTGAGTCCGAAGATGTCTGATTACTTGCCGGTGGAAGTACCTTGACATTGAGAATATTTACGTTACCTAATCCTGTGTCAGCCTTTATTATTGTGTACCCTGGACTGATACATGTTATCACGCCATTTCCATCAACGGTGGCGATTGATTCATCTGTTGTAGACCACTTGATTCTCGATGTTCCTTTTAAGTAATTGACATTTCTTACATTATTGTGTTCGTCACATACGACAACATAATAATTTGGCTCAAAGACTTCGCCTGCGTAGGCTTTTTCATACGCTGCTCCGTTTGGAGTAACTGATGAAAAACGAACCTCGGGCAGGTTGGTTATTAAATCCCATTCCCTGCTATACCATGTTCCGTCCTCATAGTATATTTCAACCTTCAGATGTGCATGCCTCTGTACTCTTCTTTCAACGGAAATCCATATTCTGTTTGAATCGCTGATCCATACATGAAAGTAATCTCTCCCCTGTTCATCTCCGGTATTGGTAACAAGTCTGGATTTCTCAATTATGGGAACGGAATCCTTTTCTCCGCCGTTTGGAACAATGCATAATGTATCGCCGTAAGCTATTCCGCCCTTAAAGTCCTTGTCTGAAATAATATAATAATTCTCAAATCTGTTGTCGTTGTTCTCCTTGGACATACTGTCCTCAATCTTTCGATTGTTTTCAGATGAAATATCCTTGATCCAGCTTTTCACATCGTTTGAGGCACTGACAACATAATTTCGCAACGGAGTAATCATTACAAACATTGCGAGTATCGCAGCGGCGGCCGTAAACCTAACGACAAAGCGCATGGCATGTGCCTTGCGTTCCTCACGTTTTTTATTTTTTTCGTCAAGCTCTTCTCCAAGCTTACTCATTTCAAGAATAATTCTTTCGTCAAGATCACGGGGGGTATTGAAATCATCCGGCAGAATAAGCGGAATTCCTTTAAATTCGCTGAATTCTGATTCAGATTCAAGGCTCTTGTCGTACTCAGGATTCTTATTTGATTTATCAGTCATCGTTCTCACCTCCGCTTTCCACTATTTCCTTATATTTTTTCTTTGCACGGAATAATAATGTCTTTATATTGGATTCGCTTTCATTCATAATTATAGAAATTTCTTTTATCGAATAACCGAAATCAAAAAAATAAATAAGCACTTCCCTGTATCTTGGACTGAGCTTTTCCATTACCTCCTCGTGGCTGAGACGGCGTTCAAGATTATGTACAAAGTCGTTTTTATCGTCGTAATCCTCCGGAATCACTTCAAGGTCATTTATGTCATCTTCTATTTCATTTTCCATTTTATTTTTTCTGGCTCTGAAAAAATCCGTAACGGTATTCCTTGTTACAGTCACAAACCACCGTTCCATATGTTCCGCATTTTTAAATGTATTCTTAGCCTTTACGAATTTAAGATATTTTTCAAAGACATCGGAAGTTATGTCCTTTGCGTCAAAGTCATTTTTTACCAATGTCAAAGCCAAGCCGTAAACTTTATTCTTGTATTTATAATAAACGTCTGCCTCCGTCACTTTCCAAACCTCCCCTATTTATATAACGATTCAGATAATGTAAAGGTTGCATTTTTTTTAAAACTTTTTTGAAATATTTTTATCAGAAATTCTTGACAAACATACCGTATAGTGTTAAAATACCTTTTCTATTAAGTTATAACAAAACTTAACGCAGGGAGGTTAAAAGAATGATTGTCGTGAAAAATATTTGTAAGACGTATAAGGTTGCCAGACGAAACGCCGGATTCGGCGAGGCAGTCAAGGCTTTCTTTCACAGGGATTACGAAACAGTAACCGCACTCGACAATATCAGTTTTTCCATTAATGACGGCGAAACGGTGGGATATATCGGTCCTAACGGAGCGGGAAAAAGCACCACTATCAAGATACTCAGCGGCATTCTCACCCCTGACAGCGGAGAATGTCTTGTTGACGGAAGAATTCCGTGGAAAAACAGAATTGAACACGTCGCAAAGATAGGCGTTGTCTTCGGTCAGCGCTCGCAGCTATGGTGGGACGTTCCTGTGACGGATTCATTTGAGCTTCTAAAGGATATTTACTCAATACCGTCTGAAGTCTACCGTAAAAACAGGGACGAGCTTTCTGAGCTTCTTGATCTCGGCGACATCATTCGCACTCCGGCGCGTCAGCTTTCCCTTGGACAGAGAATGCGCTGCGAGCTTGCCGCCTCTCTTCTTCATTCTCCAGACATTCTCTTCCTTGACGAGCCGACTATTGGTCTTGACGCCGTTTCAAAGATCGCGGTTCGTGAATTCATTGTAAGGCTTAACAGTGAAAGAAAGACTACAGTAATACTTACAACCCATGACATGCAGGACATAGAGGCAATAACAAAACGCATAATTCTTATAGGCAAAGGTAAGATACTGCTTGACGGAGATATCAACGATATTTCAGGCAACGGAGACATTGACCGTGCGGTAGCCGATCTCTACCGTTCTTATGAAATATGAGGTGAACGCGATGATGTTTCCGGTAAAATGGAAAAACTATAAGAAAAACATTTCTTTTTTCAGGCTGAGATTTGCTATGTGCATGCAGTACCGTACCGCCGCGCTTGCCGGAATAGCTACTCAATTTGTGTGGGGCTTTATGGAGATAAATGTTTTTCATGCCTTTAACAATTCAGACCCCACAGCGTTTCCCATGAAATTCGATCAGCTTGCGTCATATATATGGATGCAGCAGGCTTTTTTAGCTCTTTTTATGACGTGGTTTATGGAAAACGAGATATTCGACTGTATTATGGACGGTAATGTTTGCTATGAACTTTGCAGACCAATTGATATTTACGATATGTGGTTTGCCAGAAGCGTTGCGAACCGGACGTCACGCGCAGTGCTGAGATGTATTCCCATATTGCTTGTGGCGTTCTTTTTGCCTGAGCCTTTCGCAATGACGCTTCCGCCAGATATATTGACGTTCATATGTTTTGTCATATCCATGATACTGGGCATGACAGTTACAGTCGCAATGTGCATGCTGATTTACATGTTATCGTTCTTTACCGTTTCACCTCAGGGATTAAGAATTATTTTTGCCATGACTGCGGAACTGCTTCAGGGAATTGTGATACCTCTCCCCTTTTTCCCACCACGCGTTCAGAGTATTCTTGAACTTCTTCCGTTTGCCGCAATGGAAAATGTTCCGCTGCGTATTTACAGCGGAAACATATGCGGCGGAGAAGCTGCTAAAGCCATTACGCTGCAAATTTTCTGGATAATCGCGCTGATTACCATAGGCAAGGTGATTTGCCGTTTGGCTATGAAAAAGGTCACTGTGCAGGGAGGTTGACAGGAAATGAAGAAAAAATCCGGACAGTCTAAAATATCAGCCGTAAAGGTGTATTTTCATTATATCTCCATAAAGATAAGATGCATGATGCAGTATAAAAAATCCTTTATATTGACTTCGCTCGGACAGTTTCTTTCGTCATTCAACGCGTTTGTGGGAATATTCTTTTTATTCAGACGCTTTCATTCTATAGCAGGCTATACCTACAGTGACATTCTTCTCTGCTATTCAGTCGTACTAATGGAGTTTTCACTCGCGGAATGTATAGCAAGAGGCTTTGACGCGTTTTCAAGGATCGTGCGTCAGGGAATGTTCGACAGGGTTATGACTCGCCCGCGGAATGAAATATTACAGGTGCTTGGAGATAATTTTGAACCAACCAGATTGAGCAAAACGGTTCAGGCTGTTATTGTCTTTGTTTACGGCACTACTCACGCGGGAATTGACTGGAATTTATTGAAGGTTCTTTCTTGCTTAATTACCATTGCATGCGGAACCGCCGTATTCTGTGGCATTTTTCTGATTAATGCCTCGTTTTGCTTTTTCACGCTCGAGGGCTTGGAGGTTATAAATATCTTCACTGACGGCGCAAGGGAATACGGTCAGTATCCCATTGATGTATACGGAAAAAGAATGACACGGTTCTGTACGTTCGTTATCCCCTACACCCTTGTGCAGCTCTATCCGCTTAAATATATTACGGGTAAAAGCGACGAATTAATTCTTGCTTTTATTCCCCTTGCCGCAGCATTGTTCTTGCTGCCATGCTACGCGCTTTGGAGATTGGGAGTAAAAAAATATAAATCGTCAGGATCATGATTATTATAAGCAAGCTGTTTTTTTATGAATTACAGCTTGCTTTTTGTCATATTCCTTTTTCGATAATACTGTAAATCATTTCAATGTCCGCATTTTTTCGCACTGTGTCAGCCAAAAGGTCGTACTGAGTCTGTTTGTATGTTTCTCTGTCAATTCCGATATCGTCAAAGCTCAATCCCTTTCTGTTGAAAAGTGCGCGTATAAGATTTACTGAAACATCGCGGCTGTCAAATATTCCGTGAATATAGCTTCCGCACACATTTCCTGAAAAACAGCCTTCGGATTTTCCATTGTCAAGCTCCAAAAAATGATTTACGGTTCCCTCTGAAATGCCCATGTGTATCTCATATCCTGTAAACCGGCAGCCGTTTAGAACGGAGAAAAAACCGTCGCCGCATCTTATTATTCCTTTTGTCTGTGAACGTGTCTTTTCACCCTGAAACGTCGTTGAAATATTTAGCAATCCAATGCCGTCGGTTTTTCCGGAGCATTCCGCTCCATCGGGATCGTATATGCTTTTGCCGAGCATCTGATAGCCTCCGCATATGCCAAAGACCGGCACGCCCTCAGAAGCAAGACGTTTTATGGCTGATTCAAGTCCACAGCCGCGAAGCCACTTCATGTCGGAAATCGTGCTTTTTGTACCTGGAATTATCAGCATATCAGGCGTTCCAAGTTGATTTGGTGAAGAAACATACCTTACCGAAACCCCGTTATATTGTCTGAACACGTCGAAATCGGTAAAATTTGATATCCTTGGCAGCTTTATCACTGCAATGTCTATCAGTCCGTCACAGCCTGATTTGATTTTTTCGGATAAGCTGTCCTCGTCGTCTATATCAATATTCACATATGGTATTACGCCTACAACAGGTTTTCCGCCGCGCTGTTCCAGAATTTTTACCCCGTCGCTGAATAAGGAACGGTCTCCGCGGAATTTATTGACTATCAGCCCTTTTACCATATCCCGTTCTTTATCCTCAAAAAGTGAGAGTGTACCGAGAAGCTGCGCGAAAACACCGCCGCGATCTATGTCTCCTACAAGAAGAACGGGTGATTCCGCAAGCCGCGCCATTCCCATGTTAACTATGTCATCTTTTAGAAGATTTAGCTCAACCGGACTTCCCGCGCCTTCAATAATTATAATATCGTTTTCAGACGATAGCCTGTTGTAGGCGTTCATGATATCCGGAATAAAGCGCTTTCTCTCCCTGAAATATTCCGTTGCGCTCAGATTGCCATAAATCTCGCCGTTTACTATTACCTGTGAGCCTCTGTCAGTCGTTGGTTTTAACAATACAGGATTCATCAGCACGGAGGGTTCGACTCCGGCAGCCTCCGCCTGCATAACCTGCGCTCTGCCCATTTCAAGTCCTTCGCGTGTTATAAATGAATTAAGCGCCATATTCTGAGATTTGAAAGGTACACAGCGATATCCGTCCTGACTGAATATCCTGCAAAGTGCCGCCGCAAACAGGCTCTTGCCCGCGTTTGACATCGTTCCCTGTATCATTATTGGTTTAGCCATTTAGTACCGCCTCATTTATTGCGTTGACAAGAATGATATTTTCCTCGCGGTTTCTTACAGCTATTCTGAAATATCCGGCTGAAAGTCCGTGATAATCAAAGCAATCGCGAATTGCTATTCCCTTGCGTAAAAGAATTCTGTCAAGCGGAAGCCCGCACCTGAAAAGTATAAAATTCGCCTTGGAATCAAATACCTCAAATCCGCTTTTTTTCAGGGAGTCAGCGAGAAAACCTCTTTCTTTCTTAATTAATTCAACTGTTTGTTCAATAAAGCCTTGCTCTTCTAACGCCGCAACGCCCGCGATCTGCGCCGGAACGGAAACGCTCCAGCATTGACCGCAGTATTTTATTTTTTTTGCCGTATCCGCTTGGGAACAAATTATATATCCCAATCTCAGTCCCGGCATTGCGTATATTTTTGTAAATGCCCTCAACAAAATTACATTGCCTGATAATTCAGCCGGAGAAAGCGGTTTTTCACCTGTAAATTCAATAAAGCATTCGTCTATTACAAGCAATGCGCCGCATTCCGCGCATTTGCGAATGATTTTCTTCAAAAGGGCGGTCTGTATAAGATTTCCTACCGGATTGTTGGGATTACATAGGAAAACAATATCGCTGCTGTCAATGAATTCGATAATGTCATCGCGCAGGCTGAAATTGTCTTTTATATTCGTATAATATCGCGCAACCTCGCAACCCGACGAAATAAGCGCACGTTCGTATTCCGAAAATGTCGGAGCGCAGACAAGCGCCCGCTGAGGTCTGAATGCCTGAACTATTCGGTATATAAGGTCAGCCGCGCCGTTTCCGCATACAATTTTTTCATATTCTGCCCCGTCACGCTCCGCTATTGCCCTTCTGAGCTTCGCGCACTCAGTATCGGGATAATGTTCAAAATCATTGAATCCGTTTATCAGCGCTTTTTTTACACCCTCAGGCATACCAAGCGGGTTAATATTCGCCGAAAAATCGTAAATAATTTTGCGGGAGTATATATCTCCGCCATGTGAAAATGAAATGGATCCATTCATAGCAAAACTCCGTAAATAAGCATTCTCACCAGAACGGCAATTATCAGCATAAGAAAAGCCGTACAGTACATAAGTCTGTTAGCCGCCTGAATGTCGTCGGGCTTTATCGGACGAATGTCATCTCCGATGGTTTTCTTTCTGACAAGCTGTCCGAAATAATAAGCGTCCCCCGCAAGCATTACCCCAAGTGCGCCCGCGCAGACAGATTCGGTCTGTGCGGAATTGGGGCTTGCATGGTTCAGACGGTCACGTTTCCATATTTTACAGGCATTTTTTCCGTTCATACCGAGAATATTCGCTGAAGCTATCATAAGTACAGCGGTCATTCTCGATGGAATATAATTTAATATATCGTCCAGTTTTGCGCTGAACCTGCCGAACCTGACGTATTTTTCATTTTTGTAGCCAAGCATTGAATCCATTGTATTTGCTGATTTATAAAAAAAACCGAGCGTCGCGCCGCCGAGCATCATATAGAAAATCGGAGCCGTTATGCCGTCCGAAGTATTTTCCGCGACGGTTTCCACGGCAGCTTTTGTAATTCCATCGGCTGTAAGCGATGCAGTATCCCTGCCGACAATCATTGAAACTGCGCTCCTCGCCTTTTCCACATCACCCGAAGCAAGCGCGTAGTACACCTTCATGCTTTCGTCATACAGGCATCTTGCAGCCAGCATATAGCTGCACATAACCGATTCCGCGGCAATTCCAAGCCATAAATTTATACTGTAGCAGAAAAACAAAATTGCGGCAGGAAGAAGCGTGAAGATAAAAAGAACGGTGCATGACAATATAGCGCCCGCAAAAAACTCATGCTTTGGCAGCAGCTTTCGCATAAGCTTTTCCAGACAGGAGATAGTCTTTCCGATAAGCCTTACAGGGTGAGGCAGCGAGTGAGGATCGCCTATAAGACAATCAAGCATGAATCCTATCAGAAGTGGAAGACAGGCGGCGGTTATTTTATTTGAAATTTGTAAAATCTGTAACGTAGAAAATCCTCCTCTGTCAGAATTCAGAAAAGAATTCAAATTTGCCACATTCAAAATCAATCAGATATCCTCCGCCGTTTTCGACGTAGTACTCATAGTACGTTTTTCTGGGCAGCGCAAGCTCTTCCATGATTGCCATAATTGTCCCGCCATGAACTACGAACGCGGCGCAGTTGAATTCATATAAATTGACGCATTCCAAAAATGATTCTGTGCAGCGCTTCTTAAAACCCTCTGTAGTCTCGCCGTTTGGAAAAGGCAAGAGTCCCCCGCTGTCTATCCAGCGTTGATAATATTCCCCGCCGTCAAGCTCGGAATGATTCTTTCCCTCAAAGTCGCCAAAGTCACATTCGCGCAAATCCGGAATTATTATAGGCTCCTTTCCGGGATATATTATTTCCGCGGTTTGCAGGCATCTCCTCATAGGGCTGCAAAACAGCAGGTCGCAGTCAGGATATTTTTTTTGCATGAGCGCAGCTTTCCCATCATCACACAACGGCTGATCCGTTCGGCAGCCAATGTATCTTTTTTCTAAATTGCCGCATGTAATTCCGTGACGAATCAAGATTATTTTTTTCATTTTAATTTCACCCCGCAGCCGCAGATAACACGTTCAACGCTTTCCGCGTGAGAAGCAAGAAAGCAGCCGGCTCTGCCGACTTCCTCGCGCCATTGCCTTTCATTGCGGTCAATCGGAATAATACCGCAGCCGATTTCGTCCATAATAATGATTATCCGAGGATTCTTTTCAATTATTTCAGCTGTGATTTTTAACGTATCGACACTCTTTGTCATTTGTTTCTTAATAAACATATGATAATTGCAAACGCATTTTAACGACTGAAAATCATCTGAATTCAAATGTTCACAGTCTGTAATTTCCCCAGGCAACAATCCGTACATTTTTGCAGCGTATGATGTTTTACCCTGATATGCGCCGCCTGTAATAAGCTTCACACAATCGCCTCCATGATGATTTCCGACGCAACCACACAGATTATTCCCGTCAGTTCACATACCTGTAAAAAATAACCCGCGAGATCTCCGGTGATACCTCCGAATTTTTTATATGAAAAAATTCTGTAGTAAACAAATGAAACTGCCATTCCTATAAGAGCGGATATTCCAAGGAAAAAATCAACAGATAAAGCCGCGCAAACAATGGCTGCAATGTAAATCAGTTCACAGGCAATCGTGATATTCCTGTGCGCCGGTTTAACAAACTGCTGAAGAGTTCCCTCATTCTTTGCCGAGCGGAATGTGACTGCCGCCAGTCCGCTGAACGCCCTTGAGCCGATAAAGCAAAGTGAACATACAGCCATTGCATTAAACGATTTGATCTGGGAAAACAATCCCGTTTGAATCAGAAGATAAAGCCCAGCCCTGATAACGGCGAACGAGCCTATATGAGGATCGCTCATTATTTGCAGCATTTTTTCCTTTGAACCGCATGACGCTATAGCGTCGCATACGTCGCAGAAGCCGTCTATGTGGATACCGCCGGTTATCATTACAGGAATCGCGGTGCATACAGTCGCAAACAATAAATCGCCTATTCCCAGTTTAAAACAGAGCCATCTCCAGAGTATGAGAGCCGCGCCAATCATTACTCCGCACAACGGAAAGAAACAAAGAGAATACCGCCGGTTTTCCTCTCTCCACTCTACCTGCGGCACAGGAATCCTTGTGTACATCAGAAAAGCGGAAAATAACGATCTTATGACAGACATTCCGGAATACCTCCTTTTACGGACACTGGAATACCGAACACCGATTCAATTACGCAGTCCGATATCTGAGCGAGAGAAGAATTGATTATACCCATGTTTTTTATGTAAAGCATAGTCTCTTTTGAGTATTCAGCTCCATCGCTGTCAACCTGATTTGTAATAATGATTATAAGTCCCGCGCAAGCGGATAATTTTTTTATTCCTGAGATTATTTTTTCGCAAGGGTCGGGTTCATTTGCTTCAAACATCTCATTTGCAAGCAGATTTCCCATACATTCCAGCATAATTCCGCAGTTGTCGGGAAAAGAAAGACCGCCTATGTCAGTGTATCTTTCAACCGTTTCAAAGCCCTTTCCCTTTCTCATCTGTCTGTGACGCGCAATCGCTTCGCGGGCTTCTACGCCGTAAGGAAGCATGGTGGCAATGTAGTACTTAGACAGGCTCCATGAAGAAAGCAGCTTCTCCCCTATTAGGGATTTCCCGCATTTGCTGCCGCCGGTTATCAGAATTGTCATTTAAGCTCCACATACCTTTCCATCGGCAAATTGTTAAACGTATGTGACGAATTATAAACGGCAAGCGCACCGTCAAGCATAGGCAAAAGAAAAAGCCCTCCCGTGCCCTCGCCAAGACACAATTCTGCCGTTATCATCGGCTTCATGCCGAGATGATTCAAAATTTTTATTCCCGCGGGTTCCTTTGAAACGTGCGAGCAGAGCATATAATCCTTTGCGGCAGGACATATTCCGGCTGCTATTGAAGCCGCGACAGCGGATATAAAGCCGTCGATTATGACCGGAATTCCGTAAATCGCGCCGCCTATAAATACTCCAGCCATTCCCGCTATGTCGAAGCCTCCCAACTTTGCGAGCAGCTCCACGGGCTTGTCTTTTTGCGGTTTGTTAATATCAATCGCCCTGCGAATGACTTTGATTTTTCGTTCCAGACCCTCGCTGGAAAGTCCCGCTCCCCTGCCTGTTACAGATTCGGGTGTCATTTCCAAAATTACAGAAGCGATAGCGCTGGAGGTGGTTGTATTCCCTATACCCATTTCGCCGGTTACTATTATGTCGTATCCCTTTTCACTAAGCTTTTTTACGGCTTCTATGCCGACGGAAATTGCTTTTTCTGCGTCTGCAACGCTCATTGCCGCACCGTCGGCTATGTTACACGTACCTCGCCGGATTTTTCTGTTGATAAGTCCTAAAGCATCTACAGTTTCATTCATTCCGATATCAACAGGAAAAACGTCGGCGTTGAATTGTTTTGCGATCAAATTGACATTTGACGTTCCGTCAGCAATGGCGTGGGCTACTATTCCGGTAACATCGCTTCCGGATTGGGTCACTCCCTCGCTTACAACGCCGTTATCGGCGCACATTACTACAACGCACCGTTTTTTTATTGTGAAGTCTGCGCTTTTTTTGACGCCTGCAATTTGAATAATCGCTTTTTCAAGCAAGCCGAGACTTCCGAGCGGTTTTGCGATTCCGTTCCATTTTTTCAGCGCAGCTTCCATAGCGCATGAATCAAGCGGCGCGATTTGTTTAATTAATTCCATAGCTTTTCCTGTCCTTGTATTCTGAGCATTTTTCAGCGAAGCGTTTGGCAATGTTAATGTCTGAATAAAAATACAGATGCGGAAATCCCGCGTAAAGCGTCGGTGAAGTATGTCCGCACAGATATTCAACGCCGCTGCTCACCTTGCGTGCGGTGAGATCGGAACCGGTATTCGTACTGTCCCAATAGTGGAATTCATGAGCGGGAATCTGCTCGCCATCGGCAAAGAGAAGGCTGTCGCAATTTGCTGTCATGTTAATATATCCAAAACGCCTCAGCTTCTTTGTTTTGAATGCTCTGCCGTTTATAACGCCGACCGTCTTGAAAAATTTGCCTTCGTTATCCTGCAATTCATCATGAAGATACATGAATCCACCGCATTCGGCAATTGTAGGCATTCCGTCAATAATACAGCTCTTTATTTCCGCCATCAATTCCTTGTTTTCACTGAGCCGCCTTGCGTATAGCTCCGGATATCCGCCTCCGATAATCAGTCCGCTTATATTATCCGGAAACTTTTTGTCATTCATCGGTGAAAAAGCAACTGTTTCACAGCCAAGCTCTCGCAGAATATCGAGGTTTTCCTTATAATAAAAGCAAAACGCTTCGTCCTGAGCGACTGCAATTCTTACATTCTCATCCGGATTTTTTTCTGACAAACTTGTTTCAGAAAAAACAATGTCCTCGCGCATGGTTGATTCAAGCAATCTGTCAATCAGGATATTCTGTTCGGCAAGAGCCGCCAGCCGGTTGGTCTTTTCTTTCAGATCCTTTATTTCCCCTGCCGTTACAAGTCCTAAATGTCGGCTCTCTAAGGCGCATTCCGGTTCATAAGGAAATCTGCCGAAATATATTACGTTCATTTTCTTACAAAGAGACATCGCAAGCTCTTCAAGTCGCTCAGGCAGACGGTTAAAAATAAATCCTATTATATTATTCGGTTTTGTGTAATTCAAAAAGCCGTACATGAGAGCGCCAATGGAATCGCTCATGCCTTTGCAGTCAATGACAATAACCACAGGCGTATTTGTTTCGACAGCCAACCGGCACGATGAAGCATAGCCGTTAACGCCGTCGTAAAATCCCATTACCCCTTCGATTATATTCAACTCTTTGGAATATTTATCCAAAAGAAAACAGACAGTTTCGGAAGAACAGAAAAAGCTATCCAAATTGTGTGAATCCGCGCCTATAATTCTGCTGTGGAACATGGGATCAATGTAATCCGGTCCGCATTTGAATGACGCCGTTTCAAGATTCCTGTTTACAAATGCCTGAAGCAAGGCGCATGTTATCATAGTCTTGCCGCTGCCGCTTCGCGTGCCGGCTATCATAAATCTATTCATGGTTTTATCCGTCCGTTTTCCTGCTTATAATAAATATTGGATTTTCAGAGTCAAGCATAGTGTGACTTCCGATTTTTCGCGTATGCGTCACCGCAATCTGAGATATTTCAATTTCAGAATTCAGTTTTGAGAATATTTCCATACAACTGTTCAGGGTTTCAAGCGATACGGCGGTAACAATAATTTTCGCGTCCGGATTTTTTTGAATCGCGGCTGTAATTATTTTTTCGGCTGAACCGCCTGAACCTCCGACAAATACGCAATTCGGAGCCGGAACTGCTTGAAGAAGCTCTTCCACGCAGCCCGAAAGCAATTCTATATTGTCACACCCGAATTTTTTCATGTTGCGCTCTGTCAGTGAAATTGCTTCCTCGTTTTTGTCAATAGAGATTACCCTGCCTTTCGGACACCGGAATGCCATTTCTATTGACACTGAACCGGTTCCGCAGCCGATATCCCAGCAAATGTCGCTGTCATTTATTTCAAGCTTTGCGACACATATCCCGCGAACCTCGGATTTTGTCATAGGTACTTTGCCCCGATTAAATTCGCCGTCGGCTATGCATGATGGAACGTGCCTTTCATAGTTGTCGTTTTCAACTATCAGGGCACAAAGCCGACTGGATTCATATTCTCTGAATTCATACGCTTTTCCGTATAATATTTTTTCATTCGGAGATGCAAGATTTTCGCCGATATATACATTGACCTCTCCCCTGCCGTATTCGCATAGTCTGTTGCATAATTCTGATGGCGTAACCTTACCCCCGAGCAAAAAGAATGTGTATCTGTTCGCGCAGACGCTTCTGACTACAGGAGCATCAACGCCATGCAGACTGACAAAGCGCATATCCGACCACGAAAGACCGAGCTTTGAACAAAGATAAACAGGCGTTGAAATACCGCAGATAAGCTCTGTGCCGTAATCATTCAGAAGCGGAGCAAGTAATCCCGCCGCGCTGTAAAAGCCGCAGTCTCCCGACACAAGAACGGCAATTTTTTCGCATTCACATTCGTCTATATGACGAACTATTTCGCGGCTGTCATAGGATTTTACCGATGGCTTTTCCAGATAATCAAAGTATCTCAATATTCGTTCCGCACCGATAAGAAGATCTGCTTCTTCAATTGCATGTTTTGCTTCAGAAGTAATTGTTTTATCGCCGTCCATGCCGACGCCTATGATTTTAATTTTCTTTTCGGATTTGTTCATCGTTATTCTCCGCAACAATTATTTTCTCCGCTTCTTCCAATGAAACGCCGATTTCGGCAGGTCTGCGAATTATCAGAAGCTCTGTGCCGCAGGTCTGCGCGGCTGCTATTTTTTCATCAAATCCTCCGGTCGCTCCGCTATCCTTTGTTACAAGATAAGCGGCTGAGTATTGCCGTATATGCCGAATATTTTGACTATCGCTGAAAGGACCTTTTCCGGCAATGATGTTTTCATGTTTGAAACCGAGGGAAACGCATCTTTCCTCAATACCCTCAGACGGAAGTACGCGTACAACACATCTTTCGGAATAATTAGTTATCGTGCAGTAAAGATCAAGCTCCTTGCTTCCCGTGGTTATAAGTATGTTCCCGTCTGTATGCTTATTCAGGTATTCAATGACGGAATAAACGCTGTCAAAATAAATACCATAACAATTGCCGCTATTGCAAGCGTTTTTTTCGGAGTCGCGAAGCACACGCAGATATTTTACTTTGGCTTTACCGCACGCTTCTTTAATATTTTTGCTTGCTTCAATGGCAAACGGATGCGTAGCGTCTACCACCATGGCAATTTTTTTTTCAAGAATAAATGATAATATCTCTTCTGCGTTTTTTCTTCCGCTTATGATATTTATGCAGTCTGATTTATGAAGCAGTGATTCGCCGTATCCTGTGGCAACGCTTACAAAAGCGTTTATTCCGTTCTTATCGCAAAATTCCGCAAGCAGCCGTCCCTCGGTAGTACCGCCGAATATCAGGATTCTATTCATGCCTATATCCTCTCGGAGTTACAATTTTCCCGTTAATTAGCTTTGTTTCGCTGTTTCCTATGAAAACAGTAGTAAACATATCTACGTCTATTTTTTTCAGTTCGCCGAGCGTAGTAATTTTGCTTTCTTCTCTTTCACGTCCTATGTTTTTCACATATCCGCATATTGTTTCGGCAGGTTTGTATTCAAGCATTATTTCGCATGCTCTTTGGAGATAATCATAGCGCTTCTTTGACGATGGATTATACAGCACAACGGTAAAATCCCCAATAGCTGCACATTCAAGCCTTTTGTATATTTTTTCAATCGGAGTGAGCAGGTCAGAAAGGCTTATCACAGCAAAGTCATGTGTCAAAGGCGAACCAAGAATAGCGCCGCCGCTGAACGCCGCCGTTACTCCTGGTATTATCTCAATATCAACCTCAGGATATGCCGCGGAAAGCTCCAGCGCGAGTCCAGCCATTCCGTAAAGCTGACTGTCGCCGCTGCATACAAGACAAACGTCCCTGCCCTCAGCAGCCTGTTTCAGAGCGTATTCCGTGCGGTCGCGCTCCTGACGCATGGCTGTGGAATAAATATTTTTTTCAAGGAAATATTTTTTGATTAACTCTGTGTACACAGTATAACCTACAATTACATCCGCTGAATTTAACGCCGTTTGAGCTTGAATTGTCATTCCCTCGCGGCTGCCTGGTCCGAATCCGACAACGTAAAGCTTATTCATTCGGATTTCCTCCCGAAATCTATCAGTATTTCTTTTTCCGCAGCGGCGAATGTAACTCCGTTGCCAGAAATCTTTGGAATAATAATTCTGCCGCCAAGCGACGCGCTTCTCTCACATACGTTATCTGCTCCGACTGTTTTCAGCACAAATTCTGACGAATCAAATCTGCCGTTAGCTTTCATCAATTGTTCCGCTGAAAAGGTACACAACGGGATATTGTATTTTAAGCAGAATTGCTTTATAGCAGGCTCGTCCTTTTTTATGTCAATTGTATGTACTGCCGTCACACGGCATATCTGAATATTGTTTTTATTCAGTCTGTCAAGAATTATTCTTTCAAAAACATCGGGCAAAATATTTCTTTTGCAGCCGACGCCTAAAATAATATTTTGCGGAATCAGATGAAGCGTAGTTTTAAATGGTGAACAGTTAATATCGGCTGAAACGGAAATCCCTTCCTCGCAATTGCCATTGAGGTCGAATTCGGGAGGTAAATTGATATATTTATAATCGGTGGAGAGCCCTATTTTCTTTCCGTCAACAACGGCGGCTGCAATCGCTTTTGCGGCTTCAAATTCCACTATATGAAGACTGTTCGCTTTTGCGAATAAATCAGGTGAGAATCTGCTTCCGGCGTCGGTCGCAGTTGTAATTACCGGAATAGCGCCAATTATTGCGGCTATTTCATTGGTGAGAAAATTAGCGCCGCCTATGTGTCCCGAAAGCAGCGATATGGCAAATTTCCCCTGTTCGTCTACAACTATAACGGCGGGATCATTAAGCTTGCTTGTGATAAAAGGCGAAATCATTCTCACCGCTATTCCACATGCTGTGAGAAAAACAAGCGCGTCAAATATTTTAAATATTGAGGCGGTCAATTCGCTTAACGAAACAAATGAAACACAGCCTTCACCTGCAAATTTATCAATTGAATAAACCGTGCAATCATGCTTTTGCATACCGTCTTTTATTCTATGAGAGATAATAACGCCGTTTCTTGTAATTGAAATAAAGGCTATTTTCATTGCTTTGCCTTTCTGAATTCTGTTTCAAAGGCGCTGTCGTACAGTCTGGAAAGTGAATAATTATCCCCTAAAAAGCCGCCGATACAGATAAGAGCAGTTTTTCTTATTCCGTTTTTCTCAGCTGTTTCAGCTAATTTTTCAACAGTACACCGGCATATCTTTTCGTCCTGCCAGCTCGCCTTATACACTATTGCGGCGGGACTTTCGGGCAAATATCCCCCTTCGATAAGTTCGTGTGAAAGCTCCTCCAGCATTCCGGCGCTCAGAAACACAACCATAGTCGCTCCGTGAGCCGAAAGACTCCTTATGCTTTCCTTTTCGGGGACAGGCGTGCGCCCTGCTATTCTGGTAATAATAACAGTCTGTGATATATCCGGCAGCGTGTATTCAGCTTTCAGCGCCGCCGCCGCTCCACAGAAGGAGCTTACTCCAGGACATATTTCATATGGAATATTAAGCTTGTCGAGCCTGTCCATCTGTTCGCGTATTGCACCGTAAATACATGGATCGCCGGTATGAAGCCGCACGGTTTTTTTCCCGTCCCTTTCGGCTTCCGCCATCACGCATATTACTTCATCGAGAGTCATGAACGCGCTGTTGTGTATCTCACAGCAATCCCTTGCGTATTCCAGAAGCTCCGGATTTACAAGCGAACCCGCATAGATAATAACGTCTGCCTCGCTAAGAAGTCTTGCGCCTCTGACTGTTATCAGATCAGCAGCCCCGCAGCCCGCTCCCACAAAATTAACCATTGTTATTGTATTCCTCCGATATTATTTTGATGAGTTCATTTGCCGTATCTGTGCTTCCAACGATTCCGTGTTTGAATGAAAACATTACAGCGCCAATCTTAGCGCCGCCTTTTACCTTGGATTCAAGATAATATTGCGCTCTTTTCATCAGAATTCCGGCTGCCGCGTTTTTCATTCCCGCTGATTCAAGCACATCGAGCGCAGCGTCAACTGTCGGACAATCAGGTAATTTTCGCAACACGTCGGCATCGGCTCCGGCAAGAAGTCCACACGTAACGAGGACTTCCATTCTGCCGTCCGCCTGTGCCGAATGCGTGTTAAAAATTCCCGCTCCGAGCTTAACGAGCTTGCCTATATGTCCTATTATGAGAATGTTTTCAAATCCGTACTCCATAGCCGCGTCGATTGCGTCCCCTATAAAATTGCTGCATGTGACGCATTTATCCAGCATAAACGGCATTTGCCCTGCAAGAAAGCTGCGGCTGTAATTTCCTAATGTAAGCAGAAGGCTTTTTTTCCCTTCCGCACATCTGATACGTTCTTCAAGACGAATTGTTTCTAAGAGAGCGGAATTGCTCATAGGTTCGACAATTCCTGTAGTACCTATTATCGATATACCGCCTTCAATTCCCATTCGCGGATTGTAGGTTTTAATGGCAATATCTTTTCCCTGCGGAGCATAAATAATAACCCTTGCGCCGTGTGAAAGTCCGTATTGATTCAGTACTTCTTCCACTGATTCAGCGATCATTCTTCGTGGAGTGGAATTAATCGCTGCCCCGCCAACCGGCTGATCAAGTCCGGCTTTGGTAACCCTGCCTATTCCATCGCCGCCTTCGATGACTATGCCGGAATTTATAAAACACACTTTTGCGTAAATTAAGATTCCGTCCGTGATATCGGGATCGTCGCCGCCGTCCTTGCGTACGGCGCAGCAGGCGGATTCAGAGTCATAAAACGCGTTTTCGATTTTCGCTTCAAAGACAATTCCGGCAGGAGTGGTCAATTGTATTTTGTCAATTTCACTCTGAGTGGCAAGCATAACCGCCGCAGCCTTGGCTGCCGCAGCAGCGCAGGAGCCAGTGGTGAATCCGCAGCGCAATTTTTGGTTTCCGCGGTTAATATAATAATCGCCCATAATTGAAAGCCTCTTTTATTCAAACAGTCTGCCGCTCGACCTGTCGTAAAGCATATACAGAAGCGCGTTGCATATCGCGGCAGCAACGCCGCTGCCGCCTTTGCGCCCTTGTGTAATAATGAATGGAACGCCGCTATTCATTATCAGCTGCTTTGACTGAACGACATTTACAAAACCGACAGGCGCACCGATAATCAACGACGGCAAAAAATTACATTCTCTGATTATTTCATATAAGCTTACAAGCGCTGTGGGGGCGTTGCCTATAGCAAATATAACGTTTCTCTCCCTGTACAGATCCGCGGCATAATTCATTGACGCTGCCGCGCGTGTGATTCCGTTTTCCTTTGCGATTGAAGCAATTTGGGGATCGGACATAAAACAGACCGCTTCGCACCCGAGGGCATTCAACGCAGGCTTGCTTATTCCCGAAAGAGCCATTTGCGTGTCCGTTACTATGACCGCGTTGTTTTTGAGAGCGTTTAAACCAATATCCGTCGCGTTCTCGGAAAATCTCATTATATTGAGAAAATCAAAATCGGCTGTCGTGTGAATTACGCGTTTGACAATCAGCTTTTGCTCCGGAGTGAGAGCGGAAGTGTCGCCAATCTCGCTTTCGATTATTTCCATGCTTCGCCGCTCTATATCGGCTGGTCTGACATTTTCAAGGCTTCTCAGAATACTGTTCATTTTTTCTTTATTATAACAACAACGGCGGCTGCAATTCCTGTTGCACAAATAATTCCCGCGATTATAAAACAAAGAATTACTGAAAATCCAACTGACGAACCGGAATTTACCTCTGTTTCAGAACCAATTGTTTCCGAAGCGGAAAACGCGGTGTCCGGAAGTGATTCCGACTCAAATACAAGAATTCTGTCGTACCAGCGCTGCTTCTTAAAGCTGTAGGCAGCGCAGTCGATGTCTTTATCAAGCGCTTCGACCGGAACGGTATATGCGTACTTGCCGTCTGCGGTTTCGTGAAAGAAATAATATTTGCTTTGGTCAGCGGCTTCAGCCTTTTCAGACGTGCCCATGAAGAGCTTCTCATACCCCTTGCCGCTCAAGGTCATTTCGGCTGTCATATCGCTGCCGGAAACAACAAGCTCACAGCTCACTATTCTGAACATAGATGAGCTTGATGTTACTTCGATCTCATATTTGCCCGAAACGAGTGATTCGGCGTATACAGGCGTTTTTTCCGTAGTCTTTTCTGACGAAGCAAAAGCTGTGAAGCAGGAAAAACATAAAATAACTGTCGCAGCTATGATAAGCGACGCGACTTTCTTTACTTTTTTTATTGTAGAAGTTGTAATTGTAGTAATAATTGTAATCATGTCCTTTCAGATTATAATACATTAGAATAAGCTGCTGCCGCATTCAGATTTACCAACCGCGACAGCAGCATTTTTATTCTAACTTAATTGCATTTTTATTTCAAGATTATTTAATTAAAAAGTTAAGGATTTATTTGCCGAATGTAATGGCAGCGTCATTTATCGCATTCTGCACATGGCTTACATACATCTGCTGGACAGAATCAAGCTCTCCCATTCCTTTGAGAACACATTCGACCTCAAAGCCTTCCTTGGTGAGTATTGATTTCCATGAGTCGTCCTCATCGCCCGCCATATCGTTGTTTGCGTGATCGCCTGCTACAACCATGAGAGGCTGGAGAACAACCTTTTTATATTTTCCTTCCTTCAGCGATTTTATCACATCTTCAAGAGACGGAGTTGCTTCAACTGTGCCTATATAATAATTATCTGCGGCTATTGCCTTAAATGAATCCTGAAATTTTGTGTATGTTGCGTTGGCTTCATGCTCAGTTCCGTGACCCATGAATACAATTGCCGTTCCGTCCTTATTGAATTCGGACGTTTCAGTGACGAGCGCGTTTGCAAGCGTGGCGTAATCATCATCTGAGGTCAGAAGCGGCGCACCGATTGCGAGATTATCAAATTTATCCTCGTAGTTTTTTACGGCTGCCACAACGTCGTCGTATTCATATCCGCTCATTACGTGGGTGGGCTGCACAACAAGCGTCTTCACTCCGTCCGCGACCAGCTTATCGAGAGCTTCTTCGATATTGTCGATTTTCAGACCGTCTCTCTCTTTGAGCTTATCAATTATGATCTGACTTGTGAAGGCTCTGCGGACTTCAAATTCCGTAAATTTCTTTTCAATAGCCTTTTCTACGGCTCCGATTGTTTTTTCCCTGCTTTCGTTGTAGCTTGTGCCAAAGCTTACTACAAGAATCACCGGTTTTGCCTCTTTTTCTGTATCACAGCCGGTGATTACCAGAAGTGAACACAGCATTGCCGCCGCAAGCAGCGCGGCTATAATTTTTTTAAACATTATTATTTCATCCTCCGTTTTTTTTATATAAATGTTGCAATTAAGTTATCATAGTCCTGAATAATATTCGTTGTACAGCTCGCGGTTTATTCCGAATAATTTGCATATGACGTCCTCACGGAATATTTCCTCCGGATTTCCGCTTTTGAATACTTTTCCGTTTTTTACGCATATCGTGTAATCGGATATTTTTTTCGCAAGCTCGAGTTCGTGCATTGAAACGAGTACGGCAGGTTTTTTTACCGCTGTGAGCTTTTTCAATATTTCAAGAAAAGCAATCTTATGGTAAATATCAAGGAATGACGTAGGCTCGTCGAGAATAAGTATTTTTGGCTCTTGGCATATCGCTCTCGCAAGCATTACTCTCTGACGCTGACCGTCGCTTATCTCGGTGAAATCACGGTCAGCAAAATCCTGCATGTTGACTGATTCAATTGCCTCGTTGACAGCGGCTTTGTCGGCTTCCGACAAAAGCCCGAATCTTCCTGTATAGGGATACCGTCCGGTTTCCACCACCTCGCGGCAGGTCATAAGATCGGGGCGGGGTCTGTCTGTCAGCAGTACTGCCATCTTTCGAGCCGATTCATCTGGAGTCATATCCGACGCGTTTTTTCCGTCAACGTATACTATTCCCGCGTGCTTTCTGAGATGACCGCACACAGTCTTTAGAATAGTGGATTTTCCGGATCCGTTGGGACCGATAAGCGTCATTATCTCTCCTTCGCGGAGATTGAAGCAGATATGCTCTATTAGTGGATCTTCATAACCGACGGAAAGATCGTCGGCAGAGATAATATATTCACCGCTCATATCTCGCCCCTCTTTCTTTGGAGCATCACGGCTATTACAACAGGCGCTCCGAATATCGCTGTAACTGTGCTTATACTCATTTCTGTGGGCGCGAACGCGGTCCTTGCCGCCATGTCGCAAAGCATGCAGAATATACTTCCGCCGATAAAGCACGCCGGAATCATAATGATTGGCTTTGATGTGCGGAAAATCACTCTGACTATGTGCGGAACAGCTATTCCGACGAATGAAACAGGTCCGGCAAACGCGGTTACGCAGGCGGCAAGCAGTCCGGACAGCAGAATAAGCATAATTCGCAGCATTCTGACATTGACTCCCATGCTCTGAGCGTATCCGTCGCCAAGACGGTACGCGCTTATCGGCTTTGAGAGGAAAAACGTGCATACACATGCTGGAGCTACTACCGCGGACATCACAGCTACATTTTCACCTGTCGTTCCGGAGAACGTACCCATAGACCAGTTGTGAAGATTTACTATGTCGGAATTGTCGGCGAATGTAACCGCAAAATCAGTAATTGCGGAGCAAATGTACCCGATCATTACGCCGCAAACTACAAGCAGCGACATTCGCTTAATTCTGCGTGAAATTGCAAGCACAATTCCAAGCGTTATCATTGAACCTGTGAACGCGGCGAAAATCATCACCGCAGAGCCTACTGTATTGCGCTGTCCGATTACCAGTATCATGACAAGCGCTACCGTGAGCTTTGCGCCTGAGGACACTCCAAGTACAAAAGGTCCCGCTATAGGGTTGTGAAAGAATGTTTGCAGAAGATATCCCGAAAGCGCAAGCGCTCCTCCTAAAATTAAAGCGGCAAATGCCCTTGGGATTCTTATTTTCAGCAGAATATCGGCATACGGCGAATTGCTTTTTCCAAATGAAAACAGTATTTTCAAGGTTTGAGCAAACGGTATGTCCGCGCTTCCTGTAAAAATATTCATAGTCAGAACAGCTATGGCAATTATTCCAAGCGCGGAAAAGGCGAATATTATCCTCGGCTTTCCTCGCGGAAGCGTTTTTACTCCAAATGTCTTTTTTATCCGGTATAAATTCAATTCTCAGCGCCGCCTTCCAGCCTGTACAGGTACTTTGGAGGATTATCTTTGTATTCCCCGCTGAAAATAAGATGGAAGTCAGATATTATTTCCCCGATTTTCATTGTTTCCTGAAAGAGATTCTGACCGGTACACCATACGTCGCCGTTCTTTACAGCCTTGAAGTCCGCGATAAAGCTGTTTTTGGATATCAGATCATCAAGACTTTTGACGTCCTTCCCTATATTGTTATTATATATAATAATGTCCGCGTCCTTGGCAGTCGCGTAAAACTTTTCCATTTCCATTTGAATTGCCGAAGTGCCGCTGCCGTTGTCGAGATCTTTAAATATATTGCTCCCGCCCGCAAGCCCAATCATTTTATTGACGTAATCGCCGGATTTGCGGGTAACAGCCTGCCCTGAGCTGCTTATGTAAAAGAAAGCGACCGTTTTGCCTGTGTCGGGCTGTTCTCCGATAGTATCAAGTATTTCAGACTGCTTTTGGAACAGTTGTTCAGCGAGTTCTCTGTTGTCCGTAAGTTCGCCGTATACCTTTATCCATTCGCAGCGTCCAAGAGGATGAGATTCATAGCTCGAATAATCCACAAAAACGGTTATTCCAAGCTCCTCTAATTTTTCCTTCACCTCTGGATTGTGTTCTATCATGGTTGACTGAACGGAAAGCTTGCAGCCGTCTGAAACAAGAAGCTCATAGTCCGGTTCACGGTATTTGCCCGCGTAGAGAATATCCCCATTTTCCATTGCCTCACGCGCATAAGGAATATACCAGTCTTCGATCTTTGTGCCGGAGAATTTCACTCTGTCCCCGCAGCCAAGTGCGTCAAACATCGCCATAGAAGCAGTCGCGGCAAGATATATATTCCCGACGGGCTTTTTAATTATTTTGATTTTTTTTGAAATACCTTTCGGAATTTTACCGTTTTCGGGAACTATAAGATATCCCGTGCCGTCAGCGACCTGAATCAAAGAGTAACCGCCGTCGTAACGGTCAATAGCAAACTGATCGGCATATTGGGAATCCGCTCTTTCAGAAAATACAAGACCTTCTATTTCAACCGGCTTTTCTGAGATCCTGTTTTGGCTTTCGTCGCCGGTTTCATTACCGCATGAATTCACCGAAAAAAGCAAAAATACAGCCAACGTAAACGCTATCAGTCTTCGTGTATGCACCAATGTCATTTTGTAATTCTCCTTTTGACATAAGCGGCTGCTCCCGCAATAAGAACAGAAACCCCTATAATTGAAAAAATCAGCGCGTAAGAAACGCCGTTAACCGGCTTTGCTGTGGACGAATCAAAACGGATCGTGTAATCTATTATATGCGGCTTGCTCATGGCGACAGTTTCCGCTGAAATTTGAATATCAGTGTCGAGAGTCTCAACATCTATAAGAAATGTGGAATTTCCCTCTGAGTTCAAAGGATAATATTCATTTTCTCCGATTTTCATATAGTCGTAATTAGGACTGCTCCATTCTATCTCAGCTTTCATTCCGCGGTCGCTCACAGTCAGGTTTGCCGGCGATTTGACAGTCGCCCTGCCGCTTCCTCCGCTAAGAGAAACTTCTATTGTATAATCTCCATTTGCCAGTGCCATAATAATCCCCCGCATGAAAACTGAATTCAAACAAAAAAACGTTCCCGACCGTCACGGCAGGAACGCAAAATTCGCACACACAAAACACGTATACACAGAATTAAACAAAAAACTGTGCACACGCTGCCGCGTACCGTCAATTACTCGTGACTCCGCTAACCCGAACAGCAGGCAGGTCTCCTGGCTTGAATATCAACGCGACCGACAGCCTTCCCGGATATATATAATAATCCAGTGACATTTTGCCGGCAGCTCCTTAATTACAGTGACGAGTTCGCACAGGTCTTTCACCTGTTTCCCTTTTCACCCGCTCCTTGCGTAAATTACGCAATAACGGACACCTGCTGTCGTTTTATTTTCAGATAAATAATAACACGACCGTATTGATTTGTCAATACAAATTCTGAGAGTCTGTTGCGGAAAAAAGCATACCCCGCAGATAAAGCCTGTTCAGGAGCATCCGCGGGGGGTACGTTATTTTTTTGAATTAAAGATTTTTCTTTTTACTTTACGCAGCTTCTTATATGCCTTTACAACAAACAGCCTGTTGAGTTTGTCAAGCTCTTTGTTAAGACGGGCGATTTCCTTATCTTTCTTCTCGCAGTCTTTCCTGAGCTGCTTGTATTCCTTGTCTTTTTTCTTCATCTCGATGAATCTTGAAAGATAATGCTTTTCGCCTTTTTGCACCTTTATGACAAGCTTGTCAAGGTCTTCCTGCAATGATACGGGATTATTAATTAATTCTCTTTTTACGTCTTCAAAATCATATTTTGCCATTGAATTATCAGATATGCCTATGAAATCTCTCATTACGCTGAAAATAAAGTCGTAAAGCGACATAAGATAATCCTTATCAGGCGTGTATGACGAATCATTTTCCATTTCTGACAGCCTTTTCAGGACGTCCTCAGCGTTCCAATCTTCAATGCTTATCGCCCTGTCAGGATAGCCTATGTTTTGGTAGAAAAACGGAATCTTATCGTTCCATACAAGATTTACTGAGGGAACGTCAAGGGCGTACGATATTATTGATGATTTCATATTCCTTTGCAAAGTACAGAAGCGAATTGTTGTCAAGGAAGCTGCCGTTTGTATAAAAAGCATAATCTATTCCGTCTTCTTCCAGCTTCTTCCTCATTTCGTTCATATAATTCATCTCGTCAACAAGCTTCCATGGCTTGTCATTGTCGCCGAACAGCCCGCCGCGGACTGTGTTTATTCCTACGAATCTCTTGGAGGGGCGATTTAACTTTTTTAAATGGGAATGATATACATATTTTGACCACACGGCTGGATCGCAAACCTGAACAATCTCAAAATCAGCGTCGCCTGCGTATCTGCGGAACATATCGGGATTTTCTCTGACTGATACGGCTCTGAAACACTTGCGTGCAAGCAATTCGTTGAGCAGGTGTTCATTTTCGCTGTTTACTCCCATGTTGTTTGCACCTATGGAAGAGAGAACAACCGGCACTCCGTTTTCATCGGCAGTGCGGATTATTTCTTCAACGAATTTATAATTATTCATATAGTTAATGCCAAACAAACCTCCGCCGGCAAAAAACAGAATATCTGAGGATATGATAAGATCTCTGTCGATAGCCTTATGCGGCATTTTGGCTAATTCTACTTTCTCATGGTCCATGCCTGAATTTTTTAGCGCCGTGTACATAAGCTTTTCAAAGCATATTCTTATTAGATTGTCTCCAAAATTGTCATCCACACATGATACTATGAGTATTTTCAAATAAAATACCTTCTTTCGCAAAAGGAATAAATAATTGTACCTTTATATTTTACAATTATATAGTTGATTTGTCAATTTTTTTTGATTTTTTTCTTTATTTTATATTTGGCTCTGGTGTTTTCTTTTTCATTATATATAACAGTTTGAATTTGCTGTTGTTCAAATTGCTTATATAGTCAGAATGACGAACGAAAAAATATTTTTTATTCGCACTTGACAAATTAATATGTCTGTGATATACTTATATAATAGCTTAAAATGGGGAGAGCGACCGTGGGATTTTTTGCTCAAAAATTGCTTTTTTGAGGTTTGAAATGCGCATAAATCCTTGAATTAGTTTATAATTGACAAAAAATTCATTCGCTATGGCTTAAAATTTTCATAGTGAAATTGCACAAACTTTTTCCCCATACGATAAGTTTTACATTTTTTCAGTTTTTTTCCGATGTATTCTGAATGGAGTGAAGCTAACAAAATGGTGAATGTAAAAAAAGTTCAAAACGGCAGAAATACCAGAATGTCTTTTTCCAAGATCACCGAAGTGCTCGAAATGCCAAATCTCATCGAGGTTCAGAAGAATTCCTACCAATGGTTCCTTGACAGAGGTCTCAAAGAAATATTTGAGGATTCATCAGGAATTGTGGATCACACAGGTAATCTGCTTCTCGAATTTATTGATTTTCGCATCAATTATGAGCCAAAGTACACAATCGAAGAGTGCAAGCTGCGCAACGCGACTTATTCCGCAACCCTTTATGTCACAGCACGTCTGACCAATAAAGAAACAGGCTATATGAAAGAGCAGGAGGTTTACATGGGCGAATTCCCGCGAATGACCCCAAGCGGAACTTTCGTTATTAACGGCGCGGAACGTGTTATTATTTCGCAGCTTGTCAGATCTCCTGGCGTTTACTACAAAATGGAGCACGACAAGTCGGGCAAGGAACTTTTTTATGCCACTGTTATTCCTAACAGAGGTGCGTGGCTTGAATATGAAAATGACGTTAACGACGTCTTCTATGTCAGGATTGACAAGAACCGCAAGCTTCCTATTACAACATTCATTCGTTCGCTTGGTCTTTCAACAAACGACGATATCTATGAATACTTCGGCCATGATGAACGTATAGAACAAACAATAGCAAAAGAGGCAACTCTTACCAAAGACGGAATTAACAGTTCCGATGAGGCGTGTATCGAGGTATTCAAAAAGCTTCGCCCGGGCGAGCCTCCTACAGTTGAAACTGCGCGCAACTACATCGAGGATATGTTCTTCGACCCGAAAAAATACGATATTTCAAGAGTGGGACGTCATAAATACAATCAGAAGCTCTGTTTGGGCTTCAGATTGATAGGACACAGAGTTACCAAGCCGATTGTTAATTTCTTTACAGGAGAGATCGTTGCGGAAGCCGGAGATATTATCAACAAGGCAAAAGCCGACGTGATCAACAATTGCGGCGCAAGCGTTGCTTTTATTCAGCTTGAGAACGAAAAGGAAATTAAGGTTATTTCCAACGGTATGGTTGACATTCGTGAATACGTTGATTTTGACGTTAAAAAAGAATGCGGAATAGAAGAAAAAGTAAGCGTTGTTGTTTTGAAGGATATTCTCGACACATGCGAAACCGACGATGAAATAAAAGAAGCTATTATTGAACGCAAAAATGAGCTTATTCCCAAGCATATTACCCGTGACGATATTTTTGCCACAATCAACTATTTCAATTGCGTCGCAAATGGAGTCGGCACGCTCGACGATATAGATCATCTCGGAAACAGAAGAATCCGTTCTGTCGGCGAACTGCTTCAGAATCAGTTCAGAATAGGCTTCGCCCGTCTTGAAAAAGGCGTAAGGGAGAAAATGAGCATCAATGAAATTGACAAGATGACTCCGACCACCCTTATCAACAGCCGCCCTGTAAATGCCGTAATTAAGGAATTTTTCGGTACGTCTCCTCTTTCTCAGTTTATGGATCAGAACAATCCTCTTGCGGAGCTTACTCATAAGAGAAGGCTTTCCGCGCTCGGTCCTGGAGGTTTGTCGAGAGAACGCGCCGGATTCGAGGTTCGCGACGTCCACTACAGCCACTATGGGCGTATGTGTCCTATTGAAACGCCTGAAGGACCAAACATCGGTCTTATTTCGTCCCTCGCCACCTATGCTCGCATAAATGAATATGGATTTATTGAAGCTCCTTTCCGCAAGGTTGATAAGGAAAACGGAAAAGTAACCGACGAGGTTCGTTATATGACAGCGGATGTGGAAGATGAATTCATCGTTGCTCAGGCTAACGAACCGCTCGATGAAAACGGTCATTTTATAAAGCCGAGAGCTACGGCAAGATTCAGAGGCGAGTTCCTCGAAACAGAGGTAAACAAAATAGACTACATGGACGTTTCTCCTAAGATGCTTGTCTCTGTAGCTACAGCAATGATTCCGTTTCTTGAAAACGACGACGCTAACCGCGCTCTTATGGGATCCAACATGCAGAAACAGGCTGTTCCGCTTATCAGATGCGAGACGCCTATCGTTGGTACCGGTATGGAATACAAAGCCGGAGTTGACTCAGGAAACTGCGTGCTTGCAGAGAATTCCGGAACGGTTACCTATGTAAGCGCCGATGAGATACGTGTAAAAGTAGACGGAAGCGACAAAACCGATACCTATCATATCATAAAATTCATGCGCTCCAACCAGGGCAACTGTTTCAATCAGACTCCTATTGTCAATTACGGTGAGCATGTTAATAAGGGCGATGTAATTGCCGACGGTCCTTCCACTCAGAACGGTGAGATTTCTCTTGGCAAAAATGTCCTCATAGGATTTATGACATGGGAAGGCTACAATTACGAGGATGCTGTTCTTCTTAATGAGAAAATTGTCCGTGAAGATCTTTTCACTTCTATCCATATTGCCGAATTCCAGATTGAAGCGAGAGATACCAAGCTCGGTCCTGAAAGCATTACTTCAGATATCCCGAACGTAAGCGACGACGCTCTCAAGAATTTAGGCGAGGACGGTATTGTTCATATCGGAGCTGAGGTGCATGCTGGCGATATACTTGTAGGCAAGGTCACTCCCAAGGGCGAAACCGAGCTTACTGCCGAGGAAAGGCTTCTTCGTGCGATTTTCGGAGAAAAAGCGCGCGAAGTTCGCGATACTTCCCTGAAGGTGCCTCACGGCGAAAGCGGTATTGTTGTAGACGTTCAGGTATTTAATAAGGATAATTGTGACGAGCTTTCTCCCGGGGTGAATAAGAGAGTAAGAATATATCTTGCTCAGAAGAGAAAAATCAGCGTCGGTGACAAAATGGCAGGTCGTCACGGTAACAAGGGCGTTGTTTCAAGAATACTTCCTGTTGAAGACATGCCGTTCCTGCCTGACGGTCGTCCGCTCGATATCGTTCTTAATCCTTTGGGCGTTCCTTCCCGAATGAACATCGGTCAGGTTCTTGAGGTACATCTCGGTATGGCGGCAAAGGCTCTCGGATACAAGGTAATGACTCCTGTATTCGATGGCGCTCATGAAAGCGATATCGTTGATATGTTTGAGGAAGCCGGTCTTGATACAGACGGAAAAACTGTTCTTTACGACGGTCGTACAGGTGAAAAATTCGACAACCGCGTTACCGTTGGCTATATGTACTTCCTTAAACTCCATCACCTTGTCGATGATAAGATACACGCACGTTCTACAGGTCCGTACTCTCTCGTGACACAGCAGCCGCTCGGCGGCAAGGCGCAGTTCGGCGGACAGCGCTTCGGCGAAATGGAAGTCTGGGCTCTTGAGGCATACGGCGCTGCATATACTCTTCAGGAAATACTCACAATTAAATCCGATGACGTTGTGGGACGTGTGAAGACCTATGAAGCAATCATAAAGGGTCAGAATATTCCTAAGCCCGGTATCCCTGAATCATTCAAGGTTCTGATAAAGGAATTGCAGTCTCTCGGTCTCGACGTCAAGGTGCTTGACGCCGATCAGAATGAAGTTGATCTGAAACAGCATTTTGACGATGATGATGATTCTTATCTTCAGGACGAAAACACAGAGCCGATTTCTGACAACATTGTTGACGAAGACGAGCTTGATGAGCTTGGCTACAATGAAGCTGACGAAGACGACGTTTTTGATTCTGATGATAATGACATCGCGTCGGATATTTCCGGTGCATATCTTTCCGAATTGGATGAAGATGAAGACGAGGATGAGGATGACGACGATTTCAGCATCGATGAAATTTTTGAAAGCGAAGACAGTGACAAAGACGACGCAGAAGAACAGTTTTAAGGGGGTCTTCAGATGGAATTCAATGAATTTGACTCAATAAAAATCGGTCTTGCTTCGCCAGAGCAGATCAGAAGCTGGTCATACGGCGAGGTCACAAAGCCCGAAACTATTAATTACCGCACTCTAAAGCCCGAAAAAGACGGTCTCTACTGCGAAAGGATATTTGGTCCGACAAAGGACTGGGAATGTCACTGCGGCAAGTATAAACGAATTAAGTATAAAGGCAAAAAGTGCGAAAAATGCGGAGTTGAAATTACCCGCTCAAAGGTTCGCCGCGAGCGAATGGGAAGCATAGAGCTTGCTGCTCCGGTTTCGCATATTTGGTACTTCAAGGGTATTCCCTGCCGTATCGGATTTATGCTCGATATTACCCCAAGACATCTCGAAAAGGTGCTTTACTTTGCCTCCTATATTGTAACTGACCCAGGTGATGTGCCGCGTCTGCAATATAAGCAGGTTCTCAATGAGAATGAATACAGCGAACTGAGAGAGGCCTACGGCGATGAATTCAAAGCCGAGATGGGAGCGGAAGCTATTCAGAAGCTTCTTGCGGACATTGATCTGGATCAGCTCTCAAATGAGCTTAAATCAGAGCTTGAAACCGCGTCAGGTCAGAAAAAGGTAAGACTTCTTAAAAGACTCGACGTGGTTGAGGCATTCCGCCTTTCCGGCAACCGTCCGGAGTGGATGATTCTCAATGTTATTCCTGTTATCCCTCCGGATATTCGCCCGATGGTTCCGCTCGACGGCGGAAGATTTGCAACCAGCGATTTAAACGATCTTTATCGCAAGGTTATCAACCGCAATAACAGACTTAAAAGACTCCTTGAACTTGGCGCTCCGGAAATAATTGTACGCAATGAAAAGAGAATGCTTCAGGAATCTGTTGACGCACTTATTGATAACGGACGCAGAGGCAGACCTGTTACAGGTCCAAACAACCGCACGCTTAAATCGCTCTCTGAAATGCTTAAAGGCAAGCAGGGACGCTTCCGTCAGAACCTTTTGGGCAAGCGTGTCGATTACTCCGGACGTTCGGTTATCGTCGTCGGTCCTGAACTCAAAATGTATCAGTGCGGACTTCCTAAAGAAATGGCGCTTGAGCTTTTCAAGCCGTTTGTCATGAAGCGCCTTACTGAGACGGGCAAGGCTCAGAATGTCAAATGCGCACGTAAAATGGTTGAGAGAGGCGAAGCTCCTGTGTGGGACGCTCTTGAAACCGTTATCAAAGGGCATCCCGTAATGCTGAACCGCGCTCCGACGCTTCACCGCCTTGGAATTCAGGCGTTTGAGCCTGTTCTCGTGGAAGGACGCGCAATTAAACTGCACCCTCTGGTATGTACGGCATTCAACGCTGACTTTGACGGCGATCAGATGGCTGTTCACGTACCGCTTGGTTCCGAGGCGCAGGCTGAGGCAAGACTGCTTATGCTCGCTTCCGGCAACCTGCTGAAGCCTTCCGACGGAAAGCCTGTCGCTGTACCTACTCAGGATATGGTATTGGGTTCCTATTACCTTACCCTCGACAAGGACGGCGAACCCGGCGAGGGTAAGTATTTCAAGGATTTTGACGAAGCTTTGATGGCTTATGATTTTAACGTTATCTCGCTTCATTCCAAAATAAAGGTTCGCCGGACTGGATTTTTTAACGGAAAGCCAATAACCAAGATGATCGAAACAACTGTTGGTAAGATTATCTTTAACCGTCCGATTCCTCAGGATCTTGGCTTTACCGACCGCACAGATGAGGACAAGTGCTTAAATCTTGAAATAGATTTCCTTGTCCGTAAAAAGGAACTCGGTCAGATCATTGAGCGATGCATTAAGGTTCACGGCGTTGCACAAACATCTGTTGTTCTCGACGCGATCAAGTCTCAGGGCTACAAATATTCTACTAAGGGCGCGCTTACTGTTGCGGTTCGCGACGCTACCATTCCTCCCCAGAAGAAAGAAATAATCGCCAATACTGAGCATGAGGTTGACAATGTTCTCAAGCTTTTCCGCAAAGGTCTGCTTACCGACGAGGAACGCTATAACCTGACTATAAAGGCTTGGGAGAAAGCTACGAACGACGTCGCAAATGCCCTCAAGTCTAACATGGATAAATATAATCCGATTCAGATGATGGCTCATTCCGGCGCCCGTGGTTCAGACAACCAGATCAAGCAGCTTGCAGGTATGCGCGGACTTATCGCCAATACATCAGGACGTACAATAGAAATTCCGATTCGTTCCAATTATCGTGAAGGTCTGAATATTCTCGAATACTTCATCTCGTCCCGCGGCGCAAGAAAGGGTCTTGCCGACACGGCTCTGCGTACCGCCGACTCGGGCTATCTTACCCGCCGTTTGGTAGACGTTTCACAGGAAGTTATTATACGGGATGACGACTGCAAATGTGAACACGGCATAGAGGTCTACGCTATTAAGGATGGCAACGAGATTATCGAACGTCTTGAAGAGAGACTCTACGGCAGATATCTTGTAAATGATTTCTGTGACGCGGATGGTAATGTGCTCGTATCCAAGAATAAAATGATGGACGACAATGACGCAAAGATTATTGTCGATTCAGGTGTGGAACGTGTTGAAATCCGTTCTATACTCACCTGCCAGTCCAAGCGCGGAATTTGCAAGAAGTGCTACGGCAATAATCTGGCGACAGGCAAGGTCGTAACTAAGGGTGAGGCTGTCGGTATAATCGCTGCACAGTCGATCGGTGAACCTGGTACTCAGCTTACTATGAGAACATTCCATACGGGCGGTATTGCCAGTGCGGAGGATATTACACAGGGTCTTCCCCGCGTCGAGGAACTTTTTGAAGGAAGAAAGCCTAAGGCTCTTGCCATAATCAGCGAAATTGACGGCATTGTTTCTCTTGAAGAAGACAGAACCAAGAGCGTTGTAAAAAATAACGTTGTTGTCACCAACCCCGAAAACGGCGAAAAGCGTACCTACCTTATTCCTTTCGGCTCCAGAAGAAAGGTTCAGGAAGGAGATTTCATCAAGGCAGGCGACAGAATAACTGACGGTTCTGTGAATCCCCACGATATTCTCGCAATCAAAGGCTCAAACGCCGTCCAAGAGTATCTTATCGAGGAAGTACAGCGCGTTTACCGCTTGCAGGGCGTTGATATCAATGACAAGCATATCGAGGTTATTGTGCGTCAGATGATGAAAAAGGTTCAGGTAGAGGATCCCGGAGATACACTTCTTTTGCCAAATACGCTTGTTGACAAGTCGGAATTCGAGGCTGCAAATGAAGAGATTCTTGCCCGCCGTGAAAGCGAGGGCGATGAATCAATCCGCCTCGCTACATGCCGACCTGTCATGCAGGGTATCAGTAAGGCGTCCCTTTCGACCAAATCATTCCTTTCCGCAGCGTCGTTCCAGGAAACTACAAAGGTTCTTACCGATGCGGCAATCAAGGGCAAGCTTGATCCTCTTATCGGTCTGAAAGAAAACGTTATCATCGGCAAGCTGATTCCCGCAGGAACAGGTATGGTTCCCGCGTCAGATAAGGTAGTTGAGGTTGAGCCTATCACAAGTATGGATATTTAAATAATTTATAATGAAAGTTGGAGTACTACATGAAAGATAATAATCAGACAGTTTCTGACGCAGAGGTTCAAGAAGTTACCGAAGAAACAAAAAAAGACGAGAACACAGAAGAAAAGAGAGAAGTAGTTAAGGACGATATCGCAACTCTTAATTCGATTATCGAAAAATACAATCTTTCTGTGCTTGAAAAGAAGATACTCAGCAAGATCGTCTCTCTGCTTGAAACAAAGCAGATGCGCGGTATGCTTCCTCCTCAGAATATCGGAGATTCGGTATTCAAGATGTATTCCTCTGATGACGAGCCTACAGAATTCCTTGTAGACAGAGTTGAGTTCGACGATTACGGCTGGAATCTCGTCAGCTATGAGAAATTCGGAACTTCAGAAGTGGAATTCGTATTCAGCGAGAGAGATTACAATAATTTCTTCTTTGACACGGCTGAACTTGCTAAGGAGCATTATCACAAGAAATAAGGTATATAATACCTCAATTTAATAATTTAAAAGCATTGAAGAGATGAGTATGCTTCTTCACCCATCACAGAGAGTCCGGTACGGTGAGAACGGATATGCGGGAAAAGCTGAATATGGTCTCGGAGCTTCGCTGTCGAGTGTATTTTTTCATAAGACTGCGGCGTGCGCGCACGTTACAGCGCAGGTGTATGTTATTGACTGTAAAAGTCAACCAGCGTACACCCTGAGGTCGTCCGCTGTGAGGCGGCGATGAAAAAAGGTGGTAACACGAAGCGTCCGCTCTCGTCCTTTTATAAGGAAGAAACGGGCGCTTCTTATATTTATTATATGAAAGGAAGTTGCGTAATGAATCATACGGAAAACAAAGAGAAATTCTATATTACCACTCCAATTTACTATCCTTCAGGCAATCCTCATATAGGTCACTGCTATACTACGGTTGCGTGTGACACAATGGCACGTTACAAGAGAGCCAAGGGATATGACGTTATGTTCCTTACCGGAACTGATGAGCACGGTCAGAAGATTGAGGACAAGGCTAAAGAAGCCGGTCTAACTCCTAAGGAATATGTTGACGGCATTGTGGCTAATTTTGAAAAACTCTGGAAATTTATGGGAATATCTTATGACAGATTTATCCGCACGACAGACGATTACCATGTTGAATCCGTGCAGAAGATATTCAGAGAGCTTTACGACAGAGGTTATATCTACAAGGGCGAATACAAGGGAAAGTACTGCAAACCCTGCGAGAGCTTCTGGACAGAAACTCAGCTCGTGGACGGCAAATGTCCCGACTGCGGCAGAGATGTTATAGACGCTTCGGAAGAGGCGTATTTCTTCAGAATTTCTGAATTTTCCGACCGTCTGGAAAAGCTGCTTACGGAAACCGACTTCCTCCAGCCGCAGACGCGTGTGAACGAAATGATCAATAATTTCATCAAGCCCGGACTTGACGATCTCTGCGTTTCCAGAACAAGCTTCAAATGGGGCGTCCCTGTTGATTTTGATGAGGGACACGTTGTATATGTCTGGGTTGACGCTCTTTCAAACTACATCACCGCGCTCGGATATCAGAATGAAAAATACAACGATTTTGAAAAATACTGGCCTGCTGACGTTCATGTGATGGCAAAGGAAATTGTCCGCTTCCATTCACTGATATGGCCTGCAATCCTCATGGCTCTCGATCTTCCGCTTCCAAAGAAGGTCTACGGTCATGGCTGGATAAACTTAGGCGGCAAAAAAATGGGTAAGTCTCTCGGTAATGTTGTCGATCCGTTTATTCTCGGCGAACGTTACGGTGTTGACGCCGTAAGATATCATATTCTCCGCGAGATGCCGTTCGGCGGCGACTGCGATTTCAGCAACGAAAACATGATTAAGCGCATTAATTCGGACCTGGCTAACGATCTTGGAAATCTTGTTTCCAGAAGCATTGCGATGGTGCAGAAGTATTTCGGCGATACAATGACACGTCAGTTTACGCCAAATCCGGAGCAGGACGACGAATTTGTAAACACAGTCAGGGAGCTTCCCGCGCTGGTTGAAAAGAATCTCAACGACTTACAGTTCTCTGTAGCTCTCTCTGAGATATTCAGGGTCATAGCCGCCGCAAACAAGTATATAGACGTTACAACTCCGTGGGTTCTCGCAAAGGACGAAGCGAATATGCCGAGACTTTCCACTGTGATGTACAATCTTCTTGAGTCCATCAGGATTATCAGCATTGTGCTCAATCCATTTATGCCGTCAACCATGCCGAAAATTCAGGCTCAACTCAGTCTTAACGACGAACAGACAGCATGGAACAGTATATTTGAATTCGGTGTTCTGCCGGAAACCGTCACTGTAGTCAAGGGCGCTCCCCTCTTCCCCAGAATTGACATTGAAAAGGAAATCACCGAGCTTGATACAATCACCGCGGCGGCTAAGAAGGTTGCCGAAGCCCCCGCAAAGCCTGAGTTTACTGTCGAAGGCATAGCGACTCAGATAGGTATAGAGGATTTCGGCAAAGTGGATCTCAGGGTCGCAAAGGTAGTGGAGTGCGAGCCTGTCAAGCGTTCCAAAAAGCTCCTCAAGCTGACTCTTGATGACGGCACAGGTACTCCGAGAATCGTTGCAAGCGGTATTTCCCAGTGGTACGCTCCTGATGATCTTAAAGGCAGAAGCGTTATTGTCGTCGCCAATCTCAAACCCGCCAAGCTCTGCGGCATTGAGAGCAACGGAATGATTCTGGCTGCGGACAACGGATTTGACGCGGACGGCAAGGAGGACGTAAAGGTAATTTTTGTCGATGGAATTAATCCAGGCGCCAAGATTCACTAAATATATATTTTCAAAAAATTCTTATGATACCATGTCGAACGCGTCTGTGAGACATGGTATCGGCTTTATGGAGGTATGCTGCAAGGTGATATTTTTTATTATTCTGCTAATTGTATTCCTTATTATCGGGATATGCGAACAGGTATATTTTTATCGTAAGATTTTATCTGCATTCAGATTTTTTTGCGGCAATCTTTCAAATAGGATTATCTATTTTTTGACTGTCGGATTATTTATTCTTACTTTTTTGCCGGCGTATTTCGCGTTTGCCTATTGGTTCATTATAGAACTGCATATTGCGTTTTTTCTGTTGCTGGGTGATCTTGCCGCTGCGATTGCAAAAAAAGTCGGAGAGAAAAATAGCATTTGCTATCCGAAATGGCTCAAAATTGTTTATAAAACCGGTGCTGCCGCGTTTCTGCTGACATTCATTATAGCCTGCTATGGAAAATTCAATATGTACCGCATTGTCCGAACCGATTACGATATTTCGATAAACAAGCCTCTCTCTCATGAATATACTGTCGCGCTTGTTGCTGATCTGCATTACGGAATTTCGCTTGACTCTCAGCAGCTTCAGGCTGTGGCTGATTCCATAGAGGAAGCGTCGCCCGATTTTGTAATACTCTGCGGTGATATTGTTGACGAAAGCACAACTCCCGACGGAATAAACGAGGCGTTTTCCATTCTCGGGGGAATTGACTCAAAACTCGGAGTCTATTACGTATACGGAAACCACGACAAAAGCCGCTACAGAAGCTCAGATAATTCAACTGACAAGCTGCTTATAAATGCTATAAACGACAACAGAATCAACCTTTTGGAGGATCACGCAGTCCTGCTAAACGACGAAATGATTTTTGCCGGTAGGAAAGACAAGATGGAAAGAACCGAAGGAGGAATGAGCATTAACCAGATTTTAGCCGACGCTGACAAAACAAAAGTAATAGTTGTAGCCGATCATCAACCCAATGATTATGAAGCACTGAGAAACGCCGGCTGCGATCTTGTCGTATCAGGGCATACCCACGGAGGACAGATTTTTCCTTTCGGTTTTTTCGGCGAGCTTTTTAATGCCAACGATATGACCTACGGTTACAAAAAACAGGGAAATCTCAATGAAATCGTTACATCGGGAATTGCTGGCTGGGGATTCGACATGCGAACAGAGCGCCACTCCGAATATGTCATAATTCATATAAAAGGCAAGGGTGAATAAATACAAAAAGTGTGCCGATAATTTTATGATTACCGACACACTTTTTTATTCAAGAGATTTTTAAGAAATTTACACTGACTTGATCTTTGCCTTTGTACCCATCTGGATAAGACGCACAATCATCGGGCTGAGTACGATATTGAACAAAAGCTCGAAGAGAAAATTGAATCCGACAAGTCCCACAATCATAAATACAAATACGTTTGTGCCGGCTGCCCATGTCTTAATCGTATCCATAAAGAATACAGCCGAACCGAGAAGGAACAATCCCGTATTTACTATAGGGCATATGAATGCCGCGGCAATTACGGCAAGGGTTACGTTCTTTTTTTCAAGAGCCTTGTAGACTACACCAGCAAGGAATCCTGCCAATGTGCCCTTGAGAAGAACAACAATGATCGTGCCAACGAAATTCGCCTGATAGAAGAGCGCAGTATCGGGCTGGAGAAGCACCACCACGCTAAATACCAGACCGAGCCATGCGCCTGCGGTTCTGCCGTATAGCGCTGCCCCGATTACAATTGGCACAAGCACCAAAGAAACCGAAAACGGACCAAGCTTGATGAAGCTGCCCAGAAACTGAAGCACGACGACAATCGCCGTGAACAGTCCGACACCGACGAGCTTAACGATGTCTGCCTTTTTTGAACCATTGTTCATAAGAAAAACCTCCTGCTGCCGTTCCTCATGAAAAAGGATACAGCGCAAATTTAGTATATATTGAAGACGTTCTTTCTCAATAAAACGTCTGCAATATCAATATTATGAATATTTTTTCAAAAACAAAATATTCAATTGGAATTACTTGCGTATTTTTGTATTTTTCTCATAAAGAATACGCAGACCCTCAAGCACAAGATTCTCGTCTAATATAAAATCCCGCTTGCAATTGCGTATTATATCACCCGAAAATCCGCCAGTGGCAATGGCGGTTACGGGCATTCCAAGCTCCTCCTCTACCCTTTCGAGCATTCCGTCAAGCAAAGAAGCAGCGCCAAGAATAAGTCCGGAGCGCATACTGTCTATTGTATTGCGTCCGACAACCTGTTTAGGCTTCTCGTAGCTAATCTGCGGAAGAAGCGCGGCATTGTTTACAAGAGCCATTAATGATGTCCGGATTCCGGGGTAAATTATTCCGCCTATCATTCTGCCGTCCTTGTCCAGAACCGAAATTGTGCTTGCCGTTCCTAAATCGCATACGGCATTCGGCAGAGGATATTTATTAAGCGCCGCGACAGATACGCAGAGCAGATCCGCGCCAAGCTCGGCGGGATCATTAATGGCTATATTAAGACCGGTTTTTATGCCCGGTCCGACGATCATCGGCTCAATATTGATTACCTTTGAAACCGCGCTGCAAATAGCATTGGTAACAGCCGGAGCGACCGATGATACAATCGCGCCGTCTATTGTGTTTACATCGCATTTATTTAAGGCGAATATCCCCATAAACTCAACCGCGTACTGATCTCCTGTGCGGTCAGCGTCGGTTGCGGTTCTCGCTGTGAACTTCAGCGATTTATCCTCGTATACGCCAAGAGTTATATTGGTATTTCCAATGTCCACAGTCAGCAGCATATTCTCATCTCCCGTAAATGTGACAAAATCAAAACATTTCCCGAATGATTATATTTTACACTTATCAATACAGTATGTCAATATATAAAAGCATAAAAAATAGCCTGCTTATACAAGCTATTTTAATAAAATTTTAATACTATTTCATGATGTTATCATACGTGTAATATCAAATGCGGAATCAGCGATGAATTCAGCGCCCTCTTTTTCAAGCTCTTCACGTGAGCCGAATCCGTATGTGACCCCTATCGAATGAACGCCGACTTTTTTTGCACCGGCTATATCGTAAAACCTGTCGCCAACCATATAAACACGATCCCTGTCGTCAAATCCGCTCTTTTCCATGCATTTGTTTATCAAATCGCACTTATCGCTCATACTGCCGTCTAAATTTGAGCCGCATACAACGTCAAAATACTTGATCAGACCTGAAGTTTCAAGTATTTTTCTCGCCATGACAAGCGGTTTTGTGGTTGCAAGTCCTATTTTATTGCCGCTCCGCTTTATTTCTGTAAGCATATCCTCAATGCCGTCATAAATGCGGAGCATATTAATTCCATCACTGCTGTAAATCTCGCGGTAAAGCCGCACAGCTTCCATTAAATCTTCTCCGTTAAGCCCGAAGAATTCATGATAGCTGTCGTAAAGCGAAGGTCCGATAACCTTATCAAGCTCGCTGGCGTCATTTACATATATTCCGAAGTGATTCAAACCGTGAATATAGGACATTTTAATTCCTTCGGATGTGTCAAACAGAGTGCCGTCAAGATCGAAAAGCACACATTTTATTTTATTCATCTATTGTACACCGCCCCGTCTTTTTGCTTTCTGGGTGAATTTTTCAAGAGGAACGGCTATCCTCTGGTGCGTTGCCTCGCCGATAACGCCGCGGTCATCGCTCGCTATTATCTCAAAATAAAATTGTCCCTCCGATTTTTCCAGAAGCGTCGCTGTTGCCGTGACCTCCTTGCCGCATACGGTGGGAGCAACATGGGTTGTGTTGAGCATAACGCCTATAGTGGTGAATCCGTCCGGAATGTGTCGGTCGGCAAGCTGCTTTGCGGCACGTTCCATAAGAGTTACCATCATTCCTACAGCGTATGTCTCCGTATCTCCGCAGCCGATGCTTTTTTCCAGCATATCCTCGGTCACAATGCATGATACGCAGTTCGTTTCAAGTTCAATATCCAAATTCCCACCTCTTATTTCAGATATTTTTTTGTTAAGCTGACTGAATTTGCACCGTCGCTTTGTATAGCCTGCTTTAATGTATCTATTGAAGAAAATTTACATTCATTCCGCATATAGCTCACAAGCGTTACTCTTATGTACTGCCCGTAAAGATCTCCGCTGTAGCCTATTATCCATGTTTCGCTGAGGGGAATGCTCGAACCGACAGTCGGCTTAACTCCTATATTGGTTACTGACGGATATTTTAATCCGTCAATTTCCGTAATTGACGCGTATACTCCGAATGCGGGAATTATAAAATTTTCAGGGAAATACTGATTTATAGTGGGCGTGCCAAGCTGTCTGCCAAGCTGGCGACCGTGCACTACCCTCAGACGGTAGCTGAACTGCCGTCCCAGCATTCTTGAAGCGGATTTGACGTCGCCCTTGCTTAAAGCCTCTCTTATACGTGATGATGATATTATCTTGCCTCTGTAAGTGACTGGCGGAACAATAATGCACTCTATCCCGTTTTCCTCGCAAAGATTACTGAGCATTATGCTGTCACCCGCGGCACGTTTGCCGAATCTGTAATTCTCACCGCAAGCAAGCAGCCGAGCGTCAAGCTTCCTTATAAGAATATCCGTGAAAAATTCTTTGGGAGAATAATCCTTGATCGAATTGAATGACGGAAAAATCAGCTTGGATATTCCCAGTTCAGATAAAAGCTCGCACTTGTCATTAAAAGATGCAAGGCTCTCAGCTCCTTCTTTAAAAATTGGCGCGTCTGAAAACGAGAAAACAGCTTTATTAAGATTTTTATATTCAGGTAAACTCAGCTTTTCGATAACCGCCCTATGTCCAAGATGTATTCCGTCAAAGCATCCGAGAGCCACGGCAGTCGATTTTAACTCAGGTATCTGCTCATATATTTTCATTTTAAATCGCCACCGAAACAAATCAAAATCTCTTCTTAACTCTCAGCTCGTCAGTCTTTTTTACGCCAAGACCGAGGAATTTATTGTCAGCTCTCGAATATACCCGGTAGAGCGAATCCTGCGGGTACTTTTCAGCATTGAGCCTTTCGGACTGGCGCACTCCGTTTATAACAGGCGGCTGCAAACGTTCAAGAGCGAGAGTTGCGCCGTTGATGAAACGAACAGCCTGATTTTCAGATATGTAAACAGCCGGATATTCCTCGAATATTTTATCTAAAGAAAGCAGCTTGCTTTCAAGAATTCCGTTATCCTTGTATTCCTGAGCCTCGGCAAGAGTCATGCAGCGGTCTATTGTAATTCCCGAAGCCTCGGTTCGTCTGAGCGACGTGAGAGCAGCTCCGCAGCCGAGCGCCTTGCCGATATCGTCAATGAGCGTCCGGATATACGTGCCCTTTGAACATGAAGCGGTAAGCAGACCGCATGCATTTACGACGTCATATTCTTCAAGTGTAAGAGAATGGATCGTAACGGGACGGGCTTCACGCTCCACCTCTAAGCCTTGACGTGCCAGATCATACAGCTTTTTGCCCCCTACAGACACCGCCGAATACATCGGCGGCGTCTGCATTATTGTCCCCGTAAAATGCCTTAGGACTTCTTCAAGCTCTTCAATATTTACGTTGACGTCACATTCCGAAAGAATGTTACCTGTGATATCAAGCGTATCCGTTGTAATTCCCAGTCGAAAGCCGGCTACATATGTTTTGTCGTGCGACGGAATAAGGTCAAGGGCACGGGTCGCGGAACCGACAAGTATCGGCAGTACCCCCGTCGCCATAGGGTCAAGAGTGCCGGAATGCCCCACTTTTTTTGTATGAAGCATTCCCCTGACAACCGCGCATACATCAAAAGACGTAAAACCCGATGGCTTGTCCAGAAGCAGTATTCCGTTGATCGCACTGTTTTGCCAGCCCATTATTATTTCACTCCGATTTAAGCTTATCAAATATAATATTATTTCAACACTTCGCTTACCGCGTCGATAAGCTGCTTTTTGGCGTTTTCGTAATTATCGCTGAATTTACAACCAGCAGCAGCTTTGTGTCCGCCGCCGCCGAATTTACCGCAAAGATCTGAGGCGTTAACCTTTTCGCTTGAACGCACTGAGATTTTCCAGCCGTCGTTAATCTGTCTCATTGTGATGCCGCATTCCACTCCGGCTATGCTTCTTGGAATATTGGAAATACCGTCAAGATCCTCCGGCGAGGCTCCGGTCTGGGAAATCATATCCGATGTTATTGTGACAATTGCACATTGATTGTCACAGCAGTATTCGAGTGTTTCAAGAGCCTGTTTTTTAAGCTCAAGCTGTGCGCGGCTCACTTCATCAAGGAGCTTGAAGTTAATTCCCGCGCAGTCAATATCACGTTTCATCAGTTCAACTGCGATCATATGTGTACGCGGAGTTACGTTGCTGTATTTGAAGCAGCCTGTATCTGTTGATATGGCGGCAAAAAGGCATGAAGCCGTTTCCTTGTCGATTTCAACGCCCATTGCACACAGCAGCAGCCAGATTACCTCAGCTGTAGCGGCTGCTTTGGCATCAACGAGTTTCATAGGCGCTTCAAAGGAATTGCTGAAATGATGATCAATGCAGATTTCAATTTTTTTCTCGTATTCTTCTGCCAGATTTCCCAAAAGATGAGGAGCGGCAATATCCACAGTGACAAAATGCTCAGGCTCAAATGACTGCTGATTCATGCCTTCACGCATGAAAGAATATTTTTCGGGTATTTCGTCGGCGCACCTTACATTTGCATTTTTGCCAAGCGAACGCATTCCCCTGCACAGGGCAAAAGCACAGCCAAGTGTGTCTCCGTCCGGTGTTCTGTGGGAGAAAATCAGCACGTTGTTCATTTTGAGAAGCTTCTTTGCTGTTTTGACTATCTGATCTCTGTATGCCTTATCTGCCCCTCCGCAGAGCTTTAAGGCAATTTCGGTTCTTTTTTTTACTGACGCCATAAAAAATCACTCTCCTGCTTAAATTTGTTAATTACATTATAGCACATTGGACTTTCTGGCACAAGCCAAAAAGTCCAATTCATCTGAAAAAATTATTCTTCCCCTAAGGACTCTTCCTCATTCTCATCAGAATTATTCTCCTCATGAGGAATATTAAGCCGCTTGAGAATTTTATTTATCTCCGCGCTGTATGCGATGGAGTTATCGGAAACAAAGCGCAGCTCCGGAACATGACGCAGCTTGAGCGCCGAACCAAGTTCGCGGCGGATATATCCCTGAGCGGATTTCAGACCCTTGACGGATTCCGCAGTTTTATCCTCGCCCTCAATTGTGCTGACATGAATGGTTGCATAAGAAAGATCATTAGTGACCTCTACTCTGAGCACTGTGATCATGCTGCTGATTCTCGGATCCTTTAGCGTTCTGAATATAGCCGAAAGTTCGCGCTTTATGTCCTCGTTAATGCGGTCGATTCTGTGTCCTGACATGTATTATCCTCCCGCTGTGAACAACTTAATCTCTGTATTCCTCTACGATAAACGCCTCTAAAATATCGCCTTCCTTGATGTCGCTGTATCTTTCGAGCGTAATACCGCATTCGTATCCTTCGGCAACTTCCTTCTGGTCGTCCTTGAAGCGCTTGAGAGAAGCAATTTTATCCTCCGCAAGAACTATTCCGTCACGCACAACCCTTATCTGCGCGTTTCTCTGAATCTTGCCGTGAGTCACATAGCAGCCCGCGACAATTCCGACATTTGTGATCTTGTAGACCATGCGGATTTCCGCCTTGCCAAGCTCGACAACACGGGTCTTCGGAGCAAGCATGCCTTTCATAGCGTCCTGAATTTCCTCAATGCAGTCGTAGATAATGCGGTATAGACGCATATCCACGCCCTGACGCTTTGCGTATTCCTCGGCTACCGGATCCGGACGGACGTTGAAGCCTACAATTATAGCTTGTGACGCGTCCGCAAGCATTACGTCCGATTCGCTCACCGCGCCAACAGCGCCGTGAATGACATTTACGCGCACTTCCTCGTTGGACAGCTTGACGAGCGATTGCCTGACGGCTTCGACAGAGCCTTGAACGTCTGCCTTGATGATAATTTTCAGCTCTTTCATCTCGCCCTCCTGCATCTGGCTGAAGAGGTTGTCGAGAGTGACCTGTGTGCGCTGCTTGAATATCTCGTCCTTCTGCTTCTGCTTGCGCTGTTCGACAAGCTCACGGGCAAGGCGCTCGTCGCTTACGGCGTCAAATGTATCGCCGCCTGTCGGCGCCTCGTCAAGACCGGTTATCTCAACAGGAATTGAAGGACCGGCAGATTCGACCTTTTCGCCCTTGTCGTTGAGCATTGCCCTGACACGTCCTACAGATGTGCCGGCGACTATAATATCTCCTGTGTGAAGCGTGCCGTTCTGTACCAGCACAGTTGCAACCGGACCTCTGCCCCTGTCAAGTCTTGCTTCAATTACAGTACCCTTTGCGGAACGGTCAGGATTGGCTTTCAGTTCCATAACGTCGGCAACAAGAATAATTCCTTCAAGAAGATCGTCAAGACCCTCGTGTGTTTTAGCGGAAACCGGAATACACATGACGTCTCCGCCCCATTCTTCGGGAACGAGATTGTATTCTGTGAGTTGCTGCTTAATCTGATCCGGATTTGCGCCAACCTTGTCTATCTTATTTATTGCAACGATTATCTGTACGTTTGCTGCCTTGGCATGGTTGATGGCTTCCACCGTCTGCGGCATGATTCCGTCATCGGCGGCGACAACAAGTATGGCAATATCAGTGACCTGAGCGCCTCTTGCGCGCATTGTGGTGAATGCCTCGTGACCGGGAGTATCGAGGAATGTTATCTCACGGTCGCCTATCGTTACGCGGTAAGCACCTATGTGCTGTGTGATACCGCCCGCTTCAGTGGCAGTGACATGAGTAGTGCGGATAGCGTCAAGCAGCGACGTTTTGCCGTGATCGACGTGTCCCATTACAACAACGACAGGACTTCTTGGTACGAGATTCTCTTCAGTGTCCTCGCTGTCATCAATAATGCGTTCTTCTATCGTCACAACTACTTCTTTTTCAACCTTTGCGTGACATTCCTCAGCGACAAGATATGCTGTATCAAAATCAATTACATCATTTATTGTCGCCATCAAACCCATTAGCATGAGCTTTTTAATGACCTCTGAAGCGGTCACCTTGAGTCTGAGAGCGAGTTCTCCAACCGTAATTTCATCGGGAACTGTAATCGTAATCGGCTTACTCTTACGCTCTTTCTCTATGCGGCGCATGCGTTCGGCTTCGGTTTCTTTCTTTGCGCCCTTCTTCTTGCGGTAATCCTGAGATTTTTGATGAAGCTTCTGCTTGTTGGCGGCGCTTTCATTACGGCGTCCGAAATCCTTTTCTAACGCCATATCGTCATAACGGGTATTGTATTTATCGGCGTTAAGATCGGTGGTACGGGTATCGACAATTCTCGTTGTCGGGGGTTCCACTCTTCTTGGCTGCTGCGAAGGATTCTTCTGCTTCTGAGGTTGACGGAATGTCGGGTCTATAGGCTTATTTGTTGCCGCCTTGACAGGAACCTTCGTTGCCTGTCTGGAGGGTATTGGCTGTACCTTCGCTGGAGTTGCCTTTGTATTGTTCTGTACTGACTGCGGCTTTGAAGGCTGAACCTTGTCGCGTCTTTGCGTCTCCTGTGATGAAGAATTCCTGCGATCACGGTTATCTCTGCCATCTCTATTATCTCTGTTATCCCTGACTGTCTCTCTTGCTTCTTTTTTCCTGTCATTTCTTTGCTGCGGCTTTATCTGTATCTGTCCGATCACAGCGGCACGCTGACCTTGCGGAGAAACAGGTGTTTTGACCTGAACGACCGGTTTTTCCGGTTTTGGAGTTTCTTTTACGGACTCAGCGGGAGTCTGGAGTATCTGTTCCTTGGCAGGTTCTTTTATTGGCTCCGGTTTTACGGATGTAGTAACCTCCGATTTATTCTCAGGCATATCCTTTTTTGGGGTATCTACAGTTTTAGCCTCAGTTTTAACTGGCTCCGGTTTCTTTTCAGGCTTTTCAGTCTTTACCTTGACAGGCTTCTTTTCAGCGGCTTTCTTTTCGGTCTTTTCCTTAACAACAGTCTTTGCAGCCTTGGCAGTTTTTTCTTCCTTAGGCTTCTTTGCATCCGTTTTGGCTGGCTCTTTCTTAGGTTCTTCCTTTGTTGCTTCCTTTGCTGTTTCCTTTGTTGCTTCCTTTGCTGTTTCCTTTTTCTGTTCAGCTTCCGCTTTTGCTTTTGCTCTGGAATTCCTGCTTTCCTCAATTTCGGCTTCGGTTAACTCGGAAACCTCCATTCGCCTTGCCTGTGCAAGAAAATCATCGAAATTCTCTACTGAATTCTCCTTAGTGATAAGCTCATATGCCATATCAAGCTCGTCGCCCTCAAGAGAAGTGGTGGTTGTGTATTTCTTATCCGGAACACCGTTTTTCTGAAGAAGCTCGGCGAGCATTTTGCCCGTCATACCCATATCTTTTGCCAATTGGTTTACTTTATACTTTAATTTTTCCAAATATTATTCCTCCCCGTTGTTTGTTTCCATCAAAAGTTTTGCCTTTTGAGCGAATCCTTTATCATTGATAGAGATGATTTTGACGGCTTTGCCTACCGCGTGCTGAATATCGTCCTGATTGCAGTTTAAGGCAATTACGTCGGTTTTGTTGTTGATTTTGTAATTCAGCTCCTTTAAGGTCTTGGGTGAAATGTCCGCGGTGGTCAGTATAAGGCAGCTTGTACCAGTTTCCGCACTGTCTGCCGCAGCGTCAAAACCCAGCGATAGCTTTCCCGCTCTGCGCATAAGTCCAAGCAGTGAAAGCAGTTTGTTATTCATCTGCGGCAATCCCCCTCGTCAATTCATCATATACTTCGTCAGGAATCTGCATGGAAAAGGATTTTTCCAGCCGCCTGCCTTTTCTTGCTTTTTTCAGACATTCGACACTGTGACATATATACGCGCCGCGACCGTTTTTCTTGCCGGTCAAATCTACGCTGAGATTTCCTTCCGGATCGCGTACTACACGCACAAGCTCTTTTTTTGGCTTTTCAGTGCCGCAGCCTATACAGGTTCGCATTGGTATTTTTTTTGTTTTTTGCACGACTGTTTTCTCCTTTCCTAAAGCAATTTATTTTACGGGATTACTCCTCGGTTTCTTCTTCTGCTGTTTCTTCTACCGATTCTTCCTCGTTATCGGTATCTTCTGTCGGTTCGTCTTCCGTTTCCAATGCCGATTCGGGAACCTCGTCCTCGAAAAGAACCTCGTCTTCCTCGTCTGATTCATCAGCGATTTGTTCCGCCTCAGCACGCATTTCCTCGTCGGAACGGATATCTATTTTCCACCCCGTAAGGCGTGCGGCAAGGCGTGCGTTCTGTCCCTTGTTGCCTATCGCGAGCGAAAGCTGGCTTGCCGGAACAGTGACCCGACATGATCTTGCCGATTCGTCGATTATCTCGACGCTGGTTACGTCTGCCGGCGACAGCGCCTTTGCGATGTATTCAGAAAGATCGTCGCTGTATTTGATTATATCTATCTTTTCACCGCCAAGCTCATCGACTATTTTGGTAACTCTTGAACCTCTGGGACCGATGCATGCGCCTACCGGATCTACGTTCTCATCATTGCTCCATACGGCAATCTTTGTACGGCTGCCCGCTTCTCTTGACACGGATTTTATTACAACCGTGCCGTCGAATATCTCTGGAACCTCCGTTTCAAAAAGGCGCTTTACCATTCCGGGGTGAGTTCTGGAAATAGTCGTGCGTGTGGTTCTGTCGCCTATTTTGACGTCAACGACATATACCTTGATGAGATCGCCGACCTCAAAATTCTCGTTGCCGACCTGTTCGTTTTTTAACAGAACCACGTCATGATCGCCAATTTTTACTATTACGTCACCCGTTTCGGGATTTATCCTGTCAACCTTCGCGGTTACTACTTCCTGATGACGGCTCTGGAATTCCCCGGCGACCTGTTCTTTTTCAACATCTCTGATTCCCTGGTGAATTATATGTTTGGCTGTCTGGGCTGCGATTCTGCCGAATTGCTTTGGATCCTGCTTGATTGCGACAACCGAACCGATCTCGGCAAGCGGATCGTATTTGAGAGCAACGTCGAGTAATACCTCTCTGCCGTTGTCCTTTACCTCTTCTACAACGGTTTTACGGATAAACACAGAGAATATTTTATTATCCGGCTCAATGCGTATCTGAATATCGTCGTTGCCGTTGTTGCTCTTTTTAAGTGCTATCCTGATCGCGTTGGATATTTTTTCGATCATGTAATCGCTGGGAATATTCATTTCCTTTTCCAGAAGAGCGAGCGCGTCAAATATGCTCTCTTCTTCTTTTTTAGCTTTGCTTTTAGCCATCTTATAATAACCTCCAGTTTAATTCCCGATTTCGTCAAAATCAGAATCTACATCAGCGAAATTATCCTCGCTGTCATAAAGTCTTACCGAAACGGCGTCTTTCTTACTTATGTTAAACCTCACGCCGTCTAAATCTGCAAGCATAATGCTGTCGCCGTCGAGTCCGACAAGCTCCGCAATGATTTCCTTTTCGCCGTTCTCTGTAGGACGGAAGAGCGTTACGGAAACATCTCTGCCCTTCATCGCTTCAAAATGCTCGGGACGGGTAAGCTCGCGTTCTATGCCCGGAGAGGAAACCTCAAGAAAATAAGCCTGACTTATGGGATCGGCTTCATCGAGAGGATCGCTGATGGCGCGACTCATCGCTTCACAGTCATCAAGCGTCACTCCGCCGGGTTTGTCAATGAATATGCGCAGATACCAGGAAGCGCCCTCCTTGACAAATCTTACGTCCCACAAAATCAGACCTAATCTTTCGGCTATAGGCTTTGCTATTGTCGTTACGGCTGCCACAGTATTGCCGCCGTGTTTTTTTCCTGCCAAATGCATACACCTCCTGTATACAAACAAAAGAGTGGGTCGCCCCACTCTTTTATCCTTTCTACCATAATCTTCATTACAATAATAGCACATAATATTGTAATTTACAAGATGTTTAATTATTTTCTCTTTTTTGTTCAAATAATCATCTCAAAATAAGCTTGAATATTGTGCAATAATCACAGTATTACGCTATTAATCAACTGATACTATCGCCAAACATTCATCTTCGCAGAGAAGATCGTCGGGGATTATCAGTCGGCTTTCATCTTCCGACAGATTTTCAGAATGAATTATCCTGCGGCGAAAATTTGCGAGCGTCTTTTCATAAACGGTTCGGGCGGTTCTGCCGTTTGAGTAGTATTCCATACGGGTCATTTTTTCAAATATCGGCAGATAGCGTTCCTTAACGCCTTCGGAAATTGTAAATCCGCCTTTACGGCAGAAGAGAGCAAATATTTCATACAGTTCCTCCGCGGAGAAATCCCTGAAATGAACTTCTTCTATTCGTGAACGCATGCCGCTGTTGGATTTGTAAAGCCCCTGCATATCCTTTTCATAGCCCGCAAAAATAAGGCAGCATTTACGTCTGTGCTCCGGAACATCCATGAATGCTATTATCTGTTCGAGAGCCTCTTTTTTGTATCCGACATCCGCTCCGGAACCTCCCGCATAAGAAAGGCTGTAGGCTTCGTCGATAAACAAAACTCCGTTGATTGACTTTTGGAGAAGCGCATAGGTTTTCTTGTCTGTCTCGCCGACATACTGACCTATCAGATCCTTTGCCGTGCATGACATGAAATTATTGCTCTTGACAATTCCAAGCTCGTAAAGGCATTCCGCAAAAAGCTTTGCGCTGGTTGACTTGCCTGTACCGGGATTTCCGACAAAGAAATAATATCCAGGGTTGATGTTATAAACAGAGCCTCCGCTTTTTTTCGCGTAGAGAATTTCCTCCTGCTTACGGATTATCACATCTTTAAGGTCTGAAAGCCCTATCTGTTCATTCAGTTCCCTCATTATATCGTCAAAGCTTCTGGGATTGATCTGATCCTTGATTTTTTCAAGCTCTTTCTCAGGAATGTCCTCCGACGTGTATGTGTATTTATCGGCGTCCCGCGATAAGGCTGTGCGCTTGAGCAGCAGCTTCTTCATGTCAATAACCAGCTTTTTGACTTCGCCGGCATTGCCAAAATCCTCTGTGCGGGTATTATACTTGTACTCCATGATAAGCTCTATCAGCCTGTGTGCGTCGCCGGTAATGCTTCTGCCCTGAGATTCTATTGTTTTATCGAATATCCTGACAAGCTGATCCGGATTGTAATCAGGAAATTCCACTATCCTGACGCGGCGCGAAAGACCCGCGTTCATCTTTAGGAAATCCTCTACACGATTTGAATACATGCCGAAAATCATTTTAAAATCGTCGGCATTCTCTGTCATTCTCGTCATCATTGCGCCGACGATCTCGGCGGAATACGCTGAATCGGTTATCTGGTAAGCCTCGTCGATATAGAGAATTGAATTGTGGTCGATGGCATTCTGAATTTTTTCCACAGTCTTGTTTTTTGAATCGCCGACGTGACTTCCTATAAGCTCCGAAGCGTCAACAAATATTGTTTCCGCTCCGCCCATTACGCCCATAAGATGATAAAACTGTCCTATCATTTTTCCGACGGTTGTTTTTCCTGTACCAGGGTTTCCCGCAAAAATGTAATGATCAGGGTATGAATCCGGTTTTATTCCCCTGCGTTTGCAGTCCTCCGCGTCAAGAATTTCAAGGCGGACATTTTCAAAAAGCTCCTTTACAAATTCAAGCCCCACATACTTGTCAAGCTCCGCGTATATTTCTTCAATGGAAGATACTCCGTGCTTGTCAAAATATTTTCCATAGTCACCGAAGTCCTCCGCTGTAATGCATCTCTTTTCGTCATCGCGCAGGGAAGCGCGCATTTTTACGTCGCGTGCAATTGCAACCACGTCGCGGGCATTGCCGAAATTCGCTCTGTCGCGCTGATCGTAGAGGTTTTTGAAAAAAAGATCAAGGTCGAGGGGCGTTTTATCGTCACCATCGCCTATAAAGCTATAGCCATCCTTGCGGCAATTGGATATAAAAATATCTCTCAGAAGCTCCGGCGGATAGTCCTCTATTGTGAGAATATTGGATTTTCCAAAACGGCTGCCAAGCCCTGGATTCATTTTAAGCAGCTCGTCCATAGGTTCAGGATATCCCGCCATAATCATGCAGAAGCGGTACTGCTTTGTATTTGTCATTGCGGCGACAAGCTCGTCAATCGCCTCTTTGGAATAATTGTTGTCTTCGCTCTTGTCTATAAGCGAATATGCGTCGTCAAGAAACAGCACGCTCTCCTGTGCTTCCATGATTTTTTCGCGTGTACGACCCGGAGTGCCGCCAACGTAACGGTCAACAAGGTCGTCCTTTGTCGCTTCAACGGTGAGTCCCCTTTTCAGAATGCCGTTTTCATAGAATATCTGCCCGATAAGGCGTGCGACGGTTGTTTTGCCAACTCCGGGATTTCCCCTTATGACGAAATTCGGAATTGGATAATCAAAATTACCCTTATCGTCAGGTGTGTCTATACGTTCGTTTGCACATGAAAGTTTTTTTACCGGCTGAACATAATCGGAGCTTTTTTGGACGCGCGCTTTTTTCTTCTTGTAATCCTCAACTATCTCGCTGACTCTCTTTGCAACGGATTCCCAGCCGCGTGTATTCATGAGCTGTTCCATCGGGTCAGAACTGTCGTTTGCCTTGAATCGGCTGTATATTTTTTTGACGGTTTCTTCCGTAAATGTCACCGTATCGTCAGGCTGCCGCTTCATATAGCGCACTATATTTTCATAGACAGAGCTGAGATATCCAGCGCGGTTCTCTTCACGATCGGCTTCGCGGCTGAGAAACATCAGCGAAGAAACGATTGCCCTTAATTCGCCGCGTTTGTATTTCAGGCGTTTTCCGCCGTCTCCCACGATTCGCAGATATTCGAGCATGTACCGGAATTCGTCCTGATTTGGCAGACCTATGTGAATTGTACAGCTCCGGTTGATGGTTCTGTTTGTATTGAAAAATCTGTTGCGGAAAACGTTTCCGCTGGCAAGATTGTCAAGAAGCCGTGAGAGTGAATCGGAATCCATCTGAGGCGCAAGAAATATACATATGTTTTCATTGCTGCTAAGTCCGTATTCATCCCATAGATGTGAAAGAAGCTCGGAATACTGCTGCAGAGGAGCCGCGCCGTCTGTGACAAAATCCTGAAAGAATGTAAATACTATCGCTGTCTTTACGCTTCCGTCAGACATCATTTTTTTCGCGTCGTCCAGAAATTCCGCAGGTGTAATCTTTGGCTGCTTATATATCAGCTTTGGTTTTTCTCCATTCTGCCGTGAGGACTGATTACTTGACGGAACAGGCTGTGTTTCCGCAGGTTCGGCGCTTTGTCCGCCCGATTGCGCGTTTGCCGATGGATTGAGAATCCTGCGTCTTCTGCGTGCGTTTGCCGACGGAACCGGCATGGAATTTGAATTGTCCTGCTGTCCTGAATCCATCAGGCGCTTGTTTTTATTGATAGCGAGAACCGCGCTCTCGTCGTCAAGCACAAATTTCCCGACGTTCTTTGCGCCGGAATAATAAACGATCTGACGGTAGCCAAGTCCGCGAAGGTACTGGTTGAGAAACGGACGGAAATTATTCTTCTGTAGATCTGGTGAAATGAACATATCGTCCAGATTGCCGTAAATCAGAAATATTTTGTTAAGCTCCGGACGTTCCAATACAGAACTCATTTTATCTCACCACACTTGACTTTTTATTTTGGTGTCTTTTTATCTTTTCAGCTTCTTCTTTGTCTCTGTGTCTGTGGAAAGCTTTCCCCTTGTCTCGCCTTTGCATTTCAGACTGCACTGTGCATATGGGTTTGCGCCCTTTACGACATTTTCAACGCACTCCCTGTAATAAGCCTTGCGTTCCTCGTTGGCTTCGTCGCCCTTGATCTGTTTGAGGTCAACGTGAGTCTGAACATCCTTTGTCGTGAGTGTTTTCATCGTACGCGTAACCGTTGAAAGTGAAATTGTGTTCCTCAAAGAAGTCAATGATATCCTCGCTGATGTTCTGTCTCGAAAAGGCGTTGTTCATATTTGCCACCGCTCTGTTGAGACATGTGGAAATTGCCGGATAAAGCTCGTTATTGAGAAAATCTACCGAGGATTTAAGCTGCTCGGTTGTCAGGTCTTCCGCGTCGTCCCGGCGGAGCATATCGTATGTTTCATTCGCCTTACGGCGCAGGTAATCGTATCTGGTCTGACCTTTTGAATTCTTATCGGTGTAATCGGCTATCCGCATGCCGACAATTTCATTTTCAAGCGTCTTGCCGGAGCATTTCTCCGCATGGGCCTTTGCGGCTTCGGTTACAAATTCCTGCGACTCTATGAAGGCTTTTACTTCCTCAGAAAGCACAAGAGAAAGCTTATAATAATTTTCCCATTCCTTCTGGGCTGCGTCGGCTTCATATATTTCTTCGAGCGCAGACGCGGCAACGTCCTTTGCTCCCGCTATGGCGCTCTCATAGCTTCCGCTGTTGTAAAGCGCTATAACCTTTTCAAGCTGGCTGCGAAGCGTCGTGAGTTGACGCGCAGAAAATTTCTTCCCGTTGTAATCCTCTTCAAGGGACGCGAGAAGAGTCGTCGCTTCGCTGATATATCCCTTGGCAGTCTCGGCGGCGAGCTTATTCTTTTCGGCGATATCGCTTTTTAGCTGCTCGATTTCTCCCATGCGTAAAGCGTACTGCTCGTTTATCTGACGGGTAATCCTGCTCATGTTTCGGGTTATTTCTTTTTTGTAGTCCTGATTGAAGCGTTCCTGCGTACCGGTTATTGAATTCATCACCTGAACGTGGGACTGCTTCATCTGCCGGACATAATTGCCGAACGCATCGACATCCTGCTGCTGTGCCGCACGGCTCATGGCGGCACGCTGCTGTTCAAGCTCCCGCATCATCTGATTTGAAGCCTGAATATTTAGCGCGTTCTGTTCATTCATGCTGCGCTGCATTTCGCCGCGGAAATTTCCTATACTTACGGCTGCGTTGCTCTGACGTATTTCTCTGCGCTCCGCCCGCTTTTTCTGTTCATATCTTACCGCTGCCGAACCGGCCTTGACTCCCGCCGCGGCAATGCCGGCAACCGCGAGTCCACCAAGCACAAACGGCATCGCACCCAATGCCAGCAAAGGCAATAATACCAGTCCTCCGGATTCTCCGCTCATTATGAAATCTCTCCTTTTTGAAAATTAGAAAAATAAATATGTCTGTCAGCCATTCTCTGTATTTTTTTATAAACCGTGGCTTTTTGTTTTTTCAAGATCAGACGCGGTTTCCTTGTAAACCTTGTTTGTGCTTGCTTTGAGTTCGTTGACGTCGGCGGCATAATTCACCGTGTCATCAGAATCGTCGCCGAGACCTACAGCCTCGCATATGTGGGCGTAAATGTCACGGGAATACTGGATCTGCTCGGCTCCGCCAAAGTCAATGTGAAGAATAATGCGATTTTTTACTTTATTCTTTTCTTCTATAGGCAGAATGTAAATATATATTACGCTGCCGGAACTATTTTCAAAGACAAGCTTCAGCCATTCGCGGGTATCCTCCTTTACGGAATTGTCGCCGAACTGCAATTTTATATAGTCGCGGTAATCTTCCGCTTCAAGCTCTCCAACCCCTGCCTCACGAAATCCGGAAAGCTCCGGTATCCATTTTAGATTTATCTCCGATGTGAGAAAATCAATAATGCATTCTCCCCATTCGGCGCGCTGGCAAGAAGCCGAATATCTCTCCTTATAAATGCCGCTGAACGCGGAAAGCTTTTCGCTAAGTATGTCGATTTCTTCAATGTATTTTTTTAAATCATCGGTGGAAACTCCGTCGGAACGCTTGAAATATGCCGATCTGCCATCCTTCTCCACATCCGCTATTATTTCATTGATTTTTTCCGACGAATGTATCACATCGGCGTATTCTCCCCGAGACCAGTAATTTATCTCGACAGTCCTACTTTTATTTGAATTATCATCGCTCCCCGACTGTCCGATGTACTCCTTCCAGTTGTCAAGCTCCTGATCTATCCTTTTAATTAAATAGTCCGCTTTAAGCCTGAGAAGATCATACTGTCTGTCCCACTCATGTTCTTTATCGTCAATATTGTAGCCAAGCCGTTCCAACCCGGATTTGACGGAAATGGCAACGGCTGTAGCAGCTTCAAAAAGTCCCGTTTTAAAAAGCTGCTGCCCGTCTTTAATTGAATTATAGAATATTTCAAGACGTTTAGGCATGAATTTTTCATGCGGTTTTTTATCTATCTCGCGGTACTGTATCGCCGCGTTATACAGATATTCCTGAGCCTGTGACATGCTGCCTTCTTCACGCTGCGTTTGCCTGCTTTTAAGCTCCTGTACCGCCGATTCAAGCTCACGGTTTTTCTTGGCAAGCGCTTCTTCATTCCGTCTCACCTCTTCCATGAGACGCTTGTAAGCTGCGTCTGTCTCGGCAAGTCTCCTGCCCGCTTCGCTGCCGACGGAATACTGATATTCTCTCAGAAGACGCTCATATTCAGCCTGCGCCGCCGCGTCGTGTTCCCTTAATGCTCTCTGCATTTCGGACTGATATCTTTCAAGATTGCGCCTGTTTTCATCTATCAGGCTTTGTCTTGCACGCTCGGCTTGAATATTCTGCTGTCTCAACTGGTTCTGGAGGTTCTTTACCTCACGTTCAAGACGCTTCAATTCATCCATACAATCAACTCTTTACTGCCGTTTGTTTGACTTGACCTCGTTTTCTATCTCCATCGTCTTTTGCTGTCTGCTCAGAATGACAACGCCTATCTGTTTTTCCGCGCTGTCGAGCTTCTCGGATATTTCTTTGATTAAATCCTCTATGGGGCGGATATCGTTATCTCTGTAATAATCTATGACAGACTGATCGATTTGGAATTGCTGCCGGTATTCTTCAAGCTCTTTTCCGAATTCATCATAGTCCTTGTCGTATTCAGCCTGTAATTTTTTCAGAATATCCTTTGCAGACGCTTTTCGCTCTCTGAGCCTTTTAAGCTTATCCTCGCTTGCCCTTATTTTATTCTGAATTTCGTCAAGCTCGCTGTCGCTTTCCACACCGGAAGCATAGGAATTATGTGCAATTACAGGCGTATTCTGAGAAAAGGAAGCTCGTTCGGGTTGAGCTTCAGAAGAAGCGGCCGGCTCGTCAAAATCATCGAGCGATTGCACAAAAGAGGAATGGTGTGTCGGCGGGTTCTGATGCAGCCGCAGATTGTCATGTGAATCTGCCGGTTGCGCCGAACCCGTGTTTTGCTCCGATTCCCTGTACGTCAGCCGCAGAATGTATTTTATATTGCCTTGGGGAATGAATTCAACTGAAATGAGATTATCTTTAATGTCAAATTTACTTTCAATAGTTTTGGTTGAACTTCTGAATATACTCAGCTTTTTTTCATTTTCAAACGCGTTACCGCTGAATCCAAACGTTATCTTTAATATACCGCTCACCATTATCGGGCGGAAAGTTAATATCTCTCCCGATGGATCCTCTGAAATATTAAATTTTCCAAGGATCTGCATTCTGCTGCCGTTGCGGTGTATCTGCGAGATGTAATCCTTGTATGCGCATATTCAGCTTTACAGAATCCTTGCCAAATAATTCCGCTTCAGAAGTCATCGAAATCCCCTCCGTTTTTTGATTTTATCTCCTGCCAAATTTTCAGCACGTTTGCAGACGGCACGCCTATAAGCGTTACGGAATCTTCGCTGAATTTAATTTCGGCACGCCTTTTTTTCGCGGAATAGTATTCGCTTCCTGAATTTTCGTAACGCTCTGTCAGATAATGAATGCGCTGATTTGACGAACCAACATAAGCTCGTCCGTCGTCAAGCTCTTCTATGTACCTGCCGTCAATAAGAATATCTGTCATACCAAGAAGCGCCGCGCTGTCATTTCTGTCATACAGCTCTTCTATTGTAAATCCGGAATATATTATCACGCCGATATCGCACGTATTTTTCACTTCACGGACAAGCTCTGCCAAAGCTTCTGCCTGCAAAAAAGGCTCGCCTCCGCTTATTGTGAGTCCGTCGCAGCCTGACATTTTTATTTCGCCCGCAAGATCACACACATCCACATCATGATAATTCCCGAATCGCGTGTTCCGCGCAAGGCAGCCCTTACAGTCGAAGCAGCAGCCGTGAACCCATATGACAAAGCGATCTCCAGGTCCGAGCAGATTTGTGTGAGACTCGGTATGTGAAATTTTCAGCATCGCTCTCTCATACGTATTCAAGACAATCGCCCCCGCACTCCGTTTAAGCCTGACGCTTTCCGAAAAGCGTACACCTGCATTTTGCATATCTCCCGCATTTGATAGAAATTTATTTTTGTAGGGAAACAGATATAGGCGCAGCCTACAGTCCGTTTCCCTACAAGCAATTCTATTAATTATTCAATTCAGACATTCACGCCGTATACGTGACAAAGCTGCTCAAGTCCGCCCTGATAGCCCGAAGCAACCGCGTTGAATTTCCACTGACCGTTTTTGCGGTAGATTTCGCAGACCACAAGCGCCGTCTCGATGGAGAATTCTTCCTCAAGGTCAAATTGGATAACCGTTTCGCCCTGAGTGTCAAATTCGTTTTCCACCTTAGCCACGCGGACATATGCGTTGGACACCTGACCGAAATTCTGACGGCGTGCGGCAGCGTCGTGAATTGTGACGGTGATTGCGATTTTGCTGACGAAATCAGGTATTTTAGTGAAATCTATAAATATCTGTTCGTCGTCACCATCGGCGCTGTTGCCGCCTGTGCGGTCATCGCCCGACGACCATATCGTGTGGTCGCGCCAATCGGGATTATTGTAGAAAATAAAGTCGTCGTCACTCTGAACCTTGCCGTTTGCCCCGCATACAAAGGCGGAAGCGTCAAGGTCAAAGTCATATCCGCCGTCATACTTGTTCGGGTCCCATCCCAATCCGATAAGAGCCATTTTCATTGAATTGTCAAGAGCCGCTCTCTGCCCCTTCTGAAGATTTACTGCCATAATGAATTACCTCCGTAAATTGATTTATCTGATGTGAATTTTATCTCTTCCATACCGAGCGAGGAAGTCCGTATCTCTCCGCAAGCTGCGCTATCGACCATACCTGAAGCGGCTGACCGACAGCGTTGAATTTCCACTCGCCCTTGTAGCGGTAAAGCTCGCCGAATACAAGCGCGGTCATTCCGTCATAGTTTTCTGAGAGGTTGTAGATGCATAGTTCCTTATTTCTGTCGGCGTCAACCAAACGGATAAACGCGTTCTTTATCATTCCGAAATGCTGATCCCTGTCGGTTGCTTTATAAATACTGACGAGAATAACAATGCGCTCGTATTCCTCAGGAAGACCGGCAAGATCAACCATTATCTGTTCGTCATCGCCTTCGCCCTCGCCCGTAAGGTTGTCGCCCTGATGGAAGACACAGCCGCTTTTATGGTTGAGATTGTTGAAGAAAACAACGTCTGAGCTGCTCTCGATATTTCCCTTGCTGTTCAGAAGAAACGCAATTGCGTCGCAGTCGATATCCTGTGTTCTGCCCCCGAAGAATCCCGACGACACCGCGGCGTCCCAGCCAAGACCAACCATAACCCTTCGCAGACCAGCGTTTCCCTTTGTAAGATCCACTTTCTGCCCCTTTTGAAGATTTACACTCATTTCTGATATCCCCCTTTTATTTCTTAAACGCCAGAACTATTATTTTTCTGATCATGTCAATCGGAATCACAAGAGCCGCAACTATCACGCACACAAGCCATGTCTTTGGCGTAAGGCTGTGAACGCTGAGTACCTTGCCGCCGAATGTCACAAAGACATACTGCATGGCGAATATGCCAAACATAACCAGCAGGAAGTTGATGTTTTTAAATATTCCCTTGAATATATTAATATGCTCTGTTCGTGCGTTAAATCCGTTGAATGTTATTGCCATCATGAATGTGGCGAATATCGCGGACTTGATATATGTCATATCCGTTGAACCAATGAAATTCTGCACCTGCGGGACTGTAAGCATGGCAAGACATACTCCGGTTATATAGAGCGCGGCAATGATTATTTCAGCAAACATGCTCTTGTTGACTATGCTCTCGGAGCGCGGTACGGGCTTGTCCCTCATGTATTCCTTGAGCGCGGGTTCGCTTCCGAATGCTATCGCGGCGAGTGTGTCCATTGCGAGATTGACAAGAAGAAGCTGAACGACAGTCAGAATTACCTCTTCCTTGCTGATAAGAGGACCTATAAAGCAGGTAAGCACCGCAGCTACGTTGACTGTGAGCTGGAATATGAGGAATTTGCGTATGCTCTTGAACATGGTCCTGCCGTAAAGAATGGCTTTTTCAATGGAGAGGAAGTTGTCGTCAAGAATAGTGATATCTCCCGCTTCCTTGGCAACCTCCGTTCCGCTGCCCATTGCGAAGCCGACGTCGGCTTTCTTGAGAGCGGGCGAATCGTTCACTCCGTCGCCTGTCATACCCACAACCATGTTTATCTCCTGAGCGACGCGCACCAGACGGCTCTTGTCGGTGGGAAGGGCGCGTGATACTACGCGAAGGTCGGGAAGAATTTTTTTCAGCTCATCGTCCGTCATTTCAGCCATTTCTCCGGAGGTAATCGCAACGTCTCTGTCACGCGTGATAAGTCCCGCGTCCTTTGCGATTGAAACGGCGGTTTCCTTGCGGTCGCCAGTAACCATGACAACCTGAATTCCCGCGTTCTGCACTTCCTTGATTGCGTCCACGGCTTCTTTGCGGACGTTATCACGTATGCACATGACGCAGAGAAGCGTTAAGTTTGCGTCGTCCTGTTCGCCGTCAGCCTTTGCGACGCCGAGCAGTCTCATCGATCTGCCCGCCTGTGTGTCGATGTATGAGATTATCGCCGATTTATCGGAGAATTCGCAGACATTGCCGTTTTCATCAATGTAAGACGTGCATTTCTCAATAATTTTCTCGGGCGCGCCTTTGACGAACGTAACAAGCTTTGCGCCCTGTTCCATCGTAACGCTGGAGCTTTTTTTGGTGGAATTAAAAGAATTGAAAGTCTTTACGCCGGATTTGTCTATTTCATTGGCTGCATTGGAAGCCACAAGGAAAGACATAAGCGCGCGGTCAGTGCTGTTGCCGCCTATTATTTCTCCGTTGCTTGCCGAAGCGCTGTTGTTAACGCCGATGCCTGTTATAACGTCCGCGGAAAAATCCTTTGGCATTTTTGCGAGAGAATCAAATGTCTTAGCGTTTCCTGTCGCCATCTCCACGACGGAAAGCTTGCCCTCGGTGATTGTGCCTGTCTTGTCGCTGTAGAGCAGACTCAGGCTGCCGGCTGTTTCCAGACCGTTTATCTTATGCACAAGAACATTGTCCTTCGCCATGCGTATGCTCTGGAACGAAAGAAGAATAGACGTCAGCATCGGCAGACCTTCCGGAACCGCGCAGACAATGATTGTGACAGCTACGGTAATAGCGTCCATAATAAGGCGCACCCATTCAAATGGAGTAGTCGGCAGCTCGCCTGTTACGAACGTTTTGATAAGAATTCCAATTACTATTGCTATTGCTCCGATATAGCCGAATGTGGATATCTGCTTTGCGAGCTTTGCAAGCTTGACCTGCAGAGGAGTGCGGCGAGTCTCTTCCTGCACTTCGAGAGCAAGTTCGCCGAAGAGAGTCCTGTCGCCGACAACCTTGACCTCCATGTGAGCCTCGCCGCCAACGACGACAGTGCCGCGGTAGGCGTAATGCTTGTTGAGAAGATCCTTTATGTTATAATCCGGCGTGCCTGTGACGGGAATCTTGTCGGCTTCCTCAGTCTCTCCGTTGAGCGCTGCCTGATCCACTTTAAGCTCGCCCTCGATTATTTCGCCGTCGGCTGCGATTTTATCTCCTGCCTGTAGGAAGATTATATCACCGACAACAACCTCGCTTACGTGGATTTCCTCCAATTTGCCGTCGCGGATAACCTTTGCGCGTTCCTTGGCTTCCTCCTCCGCTTTGAGCGCGGAAGCCTGCCCCTCCTGTCTGCTTTCACTGACGGAAGCTACGCCGTTGGCAATCAGAATTGCGATGAGAATTCCCACAGGCTCGTACCATTCAGCCTGTCCGAGAAAATAAAGCACAACCTGCACTACAAGCGCGACAAGGAGAATCATTATCATCGGATCCTTGAAGCCCTCCAATATTTTCTTCCACAGCGGGTCTGGCGGTATTTGCGTCAGGCTGTTTGAGCCGTGTTCCTTGCGGCTTTGCTCGACCTGTGAGGTTGAAAGTCCTTTGATGTTCATAATCTGATCTGTCCCTTTCTAAGTGATAAATATTTGTGAACATTTGCTAAAGAATACAGATGTTTTAACAACTATATCTCATGATATTATAATACAAATTGTTGCACTTGTCAATTAAATCACAGCGTCATATTAGATTATTTGCACTAAAAAATGGTAAATTATTTATGAATTTAAAAATTATTAACCAATCTGAGCCTTGTCCGCTTGACAAGTTCTTTATTATCGCTTACAATTTAATTTTGCAGGTTATTTTTTTATTTATTCACGTATTTAAATGATATAAAAACGGAGAAGAATCTATGGCTTCAAAAACAACAAACCAGTCAACCGAAAAAAAAGAATACGGCAACGACAATATTGTAGCCCTCAAAGGCGCCGACCGCGTAAGAAAGCGTCCTGCCGTTATATTCGGTTCGGATGGCATAGAGGGATGCTGTCATTCGGTGTTTGAGATCATGTCCAATTCAATCGACGAAGCGCGAGAGGGCTACGGCAGCAGGATAATCGTCACAAGATTTGCCGACGGCTCCGTGCAGGTGGAGGACTTCGGGCGCGGAATTCCCGTCGATTTCAACACAAAGGAACAGCGCTACAACTGGGAGCTTGTATTCTGCGAAATGTACGCGGGCGGAAAGTACAACAACGACGGCGGTGAAATATACGAATATTCCCTCGGTCTCAACGGTCTTGGTCTCTGCGCCACGCAATACGCCTCGGAGTACATGGACGCTGAAATACGCCGCGACGGTACGCGCTTCACATTGCACTTTGAACACGGCGAAAATGTCGGGGGTCTGCACAAGGAACCCTATACAGGAAAACAAACCGGCTCCCGTATAAAGTGGAAGCCGGATTTAGAGGTATTCACCGACATCAACATTCCGCTTGAATACTATCAGGACACCATGCGAAGACAGGCTATAGTCAATGCAGGAGTGTTGTTTATTCTTGACGACAAGGTTAGCGGAGAGAAATTCGAGTATTTTTACAAGGACGGCATTGCGGATCACGTAAGAGAGCTTGCCGGAGACGATGCGCTTTCACAGGTGCAGTTCTGGCAGTGCGAACGCAGAGGACGCGACCGCGACGACAAGCCGGATTACAATGTGAAGATTAACGCGGCAGTCGCCTTTTCAAACCGTGTGAACGTCTGCGAATACTACCATAATTCCAGCTGGCTCGAGTACGGCGGCGCGCCGATGAAGGCTGTTCAAAGCGCATTCGTGGCAATGATCGACGCAAGGCTCAAACAAACCGGAAAGTACACAAAGAACGAGAGCAAGGTTTCATTTCAGGACGTGCAGGACTGTCTGATAATCGTGGTTTCGTCATTTTCAAACCAGACAAGCTATGAGAACCAGACCAAGAAATCCATTACAAATAAATTCATACAGACCTCAATGACTGAATTCTTCCGCCATCAGTTAGAGGTGTGGTTCATCGAGAATCCGCTGGAGGCAGACAAGATATGCGGACAGGTGCTTTTGAATAAGCAGAGCCGCGAACAGGCTGAAAAACAGCGTCTCGCTATAAAAAAGAATCTGTCTTCAAACATGGACATCACCTCCCGCGTAAATAAATTCATCGACTGCCGTTCAAAGGATCCGTCTGAGCGTGAGCTGTACATTGTGGAGGGCGATTCCGCGGCGGGTTCGTGCAAGAACGCACGCGATCCAGCTTTTCAGGGCATAATGCCAGTCAGAGGAAAAATACTGAACTGTCTGAAAGCCGATTATTCCAAGATATTCAAGAGCGACATCATAACAGATCTGATAAAGGTTCTCGGCTGCGGCGTTGACGTAAAGGGTCATCAGAGCAAGAACCTTTCCACATTCGACATAAATCAGCTCCGTTGGAACAAGGTCATAATCTGCACCGATGCCGATGTTGACGGATTCCAGATACGCACGCTTATTCTTACAATGATCTACCGTCTTATGCCAAAGCTGATTGAAGCCGGAAAGGTTTACATCGCGGAGTCTCCGCTCTACGAAATCACATGCGGCAGCGAGACGTATTTCGCCTACACCGAGCAGGAAAAGGCGGAGATAATGGAAATGATTGGAAGCAAAAAATTCACAATTCAGCGTTCCAAAGGTCTCGGCGAAAATGACGCGGATATGATGAGCTTTACGACAATGGCGCCTGACACTCGCCGTTTGATAAAGGTAATGCCAACCGACGCGGAGCCGACGGAGAAAATGTTCGACGTGCTTCTTGGCGACAATCTCGCGGGACGCAAGGAGTATATCGCGGAGCATGGAAGTGAATTCATCGAGCTTGCCGATGTGCAGTAAAGCTAATCTGATTTACATGTTATAATTATGTAAATATATAAAGCTTTACATTCAGATTGATTATAATTTACACGAAGGTGATAATTTGGCGCCCAAAAAAAGAAAATCTACTCCGCAAAAATCCTCTATGAGCGGTTATATAAAAGGTGCGGGAGAAGTCGTTTCACAGGCTATTGTCGATACGCTTGAAGGCAATTACATGCCTTACGCCATGAGCGTTATCATGAGCAGAGCCATTCCGGAGATCGACGGCTTCAAGCCTTCCCACCGAAAGCTGCTCTATACCATGTACAAGATGGGACTGCTTACGGGAGCAAGACAGAAATCTTCAAAAATTGCCGGTTCGACAATGGCACTGAATCCGCACGGTGACGCGGCTATTTACGACACAATGGTGAGAATGACCGTGGCTTATGAAGCTCTGCTTCACCCGTATGTGGATTCCAAGGGATCTTTCGGAAAGGCATATTCCCGCGACACACAGGCGGCAGCCTCCCGATATACCGAAGCAAAGTTAGCCGCGATTGCTGCGGAGCTTTTCCGCGACATTGACAACGACGCCGTGGACATGGTGGACAATTTCGACAACACTATGAAAGAGCCTTCGCTGCTTCCGGTGACGTTTCCGGCTATTCTCTGCAACAGCAATACCGGCATAGCAGTCGGCATGGCAAGCTCCATATGTTCTTTTAACCTGAACGAGCTTATCGAAACCACAATACAGCTTCTCAAAAATCCGAATCACGACATTAGCTCCACTCTGCTTGCGCCTGATTTCCCAGGCGGCGGACAGATAATCTACAACAAAACGGAGCTTGATAAGGTTTATCACACGGGACGCGGCAGCATTCGCGTGCGTTCCCGCTACACATATGACCGTGAGGCAAACTGCATCGATATCACACAGATACCTCCCACTACAACATGTGAACAGATTATCGAAAAGGTAATCGACTTAGTCAAAGCGGGAAAAATTAAGGAAATATCCGACATACGTGACGAGCAGGGACTTCACGGACTGCGTATAACGATTGACCTGAAACGCGCCGCCGACCCTGACAAGCTCATGCAGAAGCTCTACAGACTGACGACGCTCGAGGACAGCTTTGCGTGCAATTTTAATGTGCTGATAGACGGTTCGCCGAGGGTTCTTGGTGTTGACGGTTTGCTGGAGGAATGGATAAAATTCCGTATGAACTGCGTCCATCGCCGTACAGCGTTTACTCTCGGTAAGAAAAAGGAAAAACTGCACCTGCTTGAGGGCTTGCAGAAGATCCTTTTGGACATAGACAAGGCGATAAAAATAATTCGTGAGACTGAAGAAGAAGCTGATGTTGTACCGAATCTTATGAACGGATTCGGTATTGACGAGATTCAGGCTGAATACGTCGCGGAAATCAAGCTGCGCCACATCAATCGGGAGTATATTCTCAAGCGGACAGAGGATATTGAAAACCTTAGAAATGAAATTGCCGATCTGGAGGATATTCTTAATTCACCCCAGAGAATAAAAAAGATAATAATTTCGGAGCTTAAAGACGTTGCAAAAAAATACGGTCAGCCCCGCAGAAGCATGATTCTCTACTCTGTAGAGGAAGCGGACGACGATGAAATATCCTCAGTTCCGGACTATCCTGTGCATATTTTTATAACCAAAGAAGGCTATATCAAAAAAATAAGCCCCCAGTCGCTGCGAATGAGCAGCGATCAGAAGCTCAAAGAGGGCGACAGTATAGTACAGACCTTTGAAACGCGCAATATCGCCGAATTACTTTTCTTTACCGACAAATGTCAGGTCTACAAGGCTAAAGCTGCCGATTTCAGCGACACAAAGGCGAGCGTGCTGGGCGAATATGTTCCTGCTGTTCTGGGAATGGACGATGACGAACACTTCCGATACTGTATTCTCACGACTGATTACAGCGGATATGTGCTTTTCGCTTATGAAAACGGTAAGGTGGCAAAGGCGGAGCTTAATTCATACGCAACCAAGACCAACCGCCGCAAGCTTCTCACAGCCTACAACGACAAATCCCCGCTCGTAGGCATGCTTCATATCGACAATGACTGTGATATTCTCATTCGCTCCTCAAACGGGAAAGTGCTTATTTTCAATTCCGAAGCTGTTCCAGCCAAAACCCGCAGCGCGCAGGGCAATCAGATAATTACCCTTCGCAGAAACGCAAAACTCAGTGAAATGTTGATTTACGCGGAGGGAATGGTTAAGAACGAATCCAAATTCCGCCCGAAAAATCTCCCCGCCGCGGGTTCGGCCGACGATTCACAGCAGGGCGAACAGTTGACGCTGATGTAATTATGAATTTATTGCCGCAAGGAGGTACAAGAATGGATCTGATACCAAGTTTTTCTGTTGACCACACAGCCATTGTTCCCGGTATTTTCACCAGCCGCGTGGATTATACCGGAGATAACGCTGTTACAACATACGACATCAGACTTACAAGACCCAACAGGGAGCCTGCAGTCGATGTGGCTGCCATGCACTCGCTTGAACACATTATAGCCACTTTTCTCAGAAACGACCCCGACTGGAAGGATGAAGTAATATATTGGGGACCGATGGGCTGCCTTACCGGTTTTTATCTCATTCTCAAAGGCAACCGTTCTTCAGGTGAGATCTATGATCTGATAAAAAAGGCATTTGAGTCTGTGCAGAATGTGCAAAGCGTTCCCGGAACTTCCCCAAAAAACTGCGGGAATTATCTCATGCATAACCTCGGCATGGCAAAATGGTACGCGGCAAGATTTGCGGAATACCTCGCCGAAAACGCCGGAAATGCCGAAATTTTTGAATATCCGAAATCTGAACGGCTTATAACAGATGACGGACAGCAGTTCTATGATTCCTGATACGCTTAGTCTGTTATTGCCCGATAAAAAAGATATCACGTATCTTTTTTATCGGGCAATTTTTATTATTCAGACAAAAACGCCTTTATATCCTCGATAACCTCGTCCCGCGCCGTATCGTTGAGAATCTCGTGGCGATTGTCTTCATAGAGCTTCATGCGTACATTTGCGCCGCGCTTTTTGAGAAGCTTGTAGACCTTCTTTACGCCCTTGCTGTGTTCGCCGACAGGATCCTCGCTTCCAGAAACAAGCAGTATCGGCAGGGTCTTACTTATCTTTTTGAACCATTTTTTCTTATTGACAGCGTCGTTTATCTTGACAAGATCATACATAGCGCTGACGGTGAAATGATAATTGCAGAATTTATCAGCGTTGTAAACACGGCGAACTTCGGGATTCTTTGAGAGCCAATCTCCGTTGCTGCCGTCGCCGAAGCCTTTGTTGTACTCTCCGAACGCAAGTTTTTCAATGAGCGGAGAAATGTGTCTCTTGCCGCGGAAGAACTTAATTGTATTTATCATTCCGAGAGCCGGCTTTGTAGCAGCCATGGGACCGCCCGTACCCATTACAATAAGCTTATCCATGAGATCCGGATATGTCGCTGCGGCATTCCGCACAATGAATGAACCCATGCTGTGTCCCATCAGATAGTAGGGCAGTCCGGGGTATTCCTCTTTAATTATCTTTGAAACGGCGTAAACGTCGTCCGTTATCTTTTTCCAGCCATTTTTCTTTGCAATGAATCCAAGCTCGCTCTTATCTTTCGCAGTCTTGCCGTGACCTAAGTTGTCATATGCCACAACCACATATCCCGACTCCGCCATTTCTTTAAGGAATGTGTCATATCTTCCAATGTGTTCGGTCATGCCGTGTACTACATGGAATACTCCCTTAGGTTCGCCATCGGGAATGTACATCTTGCCTTTAAGCTGGTGAATTCCGTCGGTTGACGGGAACTCTCTGTCAATAATCTTAATATCCATAATTCACACTCCTCTGCATGTTGAAACCGCAGCGTGCCAGCCGTTCAACAGCTTTTCACGGTCGATTTCGCTCATCTTTGATTCAAATACAGCGTTGACTTTCGCGCCCTCATCTGAGGGGCTGCCCTCGAAAAGACCCGCTGCCATTCCAGCAAGATATGCCGCGCCTGCCGCCGTCGCTTCCTTCTGTGAGGGACGTATTACGGTTACGTCAGAAATATCAGCCTGGAACTGCATCAGGAAATTATTCGCTGAAGCGCCGCCGTCAACCTTCAGACTGTGTATCTTTTCTCCCATATCCTCGCACATTGCCCTGATAACATCCTCAGACTGAAAAGCAATGGATTCGAGAGCCGCACGTATTATGTGGTCGCGGTTGGCTCCGCGTGTAATTCCGGTTATAACTCCTCTTGCGTGCATATCCCAGTATGGAGCGCCGAGTCCTGTGAATGCGGGCACAATGTACACTCCGCCGTTGTCTGCAACCTTTCGTGCAAAATATTCGCTGTCGGACGAATCGTGAATGATTCTCAGCTCGTCGCGAAGCCATTGAATTACAGCGCCGCCGGTGAATACGCTTCCCTCAAGTGCGTATTCGACAGGCTTTCCCTCAGGAGTAGCGGCAATTGTAGTAACAAGTCCGCATTTGCTGAATACAGGCTTGCCGCCGGTATTGGCAAGCAGGAAGCAGCCTGTTCCGTATGTTATTTTAAGATCGCCCTCATTGACGCAGCCCTGACCGAAGAGCGCAGCCTGCTGATCTCCGGCAATACCGCTTATCGGAACCTTAGCGCCCATCATTCTAACATATCCGTAAACCTCGCTGCTGCTTCTTACCTCGGGAAGCATATTCATAGGAATGCCGAATATACGGCAAAGCTCCTCGTCCCATTGCAGCGTGTTAATATTGTAAAGCATTGTGCGCGAGGCGTTTGTGCGGTCTGTGACGTGAACAGCGCCCTCGGTGAGTTTCCATAGCAGCCAAGTATCCACTGTGCCAAAGAGAAGCTCTCCCCTTTCGGCTTTTTCCCTTGCGCCCTCAACATTGTCTAAAATCCACTTGATTTTTGTCGCGCTGAAATATGCGTCGATTTTAAGCCCTGTTGCTTTGCGTATATACTCGCCGTGACCCTGCTTTTCAAGCTCTTCGCATATTTCCGACGTGCGTCTGCATTGCCACACGATTGCGTTATATACCGGCTTTCCTGTGGTCTTTTCCCATACGATTGTGGTTTCGCGCTGATTCGTTATGCCTATTCCGGCTATTTCCTCAGGGTCAATGCCGCTCTTTGCCACGCATTCTATCATCGATGCGTATTGTGTGGCATAAATTTCCATGGGATCATGTTCTACCCAGCCGGGATGGGGATAAATCTGGTTGAATTCCTGCTGCGCGGTAATAACCTTGTTCATCTCTTTGTCGAATAGTATGGTTCTCGCGCTGGTGGTTCCCTCGTCCAGTGCGAGAATATATTTTTTATCCATTTCTATCAAGCCTCCGTTTTTTATTTATTTTACCACAATAATAATAAATAGTCAATAATTGATATAAGTTTTTATAAATTAAAAGTAAAATATGTTTACATTATACCATTATAATCATTGACAAAAAATAAATTTGTATTATAATTTTTTTATAATATGAAAAGCGGTGATATTATGAAGTACGCGTCAATAGCTGCTGCAGTTGTGGGTGTTCTGCTGATTTTGTTCCTGATTTTTGCCCTTTGGCTTGCGTCGTTTGTCATGACCGGCGATCGGCAGACCTTGAGCGAGGCGGAACAGTGGCAGTCGGAAAGATATGACACTTCATTCTACAATGACCTTGAACATTCCGACTACACAGTGGAAAGCTTCGATGGCTATGAGCTGCATGTCCGGCTGCTCCGCTGTCCTGAGCATTCCGGAAAATACGTTATAATTTCACACGGCTACACCGACAACCGCATGGGCTCGCTGAAATACGCAAAGATGTACATAGCTATGGGGTTCAACTGCGTTATCTATGACCTGCGCGGACATGGGCTTAACAAACCGACGTTCACGACATACGGTGTACGCGAGGGACAGGATATTTACGAATTGGTAAAAGACACACGGAAGCGTTATTCCGATATCGAGCTTCTCGGGCTTCACGGCGAATCTCTCGGCGCGGGTTCCACGGTCACCTCACTGAAATACAAGCCCGAAGTGGATTTTGCTGTTGCAGACTGCGGATTTTCCGACATTTACAACGTGTTGTGCGAAGGTTACCGCAACGCCGGAGCGCCTTTGTTCTTAGTAGATGTAGCTGATTTCGGAGCTCGTCTGCGCTATCGTTATCCGATCAAAGAAATGCGTCCCATTGACAGCCTTGACGAAAACGAGATTCCAGTTCTCTTCATTCACGGAGCGGACGATGCTTTTATTCTTCCGAAAAATTCAGAGGACATGGCAAAGCGTACCAAGGGATACAAAGAACTGCATATAATTGATGGAGCTGGTCATGCTGAATCCATTCTCAACAAGCCGGATGAATACGCCGAAATCGTCACGGATTTTTTGAATAAAGTAACACAATAAAAAAAACAAGCGCCTGCATTCCGCAGAATAATAAACGGAATGCAGGCGCAAATTATTTTCAGAATTCTTCGGCGTCGCTTAAAAGCTGCTTAACCCATGTGGCTGAAACGGTGTTTACGGGAAGTCCGTCGCGGACAACAGCGTATTCGCGGTCGGAATATTTGACTAATTCTATTATTGCCGCCTTGTGCTTTTGCTTTGCCCCTTCAAAGAACGAAAGCGTAATAGTGATAACAGGCTTGCCGGTCGGCTTTTTCACATTCCAGCGTGTGATCGAGCTGCTATTGAGCTGCTTCATAAGCTTGACAAATGACGAATATTTTTTTTCTTCGCCGTTCTTGGTAACGGAATAGGTATAAATAACATCTGTCTCGGCAACGGCGTTCTTATTTTCATCACGTGACACAACAATGTCGCATTTCACTCCGCCGCCGGCAATCTTCACCCCGCTGACAGCTTCAAGCGTCGCTGAAACGGCGTTTATTGAATAGATGTTTTCCGGCTTCAGCTCGTGAAGTAACGACAGAGAATTAGTGTTCAGCTCATAAATAATGTCGTGATCTTTGAGAATTACGTACATTTTTTCATTCTCAGGCTTGCTGCAATACATCACGCAGTTCTTTCCGTTGCGCTTGAATGAAACTGTCAGGTAAGGCGATGAAAGTCCGTGTGATTTAAGCTGCTTTGCGGTTGGCTTCAGGACGGCTACGTCATCCGCCATCAGGTATTGCAGATCATTGATAAGCATTGAAGCCGCTGACGCCTTGACGGGCCATTTTATCGGTGATGTCACCATATATTCATATCCGTAGAACGGACTGCTCATGTCTGCTGTTGTACTTGGCATTATAGTGAATTTTCCATTGAAAGCCTCGCCGCTCAGGGTTACTTCGCCTATTTTTGCCGTATTTTTTTTGCTGCCGTCCTGATTTGTGTCGTAATCACTGAAAATATCGTCGCTGAGATAATAGCTGTCGCCCATGAAAAATGCGCTGTCGAGCGTACAGACATAGATTTTGCTGTCGCCGCTTACCGTGAGATAATACACGTCGTTTTCGTAGCCTGGCGTTTTCTTTCCGGCTTTGAAGGAATAGCTTTTTCCGTTTTTCAAGGTTGCCTTAACTGTCAGTGACGGCTTGTCAAAGCCATAATCCCTCGGCTTGTAGTCCTTGTCGCTTGTGTCGGCGACGACGTCCTGATATATCATCTGCACAGAGCCGAACCAGACTGTTTCCATGAATTTTGAATTGACAGAATAGCCTTCAAGCTCCTTAAACACGACATTTCCGCTTTTTAAATCGACGTATGCCGTGTATTTTGCCTTTGAATTTGAAAATGTAAGCGTCTTGATCTCGTCGGCTGAATAGTTCAGCAGAATGCCGGTATGCCTTTCGGAATGCTCGTCGCTTTCAGAAACGCCGTGTTCATGCTCATGCTGACCGTTCTCCGCGGAATCCCCTAAAGTGAGGACCATCAGCAGCGCACACACAGCTGCAGTCGCCACAACGAGCAGCAGAAGATTGCGTTTTTTTCTGTTCACAGTCTGCGCCTCCTGATGTAGACAACCAGACCGCAAAGCAAAATAACAAGCGGAATGACATATCCGAATATTGTGCTGATGACCGACAGAGTATTCATATCCACCGAGAAGTCCACCGCGTAGAGCGACTTAGGTTCAATATCAATATTGCCTGTGTCGATTCCGCCTCGTTGATTATATACATTCAATAAAAGACTCAAATTACCGTAAATATCAGTAGTGAGAAGCTCCGAGGCATAAAGGCTGTCGGGAGCGACGATAATATCTGTCCGTACCTCATTACCGTCCATTGTATCGCGGTAGGTTGTGGAGCATGCCATAACGGTGCGGGAAGCCTTGTCGGCTTCGGTGTATTTTGATCTTTCAAATTTAATTGCGCTGTCGCAGACAAAGCCATCTTCCGATGAAGTGAGAACCGCCGTGACGTCGGTTGCGCCCTTTTCTCTGTAAAGAATATCGAGCGCGACAGCGTTTACTACAGCGGGATAATTCAGTCTGTCAATTAAATCAAGAGTGTAGTCGTTCTCGGTCATCTGAGCTGTGAAAGCGCTCATCTGCTTTGATATAGTGTTGTGTGAATCGCCCTCGTAAACAATATCCTGCGTTATGGCAATGCCGTATTCTGATAAAAGCGAATTCAGATTTGGCATTTTCGGCATGAGCGACGATGAAAATACAATCAACGTCCTCGATTTGTTTCTGTCGCTGAGGTAATTGTCAAATTTGGCTGTCTGCGCTTTAGTCAAATCTACTGTCGGCGCGGCAAGCATCACAATATCCGCATCATCGGGAAGCTCTTCGCGGCGAATGTCAATGGTACGCACCTCGTAGCCGTTAAGTTCAAGTATTGACGTAAAGTCAGAGCAATTGGCGTCAACATTCAGCCCGTCAACAAAGGCGACAACAGGAGTTTTGTCAAGCGTAACGGTTTTTATGAGAGAAGTCATATAAGTTTCGGTGTAGGACTGCGCGACAGAGGTATTTCCTGTGGTGCTGTCGAATGAAGAATAATCTGAGGACAGCGACGGAAGCATTTCAAAAAATGAAGTGATCCTCGTGCGGCGTGCGGATTTGACAACTATATAGTAATAATCCAGAACGTCGCTGTATTCCGGAAACTGCATAATGTACGCGGGCATTTTGCTCAGATCGACATAATTGATGGATATATTGTCATTCAGCTGGGGATAGCGCCTGATTATTTCATGAGCTACAGGAATCTGCCCGTAGGTGTCGGTTGTGAGTACTCCAGCCGTAGTACACTGAGCTTCTGTTGCGAGAATATCTATCTCAACGCGCTCATCTATGCCTCGAATCAGCTTTTCGGTTTCCTCTGTCAGTGTGTATCGCCTGTCATCGGTCATGTCCACGCTCATGAAAGAATATTTCTCTTTCATCTTCATGACCGCAATATTGAGCAGCACGATAAACACAAAGAATATCACAGTCATGACGGTTGCCATGCTGCCGTGGCGGAACCTCGTGCTTGTACGGATAAGATGAGCCGTATGCTTTATTTTTCCCCATGCTCCCTCATTCTGAGTCTTTTTTTCAGAAGAATTTCCCTCAGGGGATTTTGTCTTTTTATTGTAGAAATTCAATTTTCAATCACCTCTTTGAGAAAAAATGACCATTCAGCTCCAACGGCGTTTTTCCAGCACTCGCACGGTCAGGAAGATGAACGCCGCCGCTATGCTTACAAAAAATATTATGCTCGATACGTCGAGGATTCCGCTCGTGAACGGTTTATAGCGTCCCACAAATGAAATGTTTCTTGTAAGCGACACTATTAATTCATTGTTCGTTACAAGCGGAATAACGTCGAGAATAATAAAAATTGTGGCAATGGAAAAGGAACCCATTCCGGCGACAAACTGGCTCTCAGTCATGGACGAGATGAACATTCCTATCCCGATGAACGCAGCCCCGAAGAGTATCGCGCCAAATATATTTCCAATAATAAGCGCCCACGACGGTTGTGTAAAGAAGCTGAACACAATAGCATAGACAAGAGTGAAAAGAGTGCAGCCGGTGTAAATGGTAAGCGCCGAGAAAAATTTGCCGAGCACGAGAGGTGTGATATTTACCGGAGACGTCAGAAGTATCTGATCTGTCTTATACTTGCGTTCCTCGCTGAAAAGACGCATTGTAAGCATGGGCAGCATGAGCAGCACTATATTCAGCATTCCGTAATATATCTGCGGGAATTCCGACGACTGTCCCACCGACAGCACGGAATTAAAATACATTCCGCTGAAAAAAAGATATATCGCGCAGAAAAGATATCCTATCGGAGAGCGAAAGCACGCGCTCAGTTCTCTTTTGTATATTGCTTTCATTTGCGGTTTTCCCCTTTTTATTTTTTATCAACCAGCGACATGAAAATGTCCTCGAGCGAATATTCCCTCTGCTTCATCTCAATAATCGGAAGTTTTTTTGCCGCCATCGCAAAGAAAATATCCTGTCTCGCGTTTTCAGTTCCAGATAACGTCACGCTGAATTCGGCCTCTTCCCCGCTCTCGGATAGCTTTTCGCAGCGCTTGACTGTTTTCACGGAATTTAAAACAGCCTGAATTTCGCTGGATTTTCCTACAGCCCTGACAATGAGAGAATTGCCGTCCGTCAGTCTGTCGCTTAGACTCTGTGATGTGCTGTCGGCGACAAGTCTGCCGTTATTGAGCATAATTATCCTGTCGCATATCGCCTGAACCTCGCTCAGAATATGCGAGGACAGAATTACAGTGTGCTTCTTTCCGAGTTTTTTGATTAGCGAGCGCACCTCGATTATCTGTTTTGGATCAAGTCCCACAGTCGGCTCGTCCAGAATAAGCACGGGAGGATTGCCTACAAGAGTCTGGGCAATTCCCACGCGCTGCCGGTAGCCCTTGGAGAGATTTTTTATAAGTCTGCGCCGGACGCCTGAAATGCCTGTTAGCTCGCAAATTTCATTGAAGTGGGATTCCTTTTTCTGCGTCGCTCTCTTTAACTCATAGATAAATTCAAGATATTCATTCACCGTCATGTCAGGATAAAGCGGAGGAATTTCCGGCAGATAGCCGATTCTTTTTTTTGCCTCGGTAGGCTGATCGAGTATATCAAAGCCGTCAATAGTGACAGTTCCTGAGGTTGACGAAAGATATCCCGTAATTATATTCATGGCAGTGGTCTTTCCGGCTCCGTTGGGTCCCAAAAAGCCTGCAATCTCGCCGGATTTGACCGAAAAGCTCACGTTGTCGAGAGCGACGTTGGAGCCGTATTTTTTTGTCAGATTCTTAACCTTTATCATTGGGCTACCGTCCTTGTTACTGCATTATAATGTGAGAAATATATTTTAGAGAATAACACCATCAATTGATAATTATGTGTACTCATTATAAAATTATAATTAATACTGAAAAATCAAAATTATACCGGCTGACTCAGGTCAAACTCCGGTACGTATTCCTCCGCGGCGGAGGAAAGCTCCTGACGGAATCCGGTCAGACCAAGAATGTCAGCCGTGTCAAGTATTTTTTCGTACTCTGTTAGGGTGACTCTCCGATTAAGCTCAGTAAACGCGGAAATATCTCCTGAGGGAGTATACTGGCTCATTATGCTGACGAGCGTGCCGCTGGGCAGTTCGGCGCTTATTTTTCGCAGTGCGGCAACAGAATTACGCACATTTTTCGGCAGCACCAAATGTCGCACGATGACTCCGCGCTTCATTATGCCGTTTTCAATAATATTTTCTTCCGCGCATTCGCACATGAATTTTATCGCGTTTATTGCAACGGTCGGATAATCCGGAGCATGTGCGTATTTTTCTGCAACATTTGGAAGCGCGAATTTGTAATCGGGCAGCCATATATCTATATATTTTGCAAGAGCATCAAGAGTTTCTATGCGCTCATAACCACCGCTGTTCCATACTGTCGGAATTTTCGGGCGGTATATTTTAAGCGCCTGAATGATTGCCGCCGCATAGTGAGTTCCTGTTACAAAGCTGATGTTATGTGCGCCCTGTGCTTCAAGCTCACGCATTATTTCCGCGAGATCTACGGGCGTCACAGCATTTCCTCTCAGTTCAGATGAAATCGAATAATTCTGACAGAAAGCGCACCCTAAACAACAGCCGGAAAAGAAAATCGTACCCGAACCGCTGCTGCCGCTTATTATGGGTTCCTCCCACATGTGCAGCGCAGCTCTTGAAATAACCGGAGTTTCCCCGCAGCCGCAGAAGCCGTCCCCCCTGATCCTACCCCTTTGCGCTCCACACATTCGCGGACACAAATTGCAGCTTTTCACATTATTCACTCCAATCAGCAAAATCGGCAGGCTGCGGCTTTTATGATTGCCGTACCCCGCCGAAATTCTTTAATTCTTTTAAGTAGTTATTCTTCCGGCAGTGTTGCCGTTTCGTCAGATTCACCGTTTGTCCGCTGTTCTTTGCCGCCTATTTCATTCAGCGTTTTTCTGTGTTCAAGTCCGTCGTATGTTATTTTCAGAGTGTGCGAAATATTGAATTCCTTTCCGCAGACAGCACAGCGGTATTTCGCATAGTGCTTCTTGTTCCTGCATGTAAAGCCGGTCAGCCGCTTCATGAATGTGCCGCAATCAGGGCATTCTGTCATGAAGTCAGAAAACACGATTTGTTCGTCGCTCAAATCCTGTAAATTGTAGCATTTGAAATTCATCCGCTCGTAAAAAATCGGATCGGCTTTTTTTACGAAGGTCTTGAAAAGCTCAGGCGTATTCAGTTTGGCAAAGCACTTCGCGGTCAGTCTGCTGTCGTTAAGAGCGCGGTGGAGCTGATCGTCGCCTATTTCTATATCCGCAAGCTCGGCAAAAGCGGCAAGTCCAATCTGCTTACTCAGCGATATACCAGCCGCCTTTTGACAAAGCTGCTGCGCGTCACAGTAATTTTTTATTATATATATATCGTCAAGCATATTGTACCATTTAAGATTTTCGTGAAGAACGCTTATGTCTGAATTGCCCCATGCAAGCATACAGTTCTCTCCCGAACCTATCCACGCTTTCAGTTTTTTAAATACTGTAATAAAACCGTCCGCGTTTTTGAGGTCATCGTTAGTTATGTGTGTCAGATCCTTGATCCTTCCTCTGATTTTTCTTGTCTGCTTTGGCGCAACTAAAGTCTGAAATTCGCCTGTAATATTCATTTGTTCATCAAGCGCGATCGCGCCTATCTCGATTATCTCATTGAAATAACCTGAATGCGTGGTAGCGCCGTTCCATTCAAGATCCATTATTATATACTTCATTGGACTACTTTTTTACTATATATGCAGATTTACAATCGGCATAGGCAATCCTTTCTAAAGAATAATAACACTGTGTAACGTTATTTTATTATTTTACATCATCGACGCGACAAATTCAACCCTATTCTTCAACATTATTTTATAAAATTTTAACTCCGTAAAGACGAGCCGCATTATTTGCTGTAATATCGAGAAGTTTTTCCTTTTCGATTCCGCGAATTTGAGCTATAAATTCTGCTACATAGTCTATCATCCATGACTCGCTTCGCCCGTATTTTTTTTCTCCTGTACGGAAACGGCGCGGAATGATGTAAGGCGCGTCCGTTTCAAGAACCAGTCTGTCAAGCGGAACATATTTCGCTACCTCAACCGGCTTCACGGCGTTTGCAAACGTAACAGAACCTCCCAATCCTATGTATAGCCCCATATTCAGCGCTTCTCTCGCGGATTCAACGCTTCCGGAAAAACAGTGCATTACTCCATCTGGTCTGTAATGACGAAGTATGTCGTATATATCGCCATGCGCCTTGCGATTATGAATTATAACGGGCATTTTTTCACGTGCCGCCAGTTCAAGCTGCGAAGTAAAGGCGAACTTCTGTTTCTCTCTGTTTTCATAACCGCGATAATAATCAAGCCCTATCTCGCCTATTGCAACGACCTTTTCTCCGGAAAGCAGTCCGGAAAGCCTTTCGGCGCTCGAATTATCCCATGTATCGGCATAGACAGGGTGTATGCCGACTGCGGCATATATAAAATCATATTTCCGCGCAAGCTCCACACATTCGGAGGCAGTGAGCAGATCCTCTGACGGACAGACAATCCCGCAGACTCCCTGTTCATTATGCATACGTAACAGAAGCTCGTCTCTGTCCTCTGAAAAAAAATCGGAATAATAATGCGCGTGACTGTCAAAAATCATTATTTCCACCTACTGCAATAAAAAAGCAAACAGGCACACTGACCGTAAACCGTAGCGTGCCTGTTATAAGAATAATTAAAAATATAATTATCTATGATCACCGTAGAAAAACAGTGCTAAAACTCCGGGACCGGCATGTGCGCCTATAACCGGACCGATATTGCCCATAATTATCTTTTTAACGCCCTTGACGCGCTTTTTTACCTCGCCAGCCAAATATTCGGCGTCACTGCGGCAACCGCCCTGACATATCATAACCGTATCAAACTGATTGGTGTATGTTTCAACCATTCTGTCTACCATTGCATTCAGGGATGCTTTGCGACCTCTTACCTTGGATATGTTGATAAGATGTCCTTCGTTGTCAACATGAAGAACCGGCTTAATATTCAAAGCTGAACCTACAATAGCCGTTGCGGCGGAAACTCTTCCTCCGCGTTTGAGATGATGAAGATCGTCAACAGTAAACCAGTGACAGAGATGCAGACGGTTATCTTCGACCCATTTTGCAAGCTCCTGAATATCCATTCCGTTCTTTTTCTGCTGTGCAGCAAAGTAAACAAGCAGTCCTTCGCCCATTGAAGCCGCTAAGGAATCGACCGATATAATGGTACGTTCGGGATATTTTGATTTAAGCTCTTCTATTGCTAAGAGAGAATTATTGTATGTGCCGCTGAGTCCCGAAGAAAAGCATATATAAAGTACGTCAAGTCCCTTATCAAGATATTCGCTGAAATATTCACAGAAATCCACAACATTGATCTGCGAGGTCTTTGGCATCTTTCCGGTACGCATCATATTGTAAAATTCGTCAGATTTCATTTCACGTTCGTCAGGAAAATTCCTGTATGTCAAGCCGTCAAGCTCAAATTGCATTGGCCATACGCCGACTCCGATTTCATCGGCAATTTGCTGGGAAATGTCAGTCGTAGAATCAGTCAGTATTACATAATTATTATTTTTCATTCATGTCACCTTCATTTGTTTAAAAATCTTTTTTCATTTGCGTTTTTTTATGAGTCAGCATATCTGATTTTCTTAATTATATCATAATCAACCTATTAAGTAAAGCGAAAAGAAAAAAAAGATTGAGCGCTCAACTTCCAAATAATTGTCAACACAATTGTGTATTTTTACGTGGTTTTTCGTTCTGATAATTACCATTTGCATTCGTCCGCACATTCACGCACGTATTTCTTCATATCCTCCGGAATAAGATTAATTTCATCGAAATAATTTGCATAAATATTCGGGCTGTCTTTGTATTTTACATAAGCAGGGGTCGTCATGTAATATTCCAGCAGATAAGGCAGCGTCTCCCCTCTCTCATTTCTCTTGGAAATGGCAAGGCACATGGCAAAATTTATCTCGTCCACACTGCCGACGCACTCGAATGGCTTGGATTCATGAAGCCCTATAAGCTGTTCAAAATATTTTTTCATTGTATCGCTTTTCGAGTTGAGAAGATTTATTCTGAAAATGTCCTTGATCTCTTCATCTGTGAGGAACGGGGAAAGAATCATAGTCACAAAAAGACACTTGGAGCATTCGAGACACCATGTGTCGAATTTGGTTCCCGCGTTGCCGGCGTTGCAGCTGCGGAAAACTGGGTGATATTCCTTTAGCCCTGCAAATATGGCGGCAATCTGTATTTCAGAAAGCGGGCGGAGCAGACTGAAATATTTTACGCCGCAGGGAATGTATTTATCAATATAACCGGCAAAATCCTTCTCAAATTCAAAGCTCTTGGAGTACTGGTGATTAATGTCGCTTCCGGATACTGAAGCCTCGTTCGCGCTGGATTCATTTGAAAGCACAACGTATTTTTTGCCGCAAATATACGCTGACATTGAAGCGGCGAAGGCTATAAGCGCGGAAAGCGGCGTATGTCCGTTTAGAAATCCCTGCCTGTTCAGCTCGACTATTGTGCGGTCAAGATATCTTTTGGGTCTGTATATTTTCTCCGGACGGTATCCAGCAATCAGCGCCGACGCAAACGCGGAGTTTCTGTGATTCATCATGAAGCACATATTATCTTCCACGCTTCCGTAACGCGACAGCACATGTAGCGATACTATTGAATCCTTACCGCCTCCGACAGGGATCATACAGCCGCTCAGTTTTTTTTCGGCGGTGACGGAACGTTTTTTGTACGCTCCTGATGTTTCGATTTTCATGAATCTATCAATATCAGTTTCAACGCCGTTGGTATAGAAAAATTCGCCAAGTCCGTGATAATACAGCTTCTTCCACCATGCTTTCTGTTCATCGCTCAGATAGCCGCATTCAACGTGAACATTGGGAGGACATGCCGCTTTCCAATAGCTGACAAGCTCCACCATTCCGAGTGAAAAGACAAATTCTTCAAAGACCGGATCTCCGATATCTATTCCATTCCGTGGAAATACCCAGTAAGGGTGAAATTCGGTAAGCCCCACAGTTTCAAAATTGTAGACTATTTTTATTTTCTCGTCAAGCTCAGTTATATCATATCCGTGATATATAAATTCGGGATATTTCCCGATAAGCTCTTTGTAATCCATTCAAAACACCTCAGACTTTTTTATTTTTTTCTTATTTTATTATATACTTATTTCGCGAATTTTTCAACACAATAATTTATGAACATACAACTTCCCAAAGAAATAAGGAAATATTTAAAAATTTATAAAAAATATGTCATTAATAGCTATTGCATTAGTGGAGAATATAAGCTACAATATTATAAGTATAATTGTTTTTATTAAAGAGGTGCTTTTTCTGGTACAGGAAATACATGAAATATATCTGGATAACAGTGCTACAACAAAACCCTGCGCCGAGGCTGTCGCTGCCGCAAATGAAATGATGCTGCGCTGCTGGGGCAATCCAAGCTCCACCCACCGTAAGGGCAACGAGGCGGCTCTCAAGCTGAGAGAAGCACGGCATTCCTTAGCTTTAGCAATATCGGCGGCTCCTGAGGAAATCTTTTTTACATCAGGGGGAACCGAGGCAAACAATATTGCCGTATTCGGGGCGGCTATAAGGAATAGACGTGCAGGCAACAGAATCGTTACCACCGCTATAGAGCATTCGTCGGTAATTGACAGCGTTGCGGAGCTTGAAAAACAGGGATTCGAGGTTATACGGCTCAAGCCAGACCGCTATGGACATATTTCTCCTGACGATATCGCGGAAGCCGTGAATTCAGATACTATTCTTTTCACAATGATGATGGTGAACAATGAAGTCGGAAGTATCCTGCCGGTTGAAGCGGCAGTAAAAACCGTAAGGAAAAAAGCGCCGCGTGCAATCGTTCATTGCGACTGCGTTCAGGCTTTTGGTAAAATTCCGGTCAGCGTAAAAAAGCTCGGCGCTGACATGGTAACTGTTTCCGCACACAAGATCCACGCGCCAAAGGGAGTCGGCGTTCTTTACAAGCGCAAAGGTCTGAGCATTCCCCCGCTTACTCACGGCGGACATCAGGAGGACTCTTTCCGTCCTGGCACGGAAGCAGCGCCGCTGATTGCGGCTTTCGGTGCGGCGGCTAATATCGCGTGCAATCGGAAGAATCTTAGCGAACGTTTTTCCAAAGTGACAGAACTCAGAGATTACACGATTAAAAGACTGAGTGAAATAGATGGTATCGTAATCAACAGTCCTGACGACGCGTTACCTTACATCGTGAATTTCAGCACATGCTGCGTAAAGGCTGAAACAATGCTTAATTTCTTGTCGGAACGCGGAATATATGTTTCCGGCGGCTCCGCTTGCGCCAAGGGCGAGCCGAGTCACGTTATCAAGGCGTTAGGTCTTCCGCGTGACGCGGCGGACAGCGCAATCCGTGTGAGCTTCTGCGCGGACAATACATCTGATCAAATCGACGCGCTTGCCGGAGCGGTTGCAAAAGGAATAAGCAGTCTTGCTCACTTTGCCTGAATTCAATAAATCAAAATATCATTTTTGGAGGAAAATCCTTGAACGAAATAATACTTATCAAAAACGGCGAGCTTGCGCTCAAAGGTCTTAACCGCAGAAGCTTTGAGGAAACTCTTGCCAAGAATATCCAGAGAGCTGCCGCACCCTATGGCGGAGTAAAGGTCTGGCGTTCTCAGTCAACAATGTTTGTAACGCCGCTTGAAGGAGCTGACGTTGAAGAAGCTGTTGACGCAATTTCAAAGGTTTTCGGCATTGCTTCGCTCAGTCGCGCAGCCGAGGTTTCTAAGGATATGGATGTAATTCTTCCCGCTGTTTGCGAATATCTTAGCGATGAACTCAAAGAAGCAGGATCTTTCAAGGTGAATGCAAAGCGAGCCGATAAGAAATTCCCGCTCAAAAGTCCCGACATATGCGCTGCTGCCGGAGAGTATATCCTTGATAAATTCCCGCATCTGACAGTTGACGTGCATAATCCTGATCTTATCGTTACGGTGGAAATACGCGATACATCGGCTTATATCCACAAACAGCCGATCAAGGGAGCGGGCGGTCTTCCGGTCGGCACAGGCGGCAGAGCGTGCGTGATGATCTCGGGAGGAATAGATTCACCCGTCGCTTCATGGATGATGGCAAAGCGAGGATTAGAGCTTTCGGCGGTTAATTTTGCCTCTCCCCCCTACACAAGCCAGCGCGCCGAGCAGAAGGTAATTGATCTTCTCAGTAAGGTTTCAGAATGGTCGGGAGAGATTCGTCTGCACATCGTTCCTTTTACCGAGATACAGGAGGCAATAAGGGACTACTGTCCCGAAGACATGCTGACGGTCATTATGCGAAGATATATGATTAAAATAGCTCAGATAATTGCCCGCAAGGACGGCGCTCTCGCGCTTGTCAGCGGTGAAAGCGTGGGTCAGGTGGCAAGCCAGACGCTACGCGCTCTTGAATGCACCGACGCTGCGGCAGATATGCCTATTCTGCGTCCGGTTATAGGCATGGACAAGGAGGAAATCGTAACTATTGCAAGAAGAATAGACACATTCGATATATCTATTCTTCCGTTTGAGGACTGCTGTACTGTTTTCACGCCTAAGCACCCAAAAACAAAGCCTGTTCTCGAAAAAATAATTCAGGCTGAAAAGGCTCTCGAATCAGACGAAATAAATGTTTCCGCAATGATTGAAAGAGCGGTCAGGGAAACAAAGCTGACCGTGATTACCCCTGAAGGATAAGGAGCGTTGCAGAATGACGCAATTTGAAATATCAACCATGCTTGTTTCTGAACTGAAAAAACGTGGAATGAAAATAGCTTCTGTCGAATCTTGCACGGCTGGAATTATCTCAAAAATAATTACAGACGCTCCTGGCTCATCGGAAGTATTTGACCTTGGGATAACCACATATTCAAATGAGATGAAAACAAAAATGGTAGGAGTCCCGGAGGAAATTCTATCTCTGCACGGAGCCGTTTCGCCCGAAACCGCAAGGGCAATGGCTGACGGAATTCGCAGAGTGTCCGGAGCGGATATTGGCGTTGCAACCACTGGTATAGCCGGACCTGGCGGCGGCACTCCGGAAAAGCCTGTAGGTCTGGTCTATACAGCTATATCCACAGTTAACGGAACGGACGTTACGAGACTTATGATCGACATACCGGGAGCGGACAGGGATTATATACGAAATACCGCAGCAGAAACGGTTCTTCTTGGCGTTTTGACATTGCTAAAAGACAAGTAATATAGCATAATAATAAAAGGATGGTGGGATAATATGGCGAGAAGTAATTACGAATATGACCTTTTTGAATTAGACGAGATGTACCGTGAAAAAGATACGAGAAAAAAGAAGAAAAAAATGGATCCTGTCAGCAGGGTGGTACTGTTTATTTCTGTAATAGTTTTTTTAGGGTCGGGAGGATATCTTGTCTACAAATATTTTGGCGAGCCGTATCTTGAGCAAATGGAGCTTGCTTCATATAAAAAGGATTATGACAGCAAGGAACCATCAACAACCGAAAACGGAGTATGGAACAACGATGATGATAATAAAGAAGAAGAAAGACTTACCGACGGTACGCTTGCTTCCTTTAAAACAATCAGAGAGCTTAACAGCGATGTTGTGGGATGGATAAATGTTTCAAACACTCTTATTGATTATCCGGTTGTTCAGTCTAAGGATAACAGTTTTTATCTTAGGCACAATGTCAACAAAGAGTATAATTCATCCGGCTGCCCATTTCTTGACTACAGAAACAGCGTCAAGCCCGAATCAACAACAAGAAATTTCATTATATATGGTCATCACCGGCGCAACGGAACGATGTTCGCACAGCTGAAAAATTACAATGACTTAAATTTCTATAAGGAAAATCCGGTTATACGTTTCGATACAATTTATGATCGCTCTGAATGGATAGTATTCTCTAATTTCCGCACAACCACTACTTGGGAAACAGGAACGCCATTCAATTATATTCAGACAGAATTCAAGGATGACGCTGAGTTTCTGAGTTTTGTAAGTAGCATAAAGAAGCGTTCGCTTATTACAACGCCTGTTGAAGTTAATGCGAACGACAAGATTCTGCTCCTGTCAACTTGCTCTTATGAAAGGAGCAACTGGCGTATGGTGATCGCGGCGCGCCGCGTTCGTGACGGTGAAAGCAAAATCGACGTGAGTACTGCGATCGTAGCTTCAGATCCTCTCATGCCTTGATTGGGACGGTGAAAGAATGTCAGCCGGAATAATCTGGTACAAAACCCAGCCTGATAGTAGGAAAATTTCTGCTGTCAACGACCTGCTTACTGATTACTGCGGAGCAATTAAGAGTCATGACGTAACTGTTCACCCGAATCGAATTGCGCCATTGATAAGCAATATTCTTTCCCGCTGTGAAAATGTTATAATCCTGGGAGGGGCGGAATGTCAAAAGCAAGATGATAACATAGTTTTTATTCTTTCACGTGCGCTCGGACTTCCGCTCGAAACAAAGTACCGAAGCCGCTCACATTTTTGCTATGACAAACTTAGAAATACGCGTCTTCCTTCAATTGAAGGTTCTGTACTTTTCCCTACCCGCGCTGGCTGTGTTGAGGGAATTCTTCTGTCCTCCGGAAACCAGAATATCATCGTTTTGCCGGCAGACTACCGCCTTGCGGTTTCGGCTGCCGTAGGTATGAGAGAATTCTTTATTCCGGAGCTAACACAGCGGAGACGCTCAGAGACAATTCAAAAAAAACAGGAAACAACTCAGAAGGATTATGAAAAATTCGCAAGAAATCGTTTGTCAACTCCTGTTACACGCGAATACAGCGAGTACCAGCTCATTGAAACAATGGAACGTGCTTCGCGCCGTGCCGCACAGGATTTACCGGACGACACAGCTTTCGATTATATGTACGATGATCAGAACAGGGGAAGTTCGTAATATTTTTCTCAATTTATTTTTTTGTTCACAATAGCGAAATTAATTATTTATATGGTGTACAATTTTTTGAGATATGATATTTATACTTAGTATTAGTTGATTTTGAGGAGGTGGTATGCATGTACAACAAGCAGAAAACATGGGTAAGGGTAATGGCAATAATTCTTGCAGGCATGATGGTAATTGGTATTCTCGCGGGAGCGCTTTATAATATGTTCTGATAATTATTTAAATTGTAAAAAAATAGTGAATATTTAGTGAATTTATTTATCGACACTGGAAAATTAATATTTTATTAAGTATAATGTATCTTGGTACTTTGATGTACTGATCGTCAATTTTTTTGATTATCTTATTTATTTCAGGTGGTGCATTTTTATGTTGTTAAATCAAAGGTTAAAGCATTTCCGGACTATGTCCGGACTGACTCAACAACAGGTAGCGGATGTGTTAGGACTTGATCGTTCAACCTACGCTTACTATGAGTCTGGCAAAACAACTCCCGACATCAAATCCGTAAATAAGCTGCTGAAAATCTTCAATATCAGCTATTATGAGCTTATGGACGAAACCGATCCCACAACCGTCAGTGTCAGTGATCCAAGCGTAAGTGATAATGATGAGGACAAGCTTCATATCTTTGATCTGTCCAAGTCTGAAAAGAAACTTGTTATTTATTTCAGAGTGCTTTCTCCAAATCAGCAAAAGGAACTGCTTAAATCCATCAGCCCTGAATCTCCTGACGGTCGTAAAAAACGCCGCAAGGTTTCTGAAGAAGAGGAATAATTTCTACTCATCAATAAAATCAATTATTATTTTTTATCCGTATTCTTTAAAAGTTCTAAAGCGGATGGAGTTCTATCTCCACCCGCTTTTTGATGTACCTATATTTGCAAGATATTTCTTTATGCTTCCTGAAGCAAGATTCACAATTGCACCATTAAGAAAACCTGTCGCCGTTCCGACTGCTATCAGCAATGGGAAAAGTAAAAAAACTTCTGGCGTCGATGTGATAAACGACGCGACAGCAATCTGCGCTGCCATATGAGCAGCGCCTCCGGCACAGCTTATTCCCGCTGCCGAAAGATGTCTGCACCTGCGTGCTGTAATCATTACCAGCAGGCTTACCACACCTCCGGCTATGGAATAGGCAAATCCTCCTATTCCTGAGAAGAGCATCGCGGTCATTACAACCTTGGTTATCATTATGAACGCTGCCATTGTATCCGAATTAAGAAGCACCAGCGCCGCCAGCACAGCAATGTTTCCAAGTCCGAGCTTAATACCCGCAACAGGCGTTATAACCGGAACGAGATATTCCACATATCCGAGCAATATTGCAAGCGCGGCGAGAAGCGCTGCCGCTGTGAGCTTATTGGTTCTGCTTTCCGTAGTCCATCCCCCCTGTTTCAATAATTATAGGATATTCCAATATGAAATGCAACTGCCGAGGCGATAAAAGTTGAATTTATTTAAATCAAAAAACAGAAAGCACTTTTTATGCTTTTCTATCGTTTTAATATTGGCTGTTTCAATAGTTACGCTTTTAGTCTCAAATAATAAAAATGAACCTGTTTCTGAAACCAGATTTATGCTGGATACTGTATGCACCGTTACGCTATACGAATGGCAGGGTGACAGCGGCAAAATAATTGACAATGCATTTGATATATGCTCTGAATGTGAAAAAAGATTCAGTCAGACAATAAGCTGCAGCGATATTTATAAGATTAATCACAGCAAGGGAAACCCTACCAATGTTTCACCGGAAACGTCAGCTCTTTTAAGGCGTTCAATTGAATACTGCCGCATGAGCGGAGGGGAATTTGATATTACTATTGCCCCTGTAAAGGCTTTATGGAATTTTAACGGAGATAATTATTCAATTCCTGATACTGTTGCGCTTGAAAAGGCTGCGTCAAAAGTGGATTACACAAAAATATGCGTTGACGAGCAAACTGTTACGCTTCCCGATGGAATGGGAATAGACCTCGGAGCGATAGCCAAAGGCTATATCGCTGACCGCATAGCGGAATATCTTGTTTCTTCCGGTGTGACATCAGCTATAATTGACCTTGGAGGAAATATTTACGTTATAGGACGCAGACCTGACGGAGAATTATGGCGGATAGGCATAAGAAAGCCCTTTTCAGACGTTGAAGCTGATGTAGTGGAAGCAGCAGATTCATCAGTAGTTACTTCAGGAGTTTATCAGCGTTACTTTGAAAAGGACGGATTCTTATATCATCATATTCTGCGTTCCTCTGATGGATTTCCTTGTGATACAGGTTTGCATTCTGTCACCGTGATATCAAAAAGCTCTGAGCAATGCGACGCTCTTTCGACAATGTGCATGCTCCTTGGATATGAAAGATCATTGCCTGTTCTTTCTGAATATTCTGAGATCAGCGCGGTATTCATCACGTCAGACGGGAAACTGTTGTATTACGGTAAATAGAAAAAAGCCGCAGATTATTTTTTCTGAAATCCTGCGGCTTTTATTTTTAATATCCAATACTGTTATAAAATTAAATTCCTGCTGAGAAGAAAAATTAATTATTTTAAAGATTACAGCAAAAATCAGCAAGCATCCTGAACATCGTCATCAATTTCAATAGAACCTATAGCATAAAGCTCATCTATCGGTATTCCCAATACGTCAGCAAAGATTTGAACTTCATAATCATACACAGAGCGAAGCTGGTTCTCAATTTTACTGATAGTCGCAACGGATCGTTTAACGCCTTTCTCCCTGCAGAGCTTGCTGAATTCCGTCTGAGATATATTCTTTCCGTTTCTCAGACTCTTTAGCTTTGGTCCCACAACATTCAATACACCGCATCCATCCTTGTAGTACATACAAAACCCGTCCTTTCCAAATTAGAAATAGAATATAAACTAAACGCGCCGGTAATTTAAAATAACTCATTTATGTTTCAGAAAAATTCATATCAGAAAGTTTTTGTAAACGTAAACTATCATTTGTTTTAATTCTAACATTTATCTTTGGATAAGTCAATAGGTTTATTAAAAAAAAGATGATTTTACAGCTAAATTAATAAAAAATATGCACAATCATCTATGCCTTAATACTTCTATCACATACAAGCGTAAATAATCACGTTTTTTATTTACAGCCGCGAAATAATTCTCGAAAAGAACTTGATTACACATCTTTTTTTTGTTATAATAAAAGATAATTCTGTTTTTCATGAGGGGGATCACAATGACTCTGATGAATTCGACGGGTCTGGAGCTTTCATTCGGGACGCACAATGTATTCAGCAATGTTAATTTTCTGATTGATGAACGAGACCATATAGGACTTGTGGGAGTCAACGGATGTGGCAAAACCAGCCTCTTCAAGGTGCTTACAGGCGAATATCCCCCTGACTCCGGTTCATTTGGCAAGAGCAGACTCGCAAAGCTTGGTTATGTTGAACAGTTTGCTATCAACAGCAGTCTGTCAGTTTTTGATGAACTGCTTACAGTGTTTGATGACCTGAAAAATATAGATATTAGACTTAATGAATTAAGCGATCTCATTTCAAACAGCGGCGGTGATACCGCTTCTCTTATCGAAGAACAGCACAGGCTTACTGAGGAATTCAACAGCAGAGGGGGTCTGACGTACCGCAGCCGCGCTCGTTCGGCTCTTCTGGGACTTGGCTTCACCGAACAGCAGCTCTCGCAAGGGGTATATACTCTCAGTGGAGGGCAGCGTTCAAAGGTACAGCTCTGCAAAATGCTTCTTTCCGGTGCAAATCTGCTTCTTCTTGACGAACCCACCAACCATCTCGACATTTCCTCCGTGGAATGGCTCGAGGATTTTCTGAGATCTTTCAAAGGCGCTTACATTGTAATATCACATGACAGATATTTTCTCGACAGAGTGACAAACAAAACATTCGAGCTTGAAAACGGCAAGCTTACAATCTATGGGGGCAGCTACAGTTATTATATAGATAAAAAGGCCGAGAATCGCGAAATAGCAATACGGCATTATGAAAACACCACACGCGAGATTAAACGCATTGAGGGCATAGTAGAACAGCAGCGCCGCTGGAACAGGGAAAAGAATATTCGCACAGCCGAAAGTAAACTCAAGCAGATTGAACGTCTCAAAAAAACTCTCGTCGCGGTGGACAGGCTTCCGGAAAATTTCAGCTTTAATTTCCCCGTAAAAAACGAGAGCGGAAACGACGTTCTGAAAGGAACGGATCTCGCCTTTGCTTACGGTGCAAAGGAAATATTTCATGGCGTTAATATCGACATAAAAAAAGGTGAACGCGTATTCCTGCTCGGTCCGAACGGCTGCGGCAAGACTACGCTCTTCAAAATGCTATGTTCTCGACTTGGAGGAACAAAGGGCTATATTTCACTTGGCTCAAACGTGGATATAGGTTACTACGACCAGACTCAGGAATCACTTCACAATTCAAAAAACATTCTCTATGAGGTATGGGACGAATATCCGCGTATGACGGAAACGGAAGTGCGTTCCTCGCTGGCGGCGTTTCTCTTTAAAGGCGACGACGTATTTAAGAGTATAGGCGATCTGAGCGGCGGAGAAAGGGCAAGGGTCGCAATACTTAAATTAATGCTTTCACGCTGCAATCTGCTCCTTTTAGACGAACCAACCAACCACCTCGATATTATTTCCCGCGAGGCTCTCGAAATGGCGCTTACCTGCTATGAGGGAACAATATTCATGGTGTCTCACGACAGATATTTTATAAACCGCCTTGCTGACCGCATTTATTATATGGATAACGGTACGGTAACAGAATATGTTGGAAATTACGATGATTTTAATGCATACCGAGCTGCTCATGCTGGTACGGAAGACGGGGCAGGAATTATACCGGTCAATGTGGAAAAGGAAAAACGCGTGAACGATTACAAGCAGCGCAAGGAAGCGGCTGCCGCCGAGAGAAAGCGACAGAAGCAGATAGATAATTCCGAAAAAGAAATCGAACGTCTTGAAGAAGAGCTTGCTGATATAAACGAGCGTATGACATTGCCCGAAATAAGCTCGGATTACGCGAAGATAATGGAACTGACGAATCATGCGGCAGACATTCAGCAGAAAATTGACGAATTATATGCTCTTCTCGATGAATTATACGATTAGAAAATGAAATGAGGTTACCGAAAAAATTGAAAGCTGGTATAGCAACACTTGGCTGCAAGGTCAATCAATACGAATCACAGGTCATGATGGAAACACTTCTCTCGCATGGATTTGAACAGGCTGATGACGGTGAAAAATCCGACGTCTTTATAATTAACAGCTGCACGGTTACCGCTACAGGAGACAAGAAGGTTCGTCAGACTGTCCGACGCGCAAGAAGGGAAAATCCGGACGCGATTATTATTCTCACAGGATGTATGCCACAGGCTTTTCCGGACGAATGCGAGGCAATTCAGGAAGCCGATATTATAATAGGAAATTCAAATCGCGGCGAACTGATTAATTATATTGAGGAATTTATGCGTAATCATCAGAGAATTACAGCCATAAAGCCTCATAGCAGGATATACGGCAACGAGTTTTCGATAAGCGGAATGAACGAACGCACGCGGGCTTATATCAAGATAGAGGACGGCTGCAACAGATTTTGCTCATATTGCATTATCCCCTACGCAAGAGGTCGTGTACGCAGCCGTTCCATTGAAGATATACGTGAAGAATCGCTCCGTATAGGAGAAAAATACAGGGAAGTCGTTCTTGTCGGAATTAACCTTTCCGCATACGGCAGCGATATCGGTTCAAATTTACTTGAAGCTGTAATGGCAGCCGCTTCCGCTGATGGCATAGAGCGCGTCAGACTCGGTTCGCTTGAGCCGGATCTTACACCTGATGAACTTATCGACGGTCTTGCCGGAATTCCGGAATTCTGCCCGCAATTCCATCTTGCCATTCAGAGCGGCTGCGACGAAACGCTAAAACGCATGAACCGCCATTACAATACCGCTCAGTTCAGGCATGTATGCGAAAAAATTCGCTCTACATTTTCAAATCCGTCAATTACAACGGACATTATGGTGGGGTTTGCCGGAGAAACGGACGAAGAATTTTCACGTTCGCTCTCATTCGCAAAAGAAACAGGCTTTGCGCGTTCGCATGTTTTCGCTTATTCACGCCGTCCCGGAACACGGGCGGATTCATTTCCGGATCAGGTGGACGAGCAGACCAAAAACAGACGCAGTGAGGAAATGATAAAGGCAACATCTGAATCCTCAAAGGCTTTTCTTAATACACAGCTCGGAAAAATTGTAAATATTCTCGCCGAACGTGAAGTGGAGCCTGGAATATTCGAGGGATATACTGAAAATTATACTCCGGCACGTATTCGAGGAGTAGCACTTAACGGCAAAATAATTAATGCAAGGGTTACAAATGTCTGCGATGGATATGTTATGTGTGAGTCAATATGACATTTTTTCAGCATGTTTTTTACAAACTTGACATTATTATAAAAAAATATAAAAAAATCAGTTGTTATTTTGGAAATCTTATGTTATAATTAATTAAATCAATGTTTTAGGATTGATTGCCCTTCGGACAGAATATTTTGACTGTCAGTAATAATTGGATTTTCAGGAGGTAATTTATATGGCAAAGAAACAGGTTCAGCAGGATCCGGTACTTATCAAGGAGCGCAAGAGACGTGCGTTCTTCGCTCTCCCATTATCATTTACCACATACGCAATCACTACAAAGAAGCTCATCTATAAGAAGGGCTTTCTCAGCTCCTATGAAGACGAAATACTTCTCTACAGAGTGCAGGATATCAGCGTAAAGCGTACGCTCGGTCAGAAGCTCTTCGGTCTTGGCACAATTGAAGTCCATTCACAGGATAAGACCTGCCCCATGCTCGAAATAAAGAACATCAAGCATTGCAATGAATTCAGAAATATTCTCTCCGAGAACGTCGAAAAGGAAAAGACTCGCCGCGGCTTCCGCAGCACTGAAATTCTCGACAGCGACGGAGATTTCAGCGATCACTTCCAAGGCTGATTCTCTCTTTTGTTTTCTGAATAATTTATAAAACCGTCTGCAAATACATTTCGGATTTAAAACGAAAGTCTTGCAGACGGTTTTTTTTAATCTTACAGTTAAGTCTATTTTACAGGCGTGACAATAATGTTTGAAATATCCGCGCCGGTCTGAGATGTTATAATTTCGGTGATGACTGAAACCTTTTCGCTCGTCAGCGCGTCATTCTCGGGAATAAGTACAGATACCTTATCACCGTTTATCAGCACAAGACAATCGCTGAAGCCTTTGGCTTTTATCAGCGTTTCAGCTGTGTTTTCAAGCTGGATCGTCTTTATATGCTGCGTGCGGGATTCGAGCGCCTGCGACCTTGCCGCTGAATCAGATGAAGTATCTTTAAGCTGCTTTTCCAGCTCGTCAAGTACCTTGTCACGTGCGGTCTGTCTATTCAGACGGCTTTCTGCAAGGGAGCTGTTCTGTCTTGCCAGCGTTTCAGAATCAAGCTCGGCTGAAACATATTCCGCCTTGCCTAAATCAGTGCGGGATACATTATTGCGCGTCGGGGCAATAAAGGACTCTGACGGCGCAAACTGCCAGTTGAGATATACTGCCGTGCCAAGGGCAAGCACCAATCCCGCGAGAATCAAATGTCTTTTTCCGTTTTTCATAAGGTTGACCTCCGTATTTTTTTGAAAATTATGCCATTCGTGAGACGCACACACGGTTAGAGCTTGTGCCTAAAGCCGTGGTTACTACATTTATTATCTGCTGCCGGACTCTTATATCATCCGCTCCGCTGCAAAGTACTACAACTCCCGCCACCGTAGGCGTTATCTGCTTCAATACGAGGGGTTCCTCTCCCCTGCCCGCGTCGATAAGTACGAGACTTTCTTCCCCGCTCCTTTTTTCATCGCGGCTGATACGTCCGTCAGGATTTGTATTTTCAGAGACGGCGGAAGATGATTTCTGTCGGCTCGCATAGACATATTCCGTGCCGCATTCGAGAGTTATCATCACCTTTGTGGTTCCCGCTCCGTCAACCGATGTAATAAGCTCCGTCAGCCGGTGTTCAAGATTTGCGGTGTACTCCTCATAGTCCGCGCTGTCAGCGGAGTATGATATCGGCTCTGCCGAGGCGGATTTTGCATCTTTTCCAAAGTAATCCGAAAAAAAGAGCAGTGCAATTGCTGCAAAGCCTACGGCAATAAGCAATTTAAGTCTTAGCTCGGATTTTTCCGGAGAAAACAGCAGTTCTCCGAGCTTGCTGCCTTTAAGTGCTTTCTCTATGCTTTCCAGATAATTCACTTCCTTTCATTGCACGCTGATTACCGGCTCGAAACCGATATATCCGCGCAGAAGTTCTTTTATTTCTTCGGTCTTGTCTACGTCCTCATTTTTTATTATCACCTCCACTTGTCCAATAGATATGCAGCCATCCTCCGAATTATCCATAGTCACAGCAATAGTTTTGCATGAAATACCCGCTCCTTCCAGCACACGCGTAATATTTTCCTCGAGATATGAAGAATATACGCTCTTAGCGTTTTTTTCAATTTCATCTTCAAGCTCGCTGTTGACGTATTCATTTTTGTTAAAGGAATAATTTTTTAAATTCAATAGGAACTCTCTTGTCGAAGAAACAGGTCGGAATAATACACACAAGGTCATTAGTGATAATGCCATGCCTGTAAGCCTTTTACCGATTCCTCCTGGCGCAATCATTGACAGCATTGAACCTATTACACATACGCAGCAAACCGTATATGCCCATTCTCTTACGTTTTGCAAAACAGTACCTCCCTGATGTTTTTATTTTGCAATAGTCATTACCAGAATTCCTCCAAGAATAAGCAAAAAGAGTGAAAACACAACCACTCCTATAAGAAGTGAAAGCGTTTCTGATACAGATTTCATAAGCTTCTGCAAATCGCTCAGTTCCATAGAATCGCATACGGCTTCACCTATTCCTGCGACAAAGCTCCAGAGAAAGGTACGTATTATCACAGGCAAAAAAATATATGCCGTTGCAATAATTCCAAATGCGCCGACTGAATTCCTCAGCATTGTCATTCCGCTTTTGATAGAGAGATACGCGTCGCTTACTGCCCCGCCCACTACCGGCACAGAGCCGGATATAATGAATTTTGCTGTGCGTGCGCCGACACTGTCCGCCGAAGCCGATATAATTCCGCTTATGCTTAACACTGTTGTGATAATTGCCGCTAAAAATCCAAGAAGCCATTTTGCGTATTTTTCAAAAAAACGGATTACAGCGTCAATTCGTACACTTCCTGAAATTGCCGAAACGCAGGATAACGCAAGGAATATTCTCAGCATAGGCATTATAATTTCACCGGCGCATAAAGAAGACGCGTTTATCGCGCCGGTAAGAAACGCGCTGTAGCTTGCAGCCGAGGCACTCTGACCGTTTGCTATGAGTATTCCGGCAAATGCCGCGCCGAAAGACTCCGTGAACCTGCATGCCGTTTCAGTCGTTTCGTTCGCAGAATCTATAAGGTCTGCAACCGGAACAACAAGCGTTATTCCAACCGAAAGTGAAATTACAGCATTAAGTGAAGGCGACATAGAAGAAGTCAGAGCGCTCTCTCCTCCCCTGCACACCGAAGCGAAAAGCAGCAGAGCAATGACTATTCCAAGCGCGGCAATAGGCGCATTGATTTCTTCACCCGTCATTGAAATCAATGAATTCATGACGTCTGCTGAATTGAAATTTTCCGCGGAATAAATATTTCCCGTGTCGATACCGGCATTGTCAAGTCCGCTAATAACAGATTCCGGAAGCTCGCCGAATACTTCCCCCGCTCCGCTTGCTTCATACTGAGATTGAATGTCGAATTCTTCAGAAGCATATACGTTTATACCTTCCGACGTAAACGCAATTATGACAAAAAGAATCAGAACGGCTGTTTTTTTGAATAATTTTCTTTCTGCATGAACAATCATTTTCCAATTATCCCTAAGGCAAGATCGAGCAGTCTTCTGAAAAGCGGCATTGCAACAATAAGGAGAGCGAGACGTCCGCCAAGCTCTAATTTTCCCGCGATTGCGGTCTGTCCCGAATCCCTGCATAAATCGGAAGCTGTCTGTACCGCTACGCATATTCCAAATGACTTTATGACAACGGCGATCATATCGCTGTCGATTCCTCCGGAAGATGCTATAAGGCTTATTTCGTCTATTACGGGAGAAACAAATCCAAGAAGAAATACGGTCATCACTATTCCGCACGCAATTGCAAGCAGAAGCGAAAGCTCCGGCTTTAACTGCCCTACCGTAATAATCATTACGCACATAACAAGCGCTGACCCAATAAAAGCAAATATGTTCATAGTCCAAATGTGTCCTTTACCGTGTCAAAAAGTGTGCTTATTCGTGATATCATCATCATCAGAACAACAATTATTCCCGCGAGAGTAGTCATCATGGCCTGTTCCTCTCTGCCCGCGCGGATAAGCACCTGATTCAGCACGGCTACGATAATACCTATGGCGGCAATTTTAAATATGAAATCAACGTCTGTCATTTAAAACATGTCCTTTCCGATTTTCATAATAGCAGAAGCGCAGCCACAGCTCCGCACGACAATGATAAAACTACATAAAGCCTGCCGTCGGTTTCAAGCTTTTCCTTTGCCGATTTAATAAATGATTCAACAGCTCCCTCAAGGTCTGAGCTTCCTGTATTATCAACAAAAGCGCAAAGCATTGTAAAATCATCATCTGAAAGACAAAACTCCTTCTGCACAATTGAAAGTGTACTTGCAAAAGCTGAAGGAAAACTTGAATGAAGGTTCTTTTCTCTCAAAATCAAACAGAATTTTGAATAATTATTTTCGTAATCAAGCTCTGAGGCAATGTCGTCAAGAGCAAGTCCAACATGCGATATATAAGACCTTATCTGCCTGAAATATTCCCTGAAGAAAATCAGACTGTGCAGCCTTGCCAAAAGTCTGCGGCGCAATTCAAGTCCCGCGAGTACTGAACATGAAACAATTAACGCACAGCAAAATAGTTTAAATCCCATATTCATTTTCATCAGCATTTTTTACGTCACTAATAATTCTTTCAGCCTGACATCTTGCGCTTCCGCCTTTCAGAAGTACAATTTTTTCAAAAGCTCCCGATTTCAGGAGTTTTTTTATCGGCTCTCTCATGTAAAGCTCATTGACATTACATGCATGAACTGTGGAAATAATCACAATTCCGGAATTAATTACCTCGCATACGGCGTCAGCGTCCTCCTTGTCGCCAATTTCATCGCAAACGATAATATCAGGCGACAGCGTTCTGACAGCATTTATAATTCCCTCGCCCTTAGGATATCCGCTTAGGACGTCGCAAAAATCGCCAATTCTGTTGCAAGGCGTTCCTCTGTACATTGCGGCAAGCTCGTTACGCTCGTCAACAAGTACTGTTTTTTTGTAATATGGGGCTGATGAGAGTTTCAAAGCGAAATCTTTTATAATAGAAGTCTTACCGCTGCAAGGTGGTCCTGCCACAAGTACACCCGAAATTTTATCAGTAAAAATACGGGTAAATATTTCTTCTGAGCAGCCAACATGCTCCACAGCTACTCTTATATTGAGGGAGGAAATATATTTTATCGTCCGATTACCGGACTTGTCCATACACGCGCTCCCACAGATTCCAACCCTGTGTCCCCCGGGCAGAGTAATAAATCCATTCGATAATTCATTTTGATGACTGTATACAGAATAGCCGCAAATCTTCTCAAAGCTGTTTTGTATCTCATCTGTTGTCAGAGGAGAATTATTACGCAAAAAAATAATTTGATCAGTCAGCATAACAACCGCAGGTCTTCCAACCCTGAGTCTGATTTCATTAATTTGCCCGCCAAATTTATGAAATACTTCTTCCGCCTCACGCATAAGACCGTCAGGTAAGAATTTAATAATTGATTTATAATCCATAATCTTGGACATACTCATTTATATCACTTCCTGTTCCTGTCAAATTTATATTTGAGCAATATTATAAATATGCATAAATTGAATAAAATTCACACTCACCGTTCCACATGAAACAATATTTAATTGAAACATATTTTTATAAAATAATATTATAAATATTCAAGCAAAATGTTTTAACAACAAATTCATATTTATATGGTAAACTAAAAGAAAAATTTATAAATGAGGTCAATTAACATTGAAACAAATTGTAATCAATAAAAATGACGCCGGTCAACGACTGAACAAATTCATAGAAAAGACGTTCCCTGCTATTCCTCAATCACTGATGTATAAAAGCATACGCACAAAAAATATTAAAATCAACCGGAAAAGATGTACTCCGGATCAGAAATTATGTGAAGGAGATTTACTTGACATATGGCTCAAGGACGAATTCTTTGTGCAACCGCCTCATAAATATGAATTTGTCAATGCTTCTGACAGACTTGACGTAGTATATGAGGACAGCAACATCCTTATTGTCAATAAACCACAGGGTCTTATTGTACATCAGGATGAAAATTACGAGTCGGATACCCTGATTTTTCGCATCCAGAAATATCTTTTCCAAAAAGGCGAATACATGCCTGAAAAGGAAAATTCATTTACACCAGCTCTCGCCAATAGAATTGACAGAAATACCGCAGGGTTGGTAATTGCCGCGAAAAACGCCGCTTCATTGCGAATACTTAATTCAAAAATTAAATCAAGGGAAATACACAAACAATATCTATGTATTGTTTGCGGAAGACCTGTTCCGTCAGAAGCTACGCTTGAGGGGTATCTTGAAAAAAATGAAAAGCAAAACCGCGTATATATAGAAAAAAGCCGTTCGGAAAACGGCAAGACAATTCGCACACACTACAAGGTAATAGATACAATCAATGATTTCAGCCTTGTAGAAATTGATCTGCTGACCGGCAGAACACATCAGATCCGCGCTCACATGGCTTCTATAGGTCACCCGCTTCTCGGCGACGGAAAATACGGCACAAACAAAGTCAATCGGTCTGCCGGTTACTACAAACAGGCTCTATGCTCGTACAAACTGAGTTTTGATTTTTTAACTGACGCAGAGGAACTCAATTATCTTAACGGCAAATGCTTTGAAGTTGAAACCGTACCTTTTCTTAATGATTTTTATTCGGGAAAAATTAAGTGAGTTTTTATCAAAAACACCCCGTTTCAAAAATGAAACAGGGTGTTTTTGATGTTTTTTAGCTGTAAAGCATATTGAGAACACACTAATTTTCTGATAGACGTTCAACCAGCGACTCATCGGGGTGTACATATATTGTGCTTTGATGTGTATAAATAACCATTCCTGGCTTTGAGCCGCGAGGCTTGTTGACATATTTTATCAACGTATAATCGACTGCAACCAGTCCCGACTGCCTTGCTCCGCTGTGATATGCCGCAAGCTGAGCTGCCTGTTCAATTGTCCGGTCTGGCGGTTGGTTCCCATCGCAAACAATGACTGTATGAGAACCAGGAACATTCAATGTGTGAAGCCAGATATCATAGTTTTTGCTTTCTTTGAGAGTAAGGCTGTCGTTCTGCCTGTTGTTGCGACCCACAAGAATTAAAAAACCATCGTCTGACCTGAATCTCAAGGGAGGAAGTTTTGGCGGCTGTTTTCCGGAAGCCGCGCCGCGTTTTTTTATTATTCCCTCGTCGGTAAGTTCCTGTCTTATCTCATTAAGCTCTCGCTCACTTTCGGCGCGTGATAACAGATCAAGTACGGAGTCAATATATTCAAGCTCCGACTTGCCCTGAGCGATAAGTCCGGTCAAATGCTGTTCGGCAGCCTGAAGCTTTCGGTATTCCTTATAATATTTCTGGGCATTCTGAGCTGGAGAAAGCAAAGGATCAAGCTTTATTTTCACAGTTGAACAGTCCTGCGAATAGTAATCAACAACCTCCGCCCAGATATCTCCCTTTTCCAAAAGGTGAAGGTTTGCATTTATAAGATCTCCGTTTATGCGGTACTGCTCTCTTTCCGTACATTTTTTCAGTTCGGCTATCTGGATATCAAGTTTTTTGGATATGCGTGCCGCTGAATTTGCAAGCAGCTTCAGCAGATCCTGTGACTTTGATTTCATCCGTTCGTTCAGATCACGTCTGAAGTAAAAGTCATCGAGCATTTCGGAAAAATTATCATAAGCCTTTGAAATAGCTGAAGCTCCGTACTGCCTTGGATAAATGAATGTAAAGTCAATTGGCTTGCTATTTATAGAAATAAGATTTGGCTCGCCTTTTTCCATTAGTGTCTGTTGAAGTACGTTAAGATTGTTTTTTAGTTTTTCAAATTGGGAATCTGACATTTTTTCTACAGGATAATCTGTAAATCCGGTAGATAGATAGGCGATTTCCCTTGCCACAACAGGAGAAATACCCTGAATTACATTCATTATAGCTTTGTCAAGTTTATTAGCTTGACAGTGCATGACATGTTCAGCAGCCTTGTCAGCTTTTTCTTCAAGAATGTTTACCTTACTCTGTGCTGGAGGGAATTCATATTTTATTCCCGGCAATATCAGTCTTATTGAGCTTAGTTCGTTGTCTATTCGCTTAACTGAATCAATTACAAGTCCGCGCTCGTCTATTAAAATAATATTGGAATGCCTTCCCATAATTTCAACGGCGAGTGTAAGAGTAATTTCGTCACCAAGTTCATTGTGCGCGTCAAATTTCAGAAGAAGCACACGTTCAAGTCCGGGCTGTTCCAAAGCCGAGAGCCTTGCGCCACACAGTCTTTTGCGAAGCAGCATGCATAGCATAGGAGGCTGCGCGGGATTCTCAACCTGACGCTCAGTAAAATGTATTCTCGCGGAATTTGCTGAGGCGGATATAAGTAGCTTCCGGTTCATATTTTTTCCGCGCATTGCCAGAATAAGCGTCTCGCGCGACGGCTGGAACACCTTATCGACCTTTGCTCCTAAAATTCCATTTTCAAGCTCTTTCTTTATCAGATGCAGCATTGCTCCGTCAAGAGCCATTTATATCATCTCCATGTCGTTGTAATAGTTTATTCCGTGAAGCTGACCGGATCATCAATTCGCGTTATGATAACTTCCACATCAGGGAATCCATTTTGCAGAGTTGAAGCAAGCGCTTCGAGAGCGACGTTTTCTGTAGCGTAATGTCCGGCAGCTATGAGTGTAATGCCGTTTTCCTTTGCATATAATAATTCATGATGCTTGCATTCTCCTGTGACAAACGCGTCAATGCGGTTCTCATTACATTCAAAAATGAATTCTCCGCATGCTCCGCCGCCAACAGCGACTCTCCGCACAGGTCTTCCTCCGTCAACAAATTCAGCAGACGTTCTCCCTCGTAGTTTATCTGTAACATACGCGGCAAATTCAGCGGGAAGCATGCTATCCGGAAGATTTCCCGCCCTGCCTATGTAATTTTTTCTGATTACGCCTTTCACATTTTTTTCAGAAACCAAGAAAACCGGCTCAATATTTTTCAAACCAAGTTTGTTCGCCAAAGCGTCGTTAACACCTCCATCGGCAATATCAAAATTAGTATGGGCAGAAATTGCCGATATTCCGGATGACAGGAGGTTTTGAAGCGGGGAATTATAGCTTATACTGCGTACAGGGTGAAATATTATCGGATGGTGTGATACTATCAGCTGCGCTCCCTGCGACACGGCAAAATCCACAACCGAATTTGTTATATCAAGAGAAATCACAATCTTATCTATAGATTTCCCGCAATCAGCCATTATACCGCTGTTGTCGTAATCCTCCTGAATGCAGTAGGGGTACTTTTCATCTAAAAGCATGTAAACGTCCTTAACGCTGATCATTGCTGTTCCCTCCATCTGAATTTATCAATAATCTTTGAGCAAGCTTTTTATAATATTCACTTCCCGAAATATCACCCTTTGCAACGCAGCCTTCCGCTGCCGAGAGAAGAATACCCGCTTGTTTTTTCAATAAAGCCGCCGCATAAGGATCTGAGCCTTCAAGACGCCCCGCATAAATATCATAATCATCATATTCTATATCAATTTCAGAATATTTTGCATAGATGACAGTGTAAATCCGATTTGCTTCACGGACTGCTTTTTCTGCAATAATGCAAAAACCGTTCTTAAACAGATACTCTCTCAGTCTTGACGCTCTCGACATAGGTTGCAATATAAGCCTGTATCTATCGTTTTTAAGCCACTTTGCGCGGTCAATTATAGACGCAATATTATCTCCGCCCATTCCGGCAACAATAATATCATCAACCTTATCAGAGGGAATTTTTTCAAGTCCATCGGCTGTAAAGGCTATTATCTTTTCATTTAATCCGTATAAGGAAATGTTTCTTTGAGCTGATTTTTTCGGTTCTTCGTTTATGTCAGAAGCGTAAGCCATAGCCGCAATGCCTCTTATAACAAGAGATATTGGTAGATAGGCGTGGTCCGTACCAATATCTGCAACAATTCCACCTTTTCTTACAAAACCCGCACAGGTTTCAAGCCGTGAGCCGAGAACGATACTCTTTTCTTCTTTTCCTATCATTTCACCATCTCCAGAATAATTGAAAAACAAGGTCCGTCACAACAATTCATGCAGCGACAGACCTCTCTAATGCCTTGATATGTGATAAATCACAAATGAAGATTATTTGCCCTGAATATGCTGATTGAGCTTCTCCACAAGCGTATTGGCGTCTACACCGTGAACCATGCATGCCTGTTCGATAGTTTCTCCTCTGGAAGCGGGACAACCGAGACAGTGCATTCCCATTTCAAGGAAAAAAGGAGCTGTTGAAGGGTCTTTGTCAAGTATATCGCCGATTATTGTGTCTTTTGTAATTTCCATTGTTATTGCCTCCATTATTTTTTTATGTATTGATTATATTATCAATATTATCAATTGTCAATAATTTATTAAATTTTTTTCATTATATTTTTTTTGTTGAATTAAAATAATTATTGTGCTATACTTATCCATGTATTTATAAACTTGGAGTGATAGGTATTGAATAATATCAGGAATAAAAGGTTTTTTCTTGGCTTTGTATTGGGAATGACGTCAATTATTGCGGCGCTTCTTTTAACGGGCTGCTTTAATGTGAATATCAAAGGTAAGTCTTATCCTTTGGATAGTGATTATATTCTGCTGGAGGATAAGATTGATGATTATTCTGTTTTAAATAAATTCAAAAATCTCAAAACGCTTGATCTGACCGCTATGGTTATTTCTGAATCTGATTACGATACTATTTCTTCACAAGTCGGTGAAAATGTTGATATAGTATGGAATGTTCCGGTAGGCAATAAATCATTTAATAATAAAACTCATACGCTGGAAATAACGTCTGAAATGAACGTTAAAAATGCTTCCTGTATAAAATATCTCCCATTTCTCAATAGTCTTACTATTAATTCCATACCGTCCTCTCAGTTACTTCTTGACATAGTTAATAATGCAAAGGCTAATAATCCCGATGTGGAAATTTTCTGCGAAACCAGCGTTTATGGCGTCAAGGTCAACGATCATACGGAATTTCTTGATTTGAATGATATTCCAATTGATGACCTTACAGAACTTGACATTGCTTTAAGCATTTTGCCAAATCTGAAAACTGTGGAAATATGCGGTTGTACGCTGGCTAATGAGGAAATAGCTGCCCTCAGGGACAAGTATCCGGATAAAAAAATTGTATGGCTTATCAAGGTCACAAGATTTAAAATCCGTACTGATGCCCAGGTATTCTCCACTCTTGGAAATATGAAGTACTATAATTTTACTTCCGAGGTTGCATCTCCAATTTTTAAATACTGTACTGAACTAAGGGCGCTTGACCTTGGTCATAACAATATTACTGATATAAGTGAAATAACTAATCTCAAGCACCTGCATACTTTGATACTTTCAGACAACGCTATCTCAGACGTTTCACCGCTGGCTCAGCTTCCTGATTTAAATTATCTCGAGATAGCGGTAAATAAAATTAAGGACGCCACTCCCCTTGGACAGCTTCCACAACTTGAAAATCTCTATATTGTCCATAATGATGGAATTAAAAATATAGTTGAACTTGCAAATTGCAAAAAAATGAATAAACTTTATATTGCGAATTGCCGCATATCGGGAAATGAAATTGGTACGTTGAAACAAGCACTTCCTAAAGATTGTGAATTTGTTTACATGGGTCAATATTATTGGAGAACAGGTGAGAAAATCAGGCTAATTAAACGAGCATTTACGCATTGGAAGGAAGTTAAGGAATTTCCTGATTGGCAGAATGCGGTTTATTACGAAAAAAGCCCTTACAAAGCTTTAAAATAATAACCGCTGTCAGATTATAAATTTATAAAGTAAGGAGTTCTTTTAATTGCATAGCTTTTCAAAATACAAAAGACTTTCGTTGATTACATTTGCGCTTTGCCTGAATTTTTTGATTATCTTCCAGTTAGCAGGCTGTTCAAAGACGAATGATGATAAGGCTGAACAACCGGTTATTATTTCAGGCGTCGAATACCCTGTTGATACGGAGCAAATCATTCTTAACGAATATGATTCTGACGATTATTCGGCATTTTCAGCTCTCAAAAAGCTTCATACACTGGACATTACCGCTCTTGATATTTCCTCACAGAATTTTGATAACATACGTTCTCAAATCGGAGATAATGTTAATATACTATGGTCTGTGCCATTAAGCAGCGGCAAAATGCCAAGCAATTCAAGTGAGCTGAGTTTTTCGGGTGATATTTCCGAAGATGACGCAAATCTTGCAAAATATTTTACTGAGATTAAGAAGCTGATTATTTCGGATTCTAATGTGGATAACAATTTATATACTCTGATCACTGACTCAAAGCTAAATAATCCGGAACTTCAGCTCCAATGCAAAGTAAAAGCGTATGGCGTGACATTTAAAGACTCCAATGAGCTTCTGGATCTTAACAATGTCAAGATAAAGGATCTTGATCAGCTCTGTCTTGTAATAGAACTTTTCCCGAATCTTACATCTATTGAAATGTGCAACTGCGGATTAAGCAATGAAGTAATGCAGGGTCTTCGTGAGGAGTATCCTCAAATCAAATTTGTCTGGATGATCAAGTTTTTAAGGTTCAGGGTAAGAACGGATATTCAGGTTTTTTCCACTCTGGCAGGCGATTATACAAGACCCGGAAACTCCAATACATTTGCCCCATTGTTTAAATACTGCACTGAGCTGAGAGCGCTTGATATCGGACATATGGCACTTACAGATATAAGTGAAATAAGAAATCTCAAAAAACTTCACACGCTTATACTTGCGGATAATTATATAGAAGACATCTCTCCGCTTGCTGATCTGAAAGAGCTTGTTTATGTAGAAATCTTTCAGAATTCCATAAAAGACGCTTCCCCACTATTAGAACTGCCTAAGCTCGAAGAACTTAATCTTTGCTTTAATCCAAGACTAAAGAACCCAACTATTCTGACAAGCATTAAAACGTTAAAAAGACTCTACATTTCATATTGCAGTTTGGATCAGAAAGAAATCAACGCATTGGAAAGCGGAGTTTCATCGGATTGCGAATTAAACTATACGGCTCAGAACTGCGTATTCGGCGGCTGGCGCTCCAATAGTCCGAGAAATCCGAAAATACGTGAAGCTTTTGCCAACTGGAGAATTGTCAAGGAATATCCTACATGGGACAATATCGTTTATAAAAATACCATTCCAAAGAATTAATTAAACTGTGACAGACAGATTATTATTATTTGTCTGTCACTTTGCATTGTAGAAAGGATTTAAAGAATGGCTAAATCAAAAAGCGTATATGTATGCTCCGAATGCGGCTATGAATCGGCGCGATGGTATGGGAAATGCCCTTCCTGCGGGCAGTGGAATACTTTGGAGGAAAAGCTCAGGGAAACCGTGCCTTCCGCCTCTTCAATGCGGGCTTCACGCGGAGCGGCACAGGGCGTAGTGCTTGCCCAGTCCGACCTGCCTACTCCCATACGTGAAATAAGCACGGCAGATGAACCGCGTTACAGTACGGGCATGGGCGAGCTTGACCGCGTGCTTGGAGGAGGTATAGTCAAAGGTTCACTTTCACTTCTCGGCGGTGATCCCGGAATAGGAAAGTCAACAATACTTCTTCAGATATGCGAGTACATGGGACGCAGCCTGAAAATACTTTATGTGTCCGGTGAGGAATCGCGCAGACAACTAAAGCTTCGCGCAACGCGACTTGGTGTAAATAGTGAGAATCTTTTTGTGCTTGCCGAGACGGACGTGGAACGTGTAATTGAGAACATACGCGTAATGAAACCCGACATTGTAATGATAGATTCAATTCAGACTATGTGTCTGAGCGAGCTGAGTTCGTCGCCGGGAAGCATTGTGCAGGTTCGGGAATGTACCGGCGCGATAATGCGATGTATCAAGACTCTTGAAATTCCGACTATTCTCGTAGGACATGTTAACAAGGACGGCGCAATTGCCGGTCCAAAGGTTCTCGAACATGTTGTTGACGCTGTTCTTTATCTTGAGGGCGACAGACATCTCTCCTACAGAATTCTCCGCGCTGTCAAAAACCGCTATGGCTCCACAAATGAAATAGGCGTATTCGACATGCAGGACGACGGATTACACGAGGTGGAAAACCCTTCGATGATGCTTCTGTCCGGAAGACCCGTGAATGTATCCGGAACATGCGTCGCCTGTACAATAGAGGGTACACGTCCTATACTCGCGGAAGTACAGGGGCTTGCCGCTTCATCAGGCTTCGGAAATCCACGTCGGATGGCAACAGGCTTTGATATAAACCGCATGAATCTTATTATAGCCGTTCTGGAAAAGCGTTCGGGTTATTTCTTTGCAAATATGGATACCTATATCAATATTATCGGAGGACTGAAGCTTTACGAACCCGCCGCGGATCTGGCTGTTGCTATAGCCTTGGTAAGCAGTCTCAAGGATCTCTGTGTAGGCGAGGATATCATAGCGTTCGGAGAAATCGGACTTGCCGGTGAGCTGAGAGCCGTGAATCACGCTGAGGCAAGAATACGCGAAGCGGCGCGGCTTGGGTTCCGTAGGTGTATACTCCCCTATCATAATCTGAAATCGCTTTCTCTTCCGATACGAGAATATGGCATTAATCTTTTCGGAGTCAGAACCGTGCGCGACGCGATAAACGCACTCGAAAAGGAGTGAATAGAATAATAGTATGCAAGGTGTAAAATGGCTCTTTTTTGACCTCGGTTCCACATTAATCAATGAAAGCGAATGTTATAGGCAGAGAATTCTTGAAATGATTGACGGCAAAAAAATAAGCTATGAAGAATTTTACGTTGCTATGCTGTCATATTACAAAGAAGGAGAAAATGGCATTGCCATTGCCGCTAAAAAATTTAACCTTAGTTTGCCTGAATGGAAAAGCGAATACGAGTTTTTATATTCTGACACTGCATTTTGTCTGGAAAGACTTTGCAAAAAATACAGGCTTGGCATCATTGCGAATCAGAATTCCGGAACAAAGGCGCGTCTGCGAGCTTTTGGAATAGACAAATATTTTGATATTATTCTTTCTTCGGCAGAGGAAGGTCTGGCAAAGCCTGATCCTGAAATATTTCTGCTTGCACTCAGACGCGCTAAATGTTCGCCTGAACATGCGGTAATGATCGGCGACCGTCTGGACAACGATATCGCTCCCGCAGCCATGCTCGGAATGGTAACCGTCAGGATATTGAGGGGATTTGGCAAATTTGCGCCAATATCATCAGAATATGAAAAACCTGATTACACTGTAAATGATCTTTATGAGATTTGCTCGATTTTATTATAATAAATTTCAGTCATTCACCTATCGGCACATCGAATTTTTTCAGTTTGTCATATATTTTGTCAAGCTCCGATTTTTCGGGCTGTTCATCATCTATCTGCTTGCGGATATTTTGCATCAGTATATCTGTGCAGGTTATAATATCGGCGCACTTTTTCAGCTGATCGGCGATGTTCTGCGGATCGTTTATCTGCTTTTTATATTTTATCTGATGTTCAAGGCTTGCCCAGAAATCCATAGCTATTGTGCGGATCTGTATTTCAGCCTTGATTCTTCTCGTTGACTCGGCAAAATAAACTGGCACGGAAACTATAAGATGAAGACTTCTGTAGCCGTTTGGCTTTGGATTTGAAATATAATCCTTCTTTTCAATGAGTTCTATGTCATTCTGCCTTATCAATGCCTCGGCAATGCTGTAGATATCGTCCACATACGAGCATATCACACGTATGCCGGCGATATCGTTAAGATGCTGCTCTACGCTTTCTGTGGTTAGCTCCCAGCCCTTCCGGTTCATCTTTTCCATAATGCTTAGACGGCTTTTAAGCCTTGTTTGTATCGAGCTTATAGGATTGCGCTGATATTTCAGTTCAAATTCAGTGTCGAGTATTTCAAGCTTTGTGCGTATCTCACGGATTGCCGAAGAATAATAGAACATAAGCTCCTTGAAATCAAGCATTGTGTCAAGAATCTCATTTGCATGAGCCATTATTGTCTGTTTAACATCGTCATTGCCTCCGAATATATCTAAGGCATTGTTATTTTCTTCCATTTATTTAGTTACTCCTTTCGCGGATTGTTGTATCAGATATTGTAATTCATCGGTATTTCTTCATTATTGAATATTTGTAGAAGATTTGTAAATTTGACATTTTCACAAAAATAACAAAAAAGCCTGGGAAAGAGCTGCAAAAGTCTCAATCCCGGGCTTTTTTCGGTTTATTTTTTTATTTTATAGATAAATTATTCTCCTTCTGTCATTCCTAACAGCGACATAAGCATTTTTTTTAGTTTTGCTCTGCGGCTGCAATCGCAATTTTCTTTCTTTTCATTGCATGCGGAATTGGTCGGCTGAGTTACAGCTGAGGTCGTAGCAGTGACGGAATTTAAGCTTGAAGATGTACTCGTCGGAGCGGGCTGTGTCGTTGATAATGTGACTGCCGAAGTTGCTTGGGTTGTGGAAGAGGTAGTCGAATTGCTTTCGGACGTTATCACTTCACCGCTGAGATCATTTGAATTGGCAAAAAACTGTGACCAGTAATATGTGCCGTTCTTGTAAGTGACGCCAATTCCAATGTAATCATAGCTTCCGAGTATATTTGCGCGATGTCCGGAAGAATTCATCCATGAATTCATTACTTCTTCCGGGGTACGCTGCCCGTAAGCGATGTTTTCACCAGCCGAGATGTAGTTTATTCCCGCCTCGGTGACCGCGGTGAAGCAGCGTGTGCCATTCGGACGGGTATGGGAAAATACGCTTTGTATTTCCTCCGCACGCACGAGCGCCGCCTCACTGAGCTTATCGGAATATTTCAGCGGCGCAAGACCGTTTGCTGCGCGTTCTCTGTTCACAATACCGGCTACCTGCATCGCATATCCCTCGATCTGGCTGTTTGCGTAGCTTGCCGACGCATACGCGGTTAATGTGTCGCTGTAGGCGGCGTCGGGTATTGCCGAAGCGGAAAGCGCAAGCATTGCTACCATTACAAGCGAAATTAATCTTTTCTTTGATCTACTCAAACAAAGACCTCCTTGAATTATTTCGGAATGTTTTATTCCGTGATTCAAGAATAGCATATTTTCAGTTGTAACGTCAACACACAAAATATTCCTTGTAAGAGATTGGTTATTTATTGCAATGCTGTCAGATAAAATAACGTCCTATATTCAGCCGTTGAATTTTTCAGCGTATTCACTGCCGGACTCTGATAGCCTCAGATTTCCGTTTTCGTCGGTTGAAAGAAAGCCCTTTGAATCGGCATACTGAACGGCTGCATCGAACGCGGCGTTGACATTCGCGGTGATTCTGGAAAAATTCATAAGCTTTGCGGATTCCCTCACAAGATCGTCGTGCGACATGCTTATCTGCTCATGAAGTACAAGACAAACGGCGTTGGCTGCCTCCTGCACAGGAATTTCCTTTACGTCGCGTTTGTCGTCACCCTCTCCGTTTGCTCGTACAAAAGCGTATTCATCTGGATTCTGGTCTTTTCGCCATATGAATCTGTCCTCATACTGAATTGTGCTCTGCAATTCAAGAGAATCGACTAATTGCGAGAGACGGTTCTGAACCTTCGGTGTGCTGCGTGTAATGCCGAAGCTCTGGATAACTCTGCGGGAAAGTCTCGCTTCGCTTACAGGCGCTTCACTTTCAATAACTGCCTTTATCGCGTCCTTGATTATTTTTTTGCATGACGGCTGCACAAAATCCTCTGCTGAAAGAGAGATTGATTTAAGCTCCGCCGCTTTATATGAAATTACATTTGACGGAACAACCGGCTCGGGTTCGTCAGGGATTATTTCTATTTCATCTTCCGGCGGCAGCTCGGTTTTTTCTTCAGTTGCTTCTTCCGCGTTTTCGGGCGTCTGAACATCAAGCTCTGATTCATCTTCCTCCGCATCTGAATTCTCCGCCGCAATACGTGAGGCTTCAGCCGCTTTATCAAGAATATCGGTAATACGCGCAAGCTCCTTGCGGCTGTTATCCCACCAGTCCATCGTCCAGACGCGGGCAATGCTCCAGCCCAGACTGCCAAGAACGCTTATCTGTGCAAGCTCCCTGTCGCGCACTGTCTTGGAATCGCGGTATGTGCTTCCGTCAAGCAGTATTCCAAGCAGATAACGGTCGGGATTATTCGGATCAATAACGCCTATATCAATACGGTACTGCGAATGTCCGACGTTGCGCTCGGTTTCATATCCTTTTTCGGCAAGCGCCGCGCATATCGCTTTGCTTACTCCCTCAGCATCACTTGAATCCGACGAATTATATTCATCGTTAAAACGATCCTTTCCCGCCGCGTATTCGAGGAATGATTTCAGCGCCGCCACGCCCTCCGCGTGAGTCCTGTTGAGGTCGATCTGTTCAGGTTCAAGAGTGGAGAACACAATCATCTCGCACCTTGCGCGGGAAACCGCGACATTCAGTCTTCGCCAGCCGCCGTCTCGGTTGAGCGGACCGAAATTCATGGAAACATGACCGTCCTTGTCGGGACCGTAGCCAATTGAGAAGAGGATAACGTCGCGCTCATCGCCCTGTACGTTTTCAAGATTCTTGATAAAAAGCGGTTCCTTGCCATTATTTACCCAGCTTTCAAGTACGCTGTCTTCCTTGCAGGCGTCAATCAGCAGGTCGTCTATAAGATTCTGCTGATTGATATTGAATGTGACGACGCCTACGCTCAGCTTGCTGTCCTTTTTGTCATGGCAGCGGCGTTTTAGCTCTGATATCACAGCCTCGGCTTCGGAACGGTTCTGACGGCTTTTTCCTCTGTCAAAATACCCGTCCGTATGCACAAGTCTTACCTTCGCCTCGCGGTCGTTTACTGATGGGAAAGTATACAGCTTGTTTTCATAGAAATTGCGGTTGCTGAATGCTATAAGACTTTCGTGACGGCTGCGGTAATGCCAGAGAAGGTGCGTCTGTGGCATATTCAGGGCAAGGCAGTCGTCGAGAATGCTTTCGAGATCCTCGTCGTCAATATTATCCTCGTCCACCGTGCTTGTGGCAAAGAATGATGTTGGGGGCATCTGCTTGGGGTCTCCGACAATTACTGCATTCTTTCCCCTTGCAAGAGCGCCTACAGCCTTTGATGTGGTTATCTGGGACGCCTCGTCAAATACGACAAGATCAAATGGCTCGCGGTTAGGCGCAAGATACTGCGCCGCCGAAATCGGACTCATAAGCATACACGGGCAAAGTCTCGGCAGCATGTTTGGTATCTGGTCAAACAGCCTTCGAATGCTCAGACCTCTGCCGCCGCTGCGTATCGCCTTCTGAAGTATGCCAAGCTCGGAGCTTTGCGCCGCTTCCTTGGCAAAATTAGGAACACGCGACGCAAGTCTGCAGTATATTTCTTTCTTTGTAAGATTGGTAAGCTCGCTGTCCATTTGGCGGAACTGCTCAATTTTCTCATTGAACACCGCTCCTGAGAAACGGTTCAGCACAGGCTCAGAATCTATAATCTGCATGGCAAGAGTCTTTGCCATCGCCTTTTTAAATCCGCCCGCCGCGTCCTCATGCGATATTCCCTGCCTGTATGCCTCTATTACGCATTCCATTCCGCAGTTGATTGCGTCATTAGCTATGGAATTCCATGTGATCCATTCTTTAAGCTCGTCGAAGTGTTCCGTTACTTTATCACATACATCGATCTGCGTTGAAATCCAGTTTCCGTCAGTATCGGAAGACGTGTCGAGTATTTCACTCAGCGCGCCCATCGCGGCAAGCGCGGGAGGAATCGCGCTGATAACGCCGTCAATTTCACCGCGTATTTCGCCTCTACCGCAGTATTTTGTGCGGAAATCACAGCTTCCAAAGGCTTCGTCAAGCTTTGAAGCGCTTTCCTTCGCTGTGGCGCAGGAAATGCTGACGCTGTTCCAGTCTGTAGCCGCTCCGCAATACATATTACCTAAGGATTCGCCGTACTTCGAGAATAAATTAGAGGCAATATTCATTTCGGTGTGGTAATTGAGTAGAGCAACAAGCTGCTGTTCAAGCTGATTCTTGTTTATCGCTCCGACGGAATATGGTATGAGCTTCTTGCAGAGAGCGTTTATACCTAATTTGCGCGGAATAAGCCACTTTGCCGCGGCTGTGCGGTATTCGCCCAAAAGCTGTGTGCCGTCGAGTTCGAGGAATTCCGGTCGCCAGTACTGCGAAAGGTAAGCCGCCTGCTGATTGGCGTTTGAGTAATGCATACTCATTTCCTGAATCTGGGTGAAGAAAAACGCGGGATTATCCGTCTGTGCCCATGCCTTTGGAAAATCGAGCCAGAGCTTAATTTCACGAGCCGCCGCGTCAAGTGAAAGTATTTCGGCAAATGTGCCGTATGGAATGTCCACTTGGGAAACGAATTTTTCAACGGCGGTTTTCAGTTCGTTGAGCGCCGATTTATATTCGGAGATGTTTTCTGGCAGAGTCATGCGAAGCTGCTGAGAATAACTTGCCGTCTTTACAGCGGAAAGCGGATGATCCTTTGGATGGCCCACAGCCCTTGCCGCCGCTGTAATGCGCTGCAGAAGAATTGCCTGTTCGTCGGCTCTCTCGCGGTCAAGCTCGCCTGTTGAAGCGTAATCCGGCAAGGGAATATCAGGGTAGCTTTTGTTTGCTTCATATTCGTTTATAAGCTCGTAAAGCGTCTTGCCGCATTTGCGTTCCTTATGGAGTTCTCTGACGTATTCGTTCAGCTCGGCTCTGATTTTGGCTATCTGATCCGCTTTGCTTTCGTATGACTGCGCGGTCTGACCTTTGGTAACCTCGGAAGCCTTTCTCAACTGTTCAAGAACCGATTTCTTTTTTGCCTTGTTGGAATGAAGCTCCAGACAGAAATCTCCTATACCGATTTTATCAAGACGGCGTTCCACAACCTCGAGAGCCGCCATTTTTTCAGCCACAAACAGCACTGACTTCCCCTGAGCGAGAGCGTTCGCAATAAGCGCTGTAATTGTCTGGGATTTACCGGTTCCGGGAGGTCCGTGAAGCACGAAGCTCTTGCCCTCGGACGCGGCTTTGATAGCGAAAAGCTGTGACGCGTCCGCCGACATGGGCAGGAAAACGCCGTTTTCGTCCACCTCATCGCCTATGCTCATTTCCTCGGCTTCCCATTCAAGCTTGCCTTCCATCAGACTGCTGACAATCTTGTTCTTTGCAAGGTCGTCGTACCTGCTGCGAATATCGTTCCACATGACAAACTGCGAGAATGAGAATATTCCGATGTACGCCGATTCGAGAACGTCCCAGTTTTTCTGCTCCATGACAGCCTTACGGACTATGGTGAATACCTTGCGGGTATCTATTCCGTGTTCGTCCTCCGGCAGTATATTCAGTCCCTTTATCTCGATGTTGAAATCCTGCTTTAGCTTTTCCAGAATGGTAACGTTCATCTGCGGTTCGTCGTCGCGAAGACGGACAACATATCCCTGCGCCGCCGATTTACGTACTATCTCCACCGGTACAAGAATTAACGGCGCGTATCTCGGTTTTGTGCTTCTGGGATTTTCGTACCAGCGAAGCAGTCCTAAAGCCATATAAAGAGTATTTGCGCCGTTTTCTTCGAGTGCGGATTTTGCCGAGCGGTATAGCTCTTTTATCACCTTGGCAAGCTCGGTATCAGTCAGCGCGGAACGCAGGCGGTGATTCTTGAATTCGGACTGAATGACTGACGCGAATGAGCCAAGCTCGTGCATATTGTCAAAGCTGAATTCCCCCTGTTCCCAATCCGACGGACGTGGCATTATCTTGAAGTCGTCGCCGTCGGCAAGAGAATCCTCGAGGTCGTCAACAGACGAAGCAAGCAGCGGAATGAGCGTCTTTGAAAGCCTCAGGTTGATGAGGGAATTCCGCAGTCCGAGGTCAAGAAGCTTGCGTTCCCAGCGTGTCTTTCTGGTAACCGGAGTGTCCTCCTCCGATTCGTCGATAATTACGGCGCTCCCCTTTTCCTTAGGCGCTGAGGTGAGTTCGTCCTCTGTGAGAAGCGGACGTTCCACCTTCCAGCCGTTTTCTGTCGGAATTCGCATTGGAATCGGCTTGACTCCGCTGAGTCTTGCGCGGTTCACGTCAATAAAGCATTCTACCGAGCTGAGATCGGCAAGCTGCTTCTCAGCCGCTTTTTGTGCGTCGTCGAAAGTAACGGTTTCTTCTTTTGCGGCGAACGCTGTACATTCCACGACAGCTATTTCATTTATTCCGTTTGCAAGTCTTTTGGTTATGAGCGATACATCGTCCTGAACCGTTTCGGGAAATGACATATCTTCAAGCCATACTCCGGCAAAGATATGCCCTTTCATCAGAACAAGCAGCGGGTGAAGCCCTATGGCTTCCAGCACGGCAGCGTAGAACAATGTAAGATCCATGCATGTGCCGAGCTTCTGCTCCATTATCGCGTCGCACAGGCGTATGCGCTGTCCTATTGCCTCAAAGCTGGCGGGAGGCACACAGTATACGATATTCTGTTCCTGCAGCGCTCCGTAAACAGCGGCAGCCTGCTTCAGCACTCTGTTTGTGTCGTTGCTCTGATACGCGTCAAAGGACGGATCGCCAGTCCACTTGCCGAGAAGCTCCGCTGCGCGTGCGGTTATTTGTGCGATTACAGGGTGATTTGGAGTGACGAACGCGCAGAGAAGTTCGGGATATATCGACGTTCCGTGCCACTGGTCAAAGGCGAGAGCCGTAATCTCTGTCCTTTCGCAGCAAAGCTCTTTTTCTCCCGCCGCAACCGATATTGAAAGGACGCCGTTTATTTTTTCTGTAATTCCCGCAAGATAATTTCCGTCCGGTATTAATCTTAAATTGTTAAGCGTTATAGACCTTCCGGCTGGAAGCGTGTCTATATGCTCGGTATACGGCAGACATAAGACTGGTTCAGCCGTTATTGAAAGCGTGGCGTCAGTTATATTTTCGTCCGAATCGTTGAATATCGAAAGTGAGCGTATTATTCTAAGTCCGTTATGCAGCAGCGCATAATTTATGACCGGTAAAAGACTGACTTCGATATGTATTTTCGGGATTGATTCTCCGGCTGCGGTTTCTGTTTCTTCTGATGATTCTTCTGACTCCAGCTGAACTTCGGCTTCTTCTGACGATTCTTCGGACTCCGGCTGAACTTCTGATTCTTCTGATAATTCCTCAGATTCCGGCTGAACTTCGGCTTCTTCTGACGATTCTTCGGACTCCGGCTGAACTTCTGATTCTTCTGATAATTCCTCGGATTCTGGCTGAACTTCGGCTTCTTCTGATGATTCCTCTGACTCCGGCTGGATTTCTGCTTCTTCTGATGATTCATCGGATTCCGGCTGGATTTCTGATTCTTCTGATGATTCATCGGATTCCGGCTGGATTTCTGCTTCTTCTGATAATTCCTCGGACTCCGGCTGAACTTCGGTTTCCATATTGGCATTCTCATTGCCGTCATTGTAACCGTGTACAAGAACAAACCAGTGGCAAAGCTTATGCGCCATACGCAGACGCTTTTCGGCTTCATCGGGCGTTATTTCCGTTTCGTCGGATATGTCGTTTAATAAAATCAGAATATCCTCTATGCTGACAATAATAAGCTGATGTCCTCTCAGGAATTTTATCTTTTCCGACTGACTGGAATCCTCCGGCAGCGTCAGACCGTTAACGGCAAGAAGCTCGTCAGCAACCCGTTCACCGATTTTTCCAAGCAATACCGCACATTCATAAGGCGACGACTGCCCGCATTCCTCGGCTTTTGCTCCAAGTCCGGCAATGTCGCTCCATTTAGGAGACATAAAATCAAAATTTGACGCCATAATATTCCTCCTGTTTAGTTATTTATATTTATTCTGTTTTTTCGCAATTTATAATATATGTAGCAAAATACGCGATAAAAATTATTCTGAAAGCGGCAGAATTACAGAAAAGCATGTGCCTTCGCCCTGATGACTAATTACTGAGATTTCAGCGTTAGCAAGCTCGGCTATTCTCTTGACAATCGCAAGCCCCAGTCCGTTGCCCTCTGATTTGTGAGATGTATCGCACTGATAGAATTTGTCGAATATTTTGCGAAGCGTTTCTTCATTCATTCCGTCGCCGCTGTCTGAAATATCCACGCATATATTATTCTGATTTTTTCTGCACCTGACCAGAACCGTATCGGCTCTGTGGGAAAACTTAATAGCGTTTCCAATCAGATTAAGCCACATCTGCGCGAGCATTTCCTCATTAAAATTATATTTTACCTCGTCAAGCTCAAGCTCGATATTCACTTCACGGGCTGTCCATTCCTTTTCGAGCAGCAGCACAGTCCTCCTGATCTGTTCATCAAGGTAGAATTCCGTCTTGTCGGTTACTATCTGCTGATTTTCAAATTTTGTAAGCATAAGAATATTCGACGAAAGCCTTGCAAGGCGGTCTGACTCGTAGGCTATAATATCTGTGTATTCCCTGCGCTGTTCGTCTGTCAGCGAATGAAGAACATTGTCCCTTTGAAGCTGACGCGCAAAACCGCGTATAGATACAATAGGAGTTTTAAATTCATGGGAAAAGCTGTTGATAAAATCGTTGCGGAAAAGCTCGGTTGATTCCAGCTCGTCCGCCATGCTGTTGAAGCTGTGCATGAGGTTATTAAGCTCGCCGATGACGGTCTGCTCCGACAAACGCACCTTGAAATTTCCCTGACCGATTTCTTCATTTGCGGATATCAGACGCCTTAGCGGATTTATAAAAAGCTTTCCGACAAAAACAGCCATTATTGTTCCTATGATCATGCACGAAATAATAACTATTACGGGAAGAATAAGCGGAGTCAACGCGGCTGACGGAATAAAACCAAGCATATAGAGTACGATATAAATGCCCGCGGTTATCAGACCGGCGGACACAAGTATAAGCAATACAAGCAGCGTATAAGCGGTTCGCAACGATCTCAGAGAGTGAAACTGCTTCTTCGTTTCCCTTGCCCTTTCTTTAATCTTTCCGCTCATTGGCGAGCCACCGCCTTATATCCAAGTCCGCGCACTGTGATTATCTCAAAATCATCGTTATTCCTGAATCTTTCTCTCAGACGGTTTATATGCACGTCAACAGTCCTTTCGTCAGTATCGCTGTCCATATCCCACAGCTCGTCCATGAGCTGACGGCGTGTGAACACTTTGTTTTGATAAGACAGAAGCTTGAAAATCAGCAGGAATTCCTTTTGCGGCAGCTCAAACGATACTCCGTTGTGTTCGACGGTCATGGCATCATAGCTCAGTTTTGTGTTTCCTACCACAATACAGCGTTCGCTGGCTATCTTTGCACGCCGGAGAAGAGCGTTTATTCTGAGCAGCATTTCCTCTTCATCGACAGGCTTCACCATATAATCGTCCGTTCCCGCCAAAAATCCCTCACGCTTGTCGGCGTGAGTTTCACGGGCTGTCACCATCAATATCGGAGTATCACAGCCGCCGTCACGAAGCAGTCTTGTAAACTGAAATCCGTCCATTCCGGGCATCATTACGTCAAGAACAATCAGGTCAACCTGCTTTTTATCCATAAGTGAAAGTGCTTCCTCGCTGTCACAGGCAGGAATTGCTTTGTAACCGTTCTGAATGAGAACCGTTTCCATCAGACGTCTTGTATTTTTATCGTCCTCTACGACCATAATATTGAACATTTCAATTACCTCATTGCAATAATGCCGCGTCGTCCTTGCAGTATTCAAAAAGCTCCCTTATCCGGTTAATGCTTCCGCTAAGATAAAGATATCCGAAAAGCGCTTCAAGTCCTGTGGCTGTATGGTATGCCGCGGAGGACTTTCTTGGTGAATGAGACGTATGGTAATTTCTTCCTCTGCGGAAGACTCCCTCTTCTTCATCGGTAAGATGAGGCAGTATGCGCTTCATATATTCCGCCTGAGCCTCGCATCTTACCATTGAAACCGCACGGCTGTGCTGCTCTGACGCATGCGCGTTGCTCTGTGACGCGAGATATTCCCTTACCAGCAGACCGAACACACCGTCGCCGACAAATGCCAAAACGTCGCTGCCGCAACGCTTCGGATCGCATTCTATCCCAAGCAGATTATGCGAGTTACTGTTTTCCATCACAGATCAAGTCCTCTCGAAAGCTGTGCATCCGCGTAATCGATAAACTGTACGGCTGTCCTCGGAGAACGTCCGCCTTTTTTCAGCGCCCACTGTTCGGCTGCCATCTCCAATTTGTTTCGGTCAATTTCAAATCCGCGTTCGTCGGCAAGGGCGTGAATTATCCTATAGTAATTCTTCCTGTCAGGGGCAAGAAAACTCACCTGCACTCCGAACCTGTCAGACAGCGACAGTGATTCCTGTATTGTATCGGCAAGATGAAGCTCGTCGCCTTCGCGTGCGGACATTGTTTCGTTGAGAATATGCCTTCGGTTGGTTGTGGCATATATCAGCGCGTTGCCAGGGCGTGATGCTATGCCACCTTCCAGAATCCCCTTGAGCGCGGTATAATTCTCATCGCCGGACTGAAAAGAAAGATCGTCGATAAATATTATGAATTTCAGAGGAAGTCCCGCAATTTCCTGCACTATGTCGGGGTATTCGTTCAGGTACATTTTGGGAAGCTCGATAAGCCGGAGTCCCCTGTCGCAGTATTCATTGAGAAGAGCCTTGACTGTCGAGGACTTGCCCGTTCCCCTGTCGCCGTAAAGCAGACAGTTGTTCGCCGGAAGTCCGTCAAGGAAGGCAATTGTATTGTTTACAACCGGACGGCGTATTTCCTCATAGCCCTTGAGTGATTCAAGGCTGATAAGATCCGGGCTGGCTATCGGAATGCTTTTTCCGTTGCGTCTGACAAAGGCTATGTATCTGGCGTATTCGCCGCAGCCGTTTGCCATATGAAAGCGCACTATTGCCTCTGTGTTTATCTCTGTGGTTCCGCATTCCCACGCGGGAAGAAGCGACAGCGGGTCATCGCCGAATTCCGCTCTGCGGGGATATGCATTGATTATATCTTCCGGAGTGAGAGCGGAAATCTCCTTGAGCGTCGCAAGGTCTCTCCGCACAGCCTCCATTGTTTTTCCGGAAGACCATGCCTCCGAGCTGTCGCAATCCACGGCTTCGCCGCCTGCCGCGGCACGCGTGAAAACGTTATCATCATATACAACCTTATTGTAAACGGCGTCGCTGAGCGACTCGGCGCGGCTTTCCTCGTTGCTGAGGGCGGAGAAGAATCTGCCCCACTTGAGAGCGAATTCGTCCGGCGGGTTATCCATTGCGCCCATGAGCTCATAAAGACTCGATATAAGCTCTGTTTTAAGCAGTCCATGGTAGATTGAAAGAGCCGAAAGTCTTATTTTCAGCATAAAAAGTGAATTCAAAATTATGCACTTCCCCAAAAATAAATTAACTGAAATAATTTTACACTTTTCAGGAGTCAAAGTCAATGTGTATTAAAAATATGTTATTTTTCGGGTGTAAATTTTTAATAAATTTCTTTAAACCTATTGGCATTTTGACAAAAATATGATATTATAAATTGTTGTATATTATTTTTGGGAGAGAATGCAAAAATGACAACATTTAATATTGTACATACATCTGACCTGCACTTAGGCAATCTCTATTCATCGACGCCTGAGGTTTCGGAACAGATGAAACAGGAACAGACGGATATCCTTAAACAGATACTCGATCTATGCACGGCTAACAAAGCCGACGCGTTGTTGATAGCTGGAGACATGTTTGACAGCATGAGAGTTGAAAGCGCTTTTTTAGAGAAAGTAAAGCGTCTTATAAGTCACTACAACCTGAGAATATTCATTACTCCAGGTCTGCATGATCCCGCAACTCCGGATTCATGCTACAATACCGAGTGGCCGCAGAACGTTCACATTTTCCGCGGCGGCATGGAAAAGGTCGAAATTCCGGAGAAAAATACGTGCGTGTGGGGCGCGGGATTTACACGTACAAGGTGCGAGGAATCTCTGCTTAAAAATTTCAGACCCGTAAACAGCAGAATCAATATTCTCATGCTTTACGGAGAGCTTTTTGACGGAGTAAGCACCGACAGCATATGCAATCCTATAGATATCAATGAAATCAACTCCTGCGGAGCGGATTATGTGGCTCTCGGTTCATCTCATAAATATGAGCATTATGAAAACAACGAGCTGATATACTGTTATTCAGGTATGCCAGCCGCCTGCGGCTTTGACGAATTAGGTGAAAAGGGCGTACTGTGCGGTTACGCCGCCAAGGGATTCGCACGTATGACATTCACTCCGCTCGACGGAAGAATTTACTGCAAGGAGAAAATCGACGTAAGCGGCTGTGCAGAATCCGAACAATTCGCGGACAGGATTATTTCTGTTTTGAGGGACAGGTACGGCGAGAAGTTTTCATACAATCTTTACGATATCAGTCTTATCGGTACGCCTTTCGAGGGAGTAATCCCATCTATACCCGAAATAAGGCAGCTGCTTTCTGAATCTTCCATATTCTATGCCAGACTTACCGATATGACCTCCCCCACCGTGGACTTCGAGCTTCTGATGAACGACGGCTCACTTAAAGGGGCGTTTGTCAGAAAGGTGTTTGAAAAGATGCAGTCAGACAGCCGCGGAGGAGAGAAATACATGCGCGCGCTGCTCTACGGACTGAACGCGTTTGAAGGGAATGTGAACATAGATGAAAATTATTGAGATAAACATAAGATATTTCGGAAAGCTCAGAGATTTTGTAATTAAACCTGGCGACGGCGTTAATATTATTTACGGAAAGAACGAATCGGGAAAATCCACCGTCATGGCATTTATCAAGGCTATGTTTTACGGACTTGATTCCGGAGAAAAACGCAATCAGTACGAACCATGGGGCGGCGGACAGCCTGCCGGCTCTATTGAATTTGAACATAACGGGATTACATATTTTCTCAACCGAACCTTCGGCGAGACAAAGGGATATGACAAAATTTCTCTGTTTGATAAGACCAACGGTGAATCTGTGCCGCTTTCACCGGGACAGGAGCCTGGAGTATTGATATTCGGAATTAATATCAAGACCTTTGTCAGCTCGGTTTTCATTGGGCAGTCAGGCGTTGCCGTGGAGGGTGAAAACCATGAAATAATCGAACGTCTGGTAAATCTCACCTCAGCCGGAGACGAGCATGTTTCAAAGCGCGAGATTGACAAGCGTCTGAAAAATGCCGTGGCAAGGCTTGATTCAAAGAAATCCGACGCCATTCTTCCAGAGCTTCGCAAGCAGAAACGCGAGCTTACCGATTCGCGTGCCGAAATGATGAAGGTACTCGCCGAATCGGACGATCTGAGAGACAGGATTGCCGTTGATATGCGCGAGAAGAAGACGCTCGGCGAGGAAAAAGCTTTTTTGGAGGAAATGTACGACAGGCTTGAGAAAAAAGAAGAGCTTGCCGAAATTGACGCTATAATTCGCAAGCGCGACGAGGTCAGCGAGCTTGAGGAAAAGTTCAACCGGCTGGATAAGCTGTTCAGCGGAGAGCTTGCGGACGGCATGAGCGAATTTATGTCTGATTCCGCAAGACTGCTCGACGAAGAAAAAATGAGAGAAGCCGCTCTTCAGGAAAAGGTCGATGAGCTGGAGGATCTCAGGCGGCAGTCGGTTTCTATAGACCGTCCTAAGCTCAATATGACTAAGATTGTAAAAAAATACGCAAAGGAAATTGAGATAGCCTTTGATCAGTACGATTCCATTGTCAGGGACAGAAAGGAACTGGAGCTTGCCATCGAGGAAAAAGAGGAACCTGAACCGGAACCTGACGATATGCGAATGGTCGGAGGCATTTGTGCGGCGGTAATGATTGCCGCGCTGCTGCTCGGGGCATTTGTTCACTGGATATTCTATCTTATGGGAATTCTTGCCGTTGTCAGCATTGCCGTTTATATTTTCATATATAAAAAAGGCGTTGACGAAGAGGATAAATTCAGCGAAGAGGAACTTGCGCTTTCCGGAATAAACGAGCAAATGAACGCTTTGAACGAGGAAAACAGGTATATACTGGACGAATTCGGCGTCAGGACTATGGACGATTTTGACAGGCTTTATAAGGCTATAGAGCAGAATCAGAAAAAGTATATCGAAAGCAGAGAAAAGAAAATGAAGATAGAGTCGCAGATTTCCGAGCTGAAAGGAGAGCTTGAAGACGTCCGCCAAAGGCTGCAGGATAATCTCGCCACATATCACGAAACAGAATCAAGCGAGGAAGCTTCCGATATTATCAACAAACTAAGCAGCATGAAGCGCGAACATGAAAAGCTTTCAATGAAGCTCGATTCCGCAAGGGAAACCTATAAATTCATGCTTAGGGGACGCAGTATAGACAGCCTGGTACTTTACAGCGAACAGATCCGCAGCAGCGTTGAGCTTGAGGTTCCCGACAGCTTCACCAAGGAAAATGTCAAAAGCAAGCTGTCAGCTGTAAACGCAAAATCCGAAGAGATAAGCGCACAGATAGCCCGTGAGGAAACAGAGCTGCAACTCAAGCCGTACAATACACAGAGCGTTCAGCTGGTTTCTGACGAAATAAAAGCCCTTAACAGACGAATCGAACATTATGAATTTGAACTCAGCGCCATTGAGGAAGCTCAGAAAACGCTTGACGAAGCGTTCCATGAGATGAAAATTGATTTTGGTCCGATGATAAACTACCGTGCTTCAAGAGTTCTTAGCGGTATGACAGGAAACAAGTCCAATACGGTTCTTGTTTCGGATAAGCTCATTCCAGCATTTGCGGAGCAGGGAGACAGCCAGCCAAGAAGCAGCGAAATCATGGGCGCGGGTACATATAATCAGATATATCTCGCCCTGAGAATAGCTCTTTGCGGTGTTGTAACCGATGAAATACTGCCCGTGATGCTTGACGATTCATTTGTACAGTTCGATGACGAACGTATGACCGACGCTCTTAAATTCATCAAAGATGATAACGCTCTCGGTGAAATAGGACAGGTAATTATCTTCACATGTCACAAGCGCATGATAAGCGCCGCCAAAAAGATCGAAATGACAGATAACGTTTTCAGCATGTAGTTCGACTGGTCTATAAAAAATCAAATAACGCGGCGCTTCAATTCAAATTGATGTGCCGCGTTTTTGTAATCTGCTCATAAAAATTTAAAAAATTTTAAATTTTTTGCAAAGCAAAATGAAAGCACTTGATTTATTGTTAATTATATGATAATATGACAAGTAATTAATTAAATACCTGTCTAAAGGCAATGAAAGCATTTAAGTAACCGCCGATATGATAATTTCATCAGAGAGGGAGTGTCGTGGCTGCAAGCACTCTTGGGATTCCGGTGGTGAATTTCGGTGCCGGAGCCGACGGTTCGACCTTTTGCAAGGAAGGGCTGTCCGATTTCCCCGCGTTAACGGGACTTAAAGATGGATTTTTATTTGTTTAAAAATCTGAATTTGGGTGGTACCGCGAGATTTCGTCCCATTGGACGGGGTCTTATTTTTTTGTGCCTTGTTATTCATGTCGCTTGTCAGACGGGTATTGCAAAATAAAGGAGGAAAATGCAATGGAGAAAAAAATTGCAGAAATTATCCAGAATTTCACCGAAGCCGCCAAGGACGCTTCCGACTCCGCTTCAGTCGAGAAGCTGAGAGTGGCGTTTCTCGGTAAAAAGGGCGAAATCGCCGAGCTTATGAAGGATCTCAAGTCAGCTCCGGCAGATCGGAAAAAGGAATTCGGTCAGAAAATCAATCAGTTAAAAAAGGACGTAGAGGTCAGACTTTCGGATCTCACCGCCGCAATCGAACAGAAGGAGCTTGAAGCGCTTATCAGCAGCGCCGAATGCTATGACGTTACCATGCCTTCCGGAGTGGAAACGGGTTCATATCATCCTATTACTCTCGTACAGCGTGAGCTTGAGGAGATTTTTGCTTCAATGGGCTTTACTGTTGAGGATTATGATGAGATTGTTGACGATTATCATTGCTTTGAAGCGCTTAATATACCAAAGCATCACCCTGCGCGAGATATGCAGGACACATATTATCTTGACAACGGTCAGCTTCTCAAAACGCACACCTCTGCTGCTCAGAATGCAATAATGCGTAAATACGGCGCTCCGCTGCGTGCCATTTTCCCCGGACGCTGCTTCCGCAACGAAGCTATTGACGCATGCCATGAAAATACATTCTTCCAGATGGAAGGAATTATGATTGATAAGAATATCTCCATCTCAAATCTTATCTACTTTATGAAAACCATGCTTTCAGAGGTATTTGAACGCGATGTTCAGGTGCGTCTGCGTCCTGGCTTCTTCCCGTTCGTTGAGCCCGGATTTGAACTGGACATAAGCTGTCAGGTCTGCGGCGGCAAGGGCTGTCCATCCTGCAAGAATTCCGGCTGGCTCGAATTGTGTCCCTGCGGTATGATTCATCCGAATGTTCTGATCGCCGGAGGAATTGATCCTGAGGAATATACGGGCTTTGCGTTCGGTCTGGGTCTTACACGTCTTGCCATGATGAAATACGGCGTCAAGGACATTCGTACATTCAACAGCGGCAATCTCAAAGCGCTCTCGCAGTTTGAGAGTCTTTAATTCCAAAGGAGGTAATATATCGTGCTGGTATCAATGAACTGGATCCGCGATTTCGTTGACCTTGACGGTCTCGACATCGACGCGCTTATTCACAGATTCACACTTTCCACAGCAGAAGTGGAGGAAGTGTTCCATTACGGCAGAGAAACGAGCAATGTAGTTATTGCCCAGATAGTTTCAATTGAAAATCACCCGAATTCCAAAAAGCTCCACCTTCTTAAAGTGGACGCGGGCGACGCGGTTTATGACTGCGTTTGCGGCGCTCCGAATGTCCGCGAGGGCATGAAGGTTGCCTTTGCCAAGGAGGGCGGCTGCGTCAACGGCTTCGCTATCAGCAAGGCGACTGTAGCCGGATATGACTCATATGGCATGTGCTGCTCCGAGGCTGAACTCGGCATAAGCGCGGACAACTCCGGCATTATGGAAATAACTGACGATTATCCGCTCGGCACTGATCTGAAATCAGTGTACGACATTGAGGACACGGTATTTGAGGTTGACAATAAATCGCTTACAAACCGTCCTGATCTCTGGGGACATTACGGCATAGCAAGGGAATTCGCCGCGCTTACAGGCAATCCTCTGAAGCCTGTTGACCGCGTTGACGTTTCGGTTTACAGCGAGCTTCCGCCTGTTCAGATAGACATTCAGGACACTGAACACTGCTACCGTTATTCCGGCATGAAGGTTGACAATGTGACCGTCCATACAAGCCCTGTCAATATGCGTATCCGCCTTTTCTACTGCGGAAGCAGGGCTATTAATCTGCTTGCGGACCTCACCAATTATCTCATGATGGAATTAGGTCAGCCCATGCACGCGTTCGACCGCCGCAAGGTGGACTGCGTGGAAATCAAGCGATTTGACGAGCCGTTCAAATTCAAGACCCTGGATGACAATGAGAGAACAATTGACGAAAATACCCTGATGATATGCTCCAATGGCGAGCCTGTAGCAATTGCCGGTATTATGGGCGGTCTTGATTCTGAAATTGAGGACGATACAACATCATTGCTGCTTGAATCCGCAAACTTCGACGGAATTTGTATACGCAAATCCTCCCAGCGTCTCGGCATGAGAACCGACGCAAGCATGCGATATGAGAAAATGCTTGACCCGGAGATTACCAACGTCGCTATCGAACGCTTTCTGAAGCTTCTGTTTGAAATAGACCCTGATGTTCAGGTTGTCTCTTCCCTATCCGACAGCTACGTTCATAAGTATGACAAAATCGAGCTGACTTTCGACAAGGCTTACGTTGACCGTTACACAGGAATAGAAATCAGCGACGATCAGATTATTGACACCCTCACGGCTCTCGGTTTTGACGTCAAGCACGATGAAAATACCTTTGACGTCACCGTCCCAACGTGGAGAGCTACCAAGGACGTCACTATCAAGGCGGATATCATAGAGGAAATAACCAGAATATACGGATACGATAATTTCAAAATTACTACCACTCTCAGTCCGCTGCGCCCCGTTCGCAGAAGCGTTATCAAGAGCGACGAATATTACGCAAAGGATCTGCTTGTGGAGAAATTCAAGCTGCATGAAATACATTCCTACATCTGGGCTGATTCAAAGAAATTCGGCGAACTGAATATGGATGTTGAGGATAACGTAAAGCTTATCAACTCCATCAATCCAGATCATGTGGTGCTTCGCAACTGCATGATTCCGACCTTGCTTACCGCCGTCAATGAAAACAAATCCTTCGGCGCGGAATACGGAATTTTTGAAGACGGCAGAGTGATTGACGGCACGCGCGAGGACGGCACATGCAATGAGCGCAGAAAGCTTGGCATTGTATTATACAGCCGAAAGTGCAGCGAAAAGACTCTCTTCTTCCGTTTACGCGATATCGTTTCGCTCTTTGTTGCCAATCTCAGACACAAAGAGGTTAAATTTGAACACTGTGAAGTCAGCCACAACTGGCAGCATCCGGTCAATACGGCAGATATCTCTGTTGACGGAACAAAGCTCGGTTTTATATCTACTCTTCACCCGCTCACAGCAATGAAGATAGATAAAAAGGCGGCAATTGTAGCCGCTGAAATAGATATGGATTCGTTTGCGTCCATAGAAAAGAATGAGCTTGACAATTATCAGAAATCCTGATGTTACCTACAAAAATGTCGAGGAAATAATTATGGAAAACGGCGGACAGTATCTCAATACAGTTAATGTGACTGATATATACGATGGTATTATCAGCAGCATAACTCTTCGCCTCGGCTTCTCATCTCCCGATAAGACCCTTTCCATGAATGAAATTCAGGACGTTGTATTTGGGAATATTGTTCCTGAGCTTGAAAAATCAGGAATTCTGCTGAAGAAATAATTTTATTCCTTCAAATAACAGATAAAAGCAAAAGCCTCCGTGTCATAAAAATCGACGGAGGCTTTTGTTTTGCTATTTATTTTTGAGGAGGAGAGATGTAATCAAAATCAATTGCAACCATGTACTTAACTAATCCCTGATTGCATTTATATAATATATCATAATTGCAGTGAATATGTTAAAAATATTTTACTAAATTGATAACAATTACAAAAATATTATAAAATCCTCCTGAATTCTATGCAAATTACAGGAGGATTTATAAAATTATTCAATTAAAGTGTGTCTACAGCTTTTTCATCCATGATCTGCTTGAATTTGTCTCCGCTCATCTTTTCGTTTTCAATAAGATATTTTGCAACTTCATGGAGCTTATCAGTATGCTGAGAAAGAATTGCACCGGCTTTTTTGTAGCCCTCCGCGATAAGTGCGCGAACCTCGTTATCTATTTCCTTGGCAATTTCATTGGAATAATTGACTGTGTGTCCGAAATCCCTGCCGAGAAATACTTCCTGACCGTCGGTTGAACCATACTGAATCGGACCGAGCTTGTCACTCATACCGTACTTTGTAACCATCTGCTTTGCAAGCTTAGTGGCACGTTCGATATCGTTTGAAGCTCCTGTGGAAATATCCTCCAATATCAGCGCTTCGGAAGCTCTGCCGCCCAGAAGTACAACGATTTCTTCTTTCATCTGCCCCTTCAATTTGTACGAGCGATCCTCCTGCGGCAGACTCATCGTGTAACCACCTGCCATTCCTCTTGGAATGATGGATATTTCATGCACCGGATCCTGAGTCGGACAATAGTATGTGACGACCGCGTGACCCGCTTCATGGTAGGCAGTCAGACGCTTCTCCTTGTCGGAAATTTTCTTCGACTTCTTCTCAGCGCCGGCGACAACCTTGATGGTTGCCTCTTCTATTTCCTTCATGGTAATAGCCTTGAGGTTTCTTCTTGCCGCAAGCAAAGCAGCTTCATTGAGAAGATTTTCCAGATCCGCGCCAGTGAATCCAGCGGTTGATTTGGCGATTGTGGAAAGATCAACATCAGGTCCGAGCGGCTTCTTTTTGGAATGAACCTTGAGAATTTCCTCTCTGCCCTTGATGTCGGGATATCCAACCATTACCTGACGGTCAAAACGACCGGGACGTGTGAGAGCCGGATCCAGAATGTCAGGACGGTTGGTGGCTGCAATAATTATTACGCCCTCATTGGCTCCGAAGCCGTCCATTTCAACGAGCATCTGATTAAGAGTCTGCTCGCGTTCGTCGTGTCCGCCACCGAGACCTGCGCCTCTGTGCCGTCCGACAGCGTCAATTTCATCAATGAATATAATGCATGGGTTGTTCTTCTTTGCCTGATCAAAGAGATCGCGCACACGGGAAGCACCCACACCGACGAACATTTCCACAAAATCCGAACCGGATATTGAGAAAAACGCCACTCCCGCTTCACCGGCAACGGCTCTTGCAAGAAGCGTCTTACCTGTACCGGGAGGTCCGACAAGCAACACGCCCTTGGGAACATGCGCGCCCAGATCGTCGTATTTCTTCGGATTTTTAAGGAAGTCAACTATCTCCTGAAGCTCTTCCTTTTCCTCGTCCGCACCAGCTACGTCGTCAAACGTGGTCTTTCGCTTTTCATCGTTGACATTCTTTATCTTCGCCTTACCGAAATTGAGCTGACGGTTGCTCTCGCCCATCACGCCGTTTACACGCTTAAACATGAAGTAGTAAAGCAGCACAAGACCGCCAATCATGATAATTGTCGGCAGCAGACTTGCGAGAAGGCTGTTGTCCTGCTTTGGCTCGTAATCCTCGGAAATAATGATATTATTAGCTTTGAGTTCCTGAAGTCCGCGCTTTGCGTCGCTGATAAAAAGCTCAATGCTCGGAACCTTATAGGTCACCGGATCAGGCTGATTGCCACTCGAATCCTTTTTCATATTAATGGTAAGCACGCCTGTATTGAGCGAGAGATTGAAGTCAGAAACTCCGGCGGCTTTCCATTCCGTCGGACTGACGCTGCTGCTTCCGGGCGTAAAATATTCCATTATTTCAGAATACTTGTGTTCATCCGGCTTCTTATTGCCGGAAATATAGTAGAGCGCGGCAATAATCAGTATCGGTATACCGAGCCAGATCAGATATCCGCCCACTCTTCTCTTTTTGTTTTCCAAATAAGCCACTCCTAACTATTAATAAGACCGTAATATTATAATGCATAATTATTACCTATGTGTTAACAAAATGCTTATATCATTAATTTCTCATAACTCCTATATAAGGAAGATTGCGATATTTCTCATCATAATCAAGACCGTTGCCCACTATAAATTCGTTTCCTACCACATCGCCAATATAATCGGCGTAAACGTCAGCCTTTCTTCCGGAGGGTTTGTCCAGCAGAGTGCAAATTTTCAGACTCGCTGGGTTGCGGCTTTCAAGAAGTTCTTTAAGCTTGTAAAGCGTCAGACCTGTATCTACGATATCTTCAACTATTATTACATGGCGACCGGAAATATCTGTTCTGATGTCGCTGACAATATTGATGACTCCTGTTGACTGCGTTCCTGAGTAGCTTGACACCTTAATAAAATCTATTTCGCAATCTATTACAAGCGAACGCATAAGATCGGCGGCAAACATGACCGAGCCTTTGAGCAGAACGACAAGAACCGGTTTTTTACCCGCGTAATCCTCGTTTATCTGTGCTGCAACCTTTTTAACCATATTTTTTATGTCGTCTTCTGAGAACAGTACTCTGTCAATGTCCTTCTCCAATTCGTTAATCATTGAGAAAGCCCTCCTTGATATATTATGTCATTATGTCGCGCAAATCCGCATCGATATAAAGTACGATTTCGGTAGCGTCTGTCACCTTGAATTGTTCGGCTGCGCCTATGCCGCATATCCACGCGATACAACCCTCTGATTCCAGAAGCGGAATTCTCCCGCGTATGTCCGGAGACAGTTTTTCCTCATTAAACAGCTTCTTCAGGCTCTTTGAGCAATTTCTTCCGGCTGGAGAAAAAATATCTCCTTCCCTCCGAAACCGAAATGCCGCTTTTTTTATTGTATCATAATCCAAACAATTTTTAAATATATTTTCATCATTCTTTTTATTTTTATTATTATTAAACAGTCCGATAAATTTATTTTTATCAAGAACATACGTAAATATTTTCTGTCCGCAGGGTGTAATTATTTCCCCACGCAAAAAGTCAGCCTCCCAATTATTTCCACAAGCGTCAGCAACATGATGATCGGCTTTCTTTGCAAAGTATATACTATTATTGTATACTCTGAAAACATTGTCCATCGGAAGATTTACGCTGCCGGAACCGGCATAAATTGAATCGCACATAGCTGCGACATGCTTCTGTTCGGGAATAATGCCGAGTCTCTCCGAACATATCATGATAACAGCACGGCTGAGAACAGGAGGTTCAGCGTTTAAAAGCTGCTCTGTACTGCCTGAAAAGAGAAAATCATCTGCAGCTTTTTTGGCAAATTCACAAATGAACCTGTCGTCTGAAGCGGCTGTTTCCGAAAGTCTGCCGATAGCCTCGTTAACCAATGGATTTAATTGGCGCATAAGCGGAAGTATCTGAAGCCGTATCTTGTTGCGGGCATAATCAGTTGATAGATTCGTGGAATCAGTGACGTAGTCTATTCCATACCTTGCACAGTAGTCTTCAATGTCTGCTCTTTCACAGAATATAAGCGGACGAATAATATTGCCCCTTACCGGCGGTATTCCTTTAAGTCCGTTGACGGAACACCCGCGTATTATGTGAAATAAAACTGTTTCCACCGAATCTGAAAGTGTATGAGCGGTTGCAATTTTTGCAGGACAGCCGGCTGCTTCCTCGGAAAAAATGCCGTAACGAATCTCCCTGCCGCACTGTTCAAGCCCTGTTCCCTTTTCTGCCGCAATAGACGGAATATTTCTTTTGTATAAATGAAATTCAACGCCGATATCATTGCAGAATTTTTCAGCGAAAGCCGCATCACGCTCCGCTTCCTCACCGCGTATCATATGATTTACGTGAACGGCTGTAATATTCAGCGAATATTCCTCACGAATGGAGCATAGAAAATGCAGCAGGGCGCATGAATCCGCGCCGCCGGACAAGCCGATGATCAGCCGATCGCCTTTTTTCAGCATATCGTAGCGTCTGATGGCAAGTCCGCATTTATCCTCCAGCATAACTATCCTCCGCCGCAGTAAATCTTGTCGTTGCACCCGACCAGTGCAGAGGTATCTCGCATGTGCTTCCGTGTCGGTTTTTTGCTACCATGCAGACTGCGCGGCTCTGATCGACTTCTTCATTCTTATTTGAATCGGACTGTTGATAATATCCCTCGCGGTAAAGAAAAAGAATTATATCAGCGTCCTGTTCTATTGAACCGGAATCACGCAGATCCGAAAGCATCGGCTTGTGACCTGTACGGGATTCAGTTGCGCGGTTGAGCTGCGAAAGGCATAGCACCGGAACCATAAGCTCCTTTGCAAGAATTTTTAGACCTCTTGTTATTTCGGAAATCTCCTGTACACGGTTGGCTATCTTTCCGTTGCCCATGAGCTGAAGATAGTCTATAATAACAAGTCCCACATCGCCTAATCGTCTCAGCTTGGCTTTCATTTCAGTAACCGAGATATTGCCCGCCTCATCTATGAAAATCGGCGTGCTATGAAGCTCGGACGCTGCCTGTGACAGTCTTACCCATTCGTCAGGGTTCAACCTCCCGTCTCTCAGCTTGTAGCCTTCAACTCCCGATTCAGTTGACAGCATTCTGAGTACAAGCTGTTCACGGGTCATTTCCAGAGAAAAAAATGCGACCTTTTTGCGATGGATAAGCGCAACATTTCGCGCGATATTAAGCGCAAAGCTTGATTTACCCATACCAGGACGCGCTGCGAGAAGTATCAGATCGGATTTATTGAGTCCTGATATTGTATCGTCGAGAGTCTTGATGCCTGTCGGAGTTCCGACAAATTCATCTCTTCTGTCAGAATTCATCAGCATAAGATGATCATACGCGGCTATCAGAACCTCGCTTATAGGCTTCAAGCCCTGACTGCCCCTGGAATTGGCTATTTCATATATACGCTGCTCTGAGCGGTCAAGCACTATTCGCGCGTCATTCGTTTCATCGGAAGCGTCGTTGATTATTTCCTTCGCGGCAAGTATCAGCGAGCGCATTTCATATTTTTCCCGTATTATCTCCGCGTATGCTTCAACGTTGGAAACAGACGGAACGAGATTTGCAAGTGTAAAGAGATATTGCTTGCCAGCTTCTTCCGTGAATACACCTATGCCTACAAGCTCATTAAGAACCGTGATAATGTCAACCGGAGATCCCGAACGGAAAAGCCTGTGCATTGCGGAAAATATCTCGCGGTGATTTTCATTGTAAAAGTACTCGGGGCGAACTATGTCGAGAATGCGGTTTAGACAGTCGGAATCAAGCAGAACTGCGCCAAGAACCGATTGCTCCGCTTCATTATTAGCAGGGAGAACCGTCTGCCTTTCAGAATCAGCACTTGTTATGTTTTCCAAACTCTTATACTCGCCCCTTTCACTGAAATTTTGTATTCACTCACGTTTTACACGTCAGCAAAGTTGTGTAAAGCTTATAGGCTTTATATACGCTTTACATCACTCTCTGACAACTTCAATGTTGACATTTGCGGTTATTCCGGTGTAAAGCTTTACTTCGCACTCAAATGTGCCGAATGTTTTTATATCAGAATGAAGCGTAACCTTCTTTTTGTCGATATCAAGCCCGTACTGAGAATTGAGAACCTCAACTATCTCCTTTGGAGTTATCGAGCCGAACAGCTTTCCGCTCTGTCCAGCCTTTCCGACTATTTTTACGGTTTTTCCATGGATCTTTGCTTTTTTCGCCTCTGCAGCGGCTTTCTCCTCCGCGAGTCGGTATGCAGCGGAGCTTTCCCTGTTAGACTTTTCGCTGAGAGCCTGAGCGTTTGCCTCGACAGCTAATTTACGTGGAAACAGAAAATTTCTGGCGTAGCCGTCTGAAACATTTACCAGATCGCCCTTTTTGCCTGTTCCTTTAACGTCTTGATTGAGTATAACCTTCAAATTACATCTTTCCTCTCTCAAAAAATATTATGATATTGCGTTAGCCGAAGTCAAATCCCTCACCTGCTCGGTACGGAATTCGTCTATGGCGGATTTAACCTTGTCAATTGCGTCCTCTATGGTTGTCTCATTAAGCTGCGCCGCCGCCATTGTCATATGTCCGCCGCCGCCAAGCTTTTCCATGACAAGCTGAACGTTGAATTTTCCAAGAGAACGCGCTGAAATATTTATCTGATTTCCCATGACATATAGTACGAACGACGCCGTTACACCGTTTATATTCAGAAGTTCGTCCGCGGCCTGTGACGCGATAACCCTTATCCCCTCGACTTCCTCAGGCGCAATTGAAATGGCACAGTCGCCATAAAGCCTTGCGGATGAAACAAGCTGGGATTTTTCAATGTAGGTCTGGAGTGAACCAGAGAAGAAACGCTTGACCTCAATGGTATCCGCGCCTCTGCGCCGCAGATAGGCTGCAGCCTCGAATGTTCTTGCGCCGGTCTTCAGCACAAAGCTCTTGGTGTCCAGCATAATTCCGGACAGAAGAGCCTCCGCTTCCGGACGGGCTATAGCTGTTTCATGCATGTAGGGCGCAAGCTCGGTAACCATTTCGCATGTAGATGAAGCGTAGGGTTCATGGAAGAATATGACTGAATTTTGTATTCTCTTGACCGACAGTCTGTGGTGATCTATTGTGACAACGGTTGAAGCTGCGTTGTATACCGCTTTGCTTTCTATAACGTCAGGCGAATGAGTGTCCACAATAATCAGAAGTGAATTGTCTGTCATAGCGTCGAGCGCAACGTCAGGATTAATAAACCAAGCGACATTCTTTGTATCGCGATAGGAATTAATTAGAGGTAAAGCAAGCGTCGCCGTTTCGTCCACAACAATATTGACGGTACGTTGGGAATTGCTGTTAAGAGCGTCAATAATTGCCGCAAGTCCTATAGCCGCGCCAATTGCGTCCAAATCCGAAAATCTATGTCCCATAATAAAGCACTTATCTGCCGTATTGATGAGTTCAACCAATGCCTGAGCGATCATTCTTGTCCTGACCTTGCTCTGCTTCTCGACTGACTTTGACACTCCTCCATAGAATGAGTAACCATCCGCGTCCTTAACGGCGGCTTGATCCCCGCCGCGTCCAAGCGCCATTTCAAGCGCCTGATTAGCCCAGAATTCACATTCGCTGAAATTATCCCCGCCATGTCCAACGCCTATTGAAAGCGTGACAGGATTTCCGCCTTCAATAACAATCTTTCTCGCTTCATTCAGCACGGAAAAACGCGAGGAGATTATTTTTTGCAAATACTGCTCTTCCACCAGAATGAAGCTGCGGTCGCGGGCGTTTATCCTGCAAATGCTGCTGCAGCCCTCCACCCATTTTGTAAGCAGAGATTCAAGTGTGGAAATAACGCGTACACGCTCGTTTTCGCGCACCTTTAGCAGCTCTTCCTCGTTGTCAAATACAATAAGAATGACTGCGGGACGACTGACGTTATAAAGATTTTCCGTTTTCTTGAGTTCTGTTATGTCGCTGAAATACAACACAAACTGCTCTGAATCCTCGATTTCGTGCATTCCGATAGATACGGAATACACTTTTTTCTCTTTCTTAATTTCTATTTTGTTATTTGCCGAAAGCCATTCATCGTCAAATCCCTTGAAAACCCTCGGCAGCTTAACTCCCTGAGCGTCTGCCCCAAGAAGAATTACTTCACGAAAAAGCTCGTTGTACCACACGATTTCTCCGGATTTAGTAACAGTGACGACCGGAGTGGGTATGTTATTCAGCGCGTCCTTATTAGAAGTATCGAGCGACTGAGCAACCTGCAGGACATATTTATACACGCTCTGCCTTATAACTCCTGAAAACAGGATCGAAAGCCCCACAGCGGTAGCGCAGATAATGATAGCGATAATTTTAAGACCCATTCCGGGTTCCATGAAGTAAATAAGCATCAGCAGCAGGAGAAGCAAGCCAAGCTGAATATATGAATAAGGCGTAAGAAGCCAGTATTTATTATTTTTCATCAAATCACCACCGTGATTACTATGACGCGGCAAGATTAAACGCCGGAATTTCCGCGCCGTATGTCATAAACATAACGGTATTATAATTAAATCCGTCATACCTCCATGATTATAGGAAGAATCATCGGACTGCGTTTTGTCCGTTCGTAAATGAATTTTGAAAGATCGTCCCGCACCCGATTTTTTATTGTTGACCACTCGCGAATTCCCTCGTCGAAGCAATCTTCCAAGGCGTTTGAAGCTATCCTGCGGGCTTCATCAAGCAATGGCTCCGCGTCCCGCACATAGACAAATCCCCTCGAAACAATATCCGGTCCTGCGACACTCAGCCCAGCGTCGGAGCTTATTGCCATAACAACTATTATCAGACCGTCCTGACCCAGATGCTTGCGGTCGCGCAGTACAACGCTTCCCACATCTCCCACGCCAAGTCCGTCCACAAGAACCTTACCGCTCGGAACAGTGCCGATTTTTTTCAGATGATCGTCGCAGACCTCCACGCAGTCGCCGAGATCAGCAATGCAAACATTATCGGACGGAATACCGACTGCTCTCGCAAGTCCCGCATGCTTGAGAAGGTGTTTTTGTTCGCCGTGAACAGGTATAAAATACTTTGGCTTGACAAGACCAAGCATAAGTTTAAGCTCTTCCTGACAGGCGTGTCCGGAAACATGCACATCGTACATTTTTTCGTATACAACGTCACATTTGTGCTTTAAAAGTTCATTGACTACATTGCCGACATTCTTCTCATTTCCGGGAATCGGGTTTGCAGAGATGATTATGAAATCGTCAGGACCTATTTCAACCTGTCTGTGATCTGAAAATGCCATTCTGGTCAGTGCGCTCATTGGCTCGCCCTGACTTCCGGTTGTAATAAGAACGACCTTATTATTTGGATATCTGTTAAGCATTGAAATATCTATCATTACCCCTTCGGGAACATTAAGATATCCAAGCTCCTTAGAAATGCTGACCGCGTTGATCATGCTCCGTCCGCTTACGGCAACCTTTCTGCCGAATTTATAGGCGTAGTCAATTATCTGCTGTATTCTGTAAATATTCGAGGCAAATGTCGCAATAATAATGCGCTTGTTTTTTGCTGATTCGCTTTGAAAAAGCGTGTTGAATGATTCGCCTACTGTGCGTTCGCTCATGGTAAAGCCCGGACGTTCAGCGTTGGTGGAATCCGCCATCATACAAAGCACGCCTTCCTTGCCGAGCTGGGCGAATCTGCCGAGATCAATCATGCCTCCGTTTATCGGAGTCGAGTCTATCTTGAAATCGCCCGTGTGAACAATGGTTCCTCCAGGTGTATGAATTGCAAATCCCACCGCGTCAGGTATCGAGTGGTTCACATTTATGAATTCCACTCCAAAGCAGCCAACATCAATGGTTTGTCCCGCCGAAACAACATGCAGCTTTGCGGAATCGAGCAGACGATGCTCTCTCAGCTTTCCTTCCACAAGTCCGAGCGTCAGCCTTGTGCCATATATCGGAAGATTCATCTTCCTGAGCAGGTACGGCAGTGAGCCTATGTGATCCTCGTGTCCGTGTGTCAGAAAAATGCCCTTTATATTGTCAACCTTTTGTTCCAGATAGGTAAAATCGGGTATCACAAGATCCACGCCCAGCATGGTGTCGTCCGGAAACGCCATGCCGCAGTCAACGATTATCGCCTCTTCGCCGTATTCAAACATTGTGATATTCTTGCCGATCTCATTCAGACCGCCTATAAATGATATCCTGACAGGCAGCGCAGCCGGTGCCGCCGTCTGATGCTGAAATCGACCGTAACCGTTCTTTTTGAAACCGTTGTAATTATACGTGCGTCTCACCGTCACATCAGCCGGAATTCCTTCCTTGTCTCCATTTTGATGTCTTGGAAATGATTTTCCCGTTGATTTAGTCTGAAACGTTCCCTTATTGTATCTTTGCGGATCCGAACGGTCAGATGACTTTCCGCTTGAAGCATAGCCGTGCTTCACAGTATTATGTGAAGTATCACGGGAAGTGTTTTTTCTGTTTTTCTTGTTTTTTTGCTCCACAAATAAACCTCCATATTATTATTTTTTATATTATTGAATTGCAAAATTATTCACAATAAAATGCAATGCTATACATGTTAAAAAGAGCCTGTCTCGTAAAGTGACGAAAACAAGCCGATTATTTCACCTGCATTGAATTTTTCCGAACACATTATTATAGTATAATACATTAATTTTCCAATTTTGTCAACTCCGTAAATCTGAATATATTTTAAATATTACATAAAACCTGATTTCACCCTGTAAGGGCGTCAATACAGCAGGAAAGCATTAGTCCTGACACAAATCCTATTGCGGATATTCCGGACTTATTTTTAATGCTGTTGATAAATTCAACTAAAAGCGCACTGCATCCAAGCGCAATAAGCAAAGGCGCCGTAATATATTCCGATGAATTTACAAACATCGCTAAAAACATTTCCGTAGCAAAACAACCAGCCGCACAAACGGCGCTGAATGCCGCAAGAATTGTTGCGTTCGTTACCTCTGTTTCCTTTCCGATTACATAGACGGCACAGGAAAGCAGAGCAAGCTCTCCCCCGTTTCCTACAACAAACGCTCCTGCGTCCGGAATAACATTAAAGTCATGTGTCAGCCACTTCCCTGTGCATATCATTATTATACAAATTGTCGGAAGATATTTTTTGTTATTATTTTTTCGTAACACTCTGTCAAATTCTGTAAATAAAATAATTCCAAACAGAATCACCGAGGATTCAATGAGCAATCCCACGCTTACTCCAACCGTCACGGCAAATCCCCAACCGCATTCCACAACAATACTCTTGACAATTGTGTAAATAATTATTCCGAGAGAAGCAGAGAAAATAGCATTCTGACCGCGAAAACGGCAAACAAACGGCGAGAACACCATAATTAACGCCGCGGAAAGAGAGTTGACGGCGGCAGAATATCTTAATTCCATAAACTCAGCACCTTTGAATAATTGAGTGTCATTATTTCAAGTGATAAATGAATTTTTTGTTTGTTTTTACAAATACTATTGATTTATTTATTTTATTCTGATATAATTAATCTAAATTTTTATTGACTAAAAAAGAAACGGTGGCAATTCCAATGATAAATCCAAATTATAAAGCGCTTCTCAGCGGCAAATCAATTATCCGCGAACTGAGCGAATACGCAACCGAACGCGGCAGAGAAATCGGCTATGAAAATGTGTTTGACTACAGTCTTGGCAATCCGAGCGTTCCCTGTCCGGTTTCGTTTACCGATACTATGCTCGAACTCCTGAGGGACAGCGACCCTGTAACGATTCACGGCTACAGTCCGTCACTCGGAATTCAGCAGGTCAGACAAGCTGTCGCTGAAAGTCTTAACCGCCGCTTTGGTACATGCTATGATACAAAGCATATTTTTATGACATGCGGAGCCGCAGGCGCCGTTGCACATGCCGTCCGCTGCGTTACCGTTCCTGGCGACGAAGTGTTGACATTCGCGCCGTTCTTTCCGGAATACACGCAATATGTAAACCAGACCGGCGCTATACTGAAGGTTGTTCCGGCAAACACGGAAACCTTCCAGATCAATTTTGACGCTTTTGAAGAAATGCTCACTGAAAGGGTTGCGGCTGTTCTCATCAACACTCCGAATAATCCCTCCGGCATTGTCTACACAACAGAGACCATCACACGTCTCGCCGACGTTCTCCGCCGTAAACAAAAGCAATACGGACACGATATCTTCCTTATAAGCGACGAGCCTTACCGCGAGATTGTTTTTGAGGGAGTGGATTCTCGGCTACATTGCCGTAAATCCAAATGCTACCGACGCGGATATAATTGCTGTCATATGCGGTCAGATAAGCAGGGGAATCGGACATAACTGCCCTCCATCTATTATTCAGTTAGCAGTTTCAAGGGTACTCGATCAAACAAGCGATCTATCAGTCTATGAAACAAATATGAATTTAATCTACAATAAGTTGATTGACTTAGGTTTTACGGTCGTAAAGCCAGGCGGAACCTTCTACATTTTCCCCAAGGCGCTCGAAGACGACGCGAACGTTTTTTGCATGAAGGCAAAGAAATACGATCTGATTTTGGTTCCCGCTGACAATTTCGGCTGCGCAGGATATTTCCGCATGGCATATTGTATCGGAACCGAAAAAGTTATCCGCAGTCTTGATGTGCTTGAAAAATTCGTAAAGACAGAATATCCTGAAAAATATTAAGGAAGTGACTATAAATGAATGTTATACCCAAAAAGAGGAATATTTCACTCCGCGGGAAAATAATATACTCGGTATATCTTCGCAACCATACTCAGGAGGGAACTTTTGCCGCTCTTGAAAGCGACCTCGACAGGATAAAGGCTCTTGGCACAGATATAATTTGGCTTATGCCTGTTCACCCAATAGGTCAGCTCAATAAGAAAGGCAGTCTCGGCTGTCCATACTCCATCAGGGATTACCGCGCCATAAATCCTGAGTACGGAACGGAAGACGATTTCAGACACCTTATCAATGAAATTCACAAGCGTGGAATGACATGCATTATTGACGTCGTTTACAATCACACATCACATGATTCCGTACTTTTTAAGGAGCATCCTGAATACTTCTACCGCAGGGAGGACGGCAGCTTCGGCAATCGTTACGGCGATTGGACCGACGTGCTTGATCTTGATTATTCAAACAGCGATCTGTGGGATTATCAGATTGAAACGCTTGTACAGTGGGCGAAAATTGTTGACGGCTTCCGATGTGACGTTGCGTCATGCGTTCCCGCTGAATTCTGGGAGCGCGCAGTAAACGCCGTTGCGGAAGTTAATCCTGATGCTCTCTGGCTTGCGGAGTCGATCTACACCGCCCACGTACAATATGCGCGTGAATGCGGCTATCCAGTCGCTACAGATACGGATCTCTATGACTCGTTTGATATGGAATATCCATACGACGTGCAGGATTATTTTGACAGATACGCAAAGGGCGAGGGAAAGCTCAGTGAATATATCGCCATGCTCAATTATCAGGAGCATGTTTTCCCAACAGACTACATAAAGATCAGATTCCTTGAAAATCACGACACTCCAAGAGCGAGCAAACGTTTTCCCGATACGGGGATAATGCTCAACTGGCTTGCGTTCGTCTATTTCCAGAAAGGCACTACTATGCTGTACGGCGGTCAGGAATGGCAGAATAAGGAATATTGCACGCTCTTTGACAAAGCGGTATTTGACCGCGATAATTCAATGGATATTTCTCCAATAATGACAAAGCTCGGAAAAATCAAAAAGGAGCTTCTCCCCACCGACGCCGATTTTTACGCGGAAGCCGATGACGAAACAGGCACGGTTACAGCATATCTTACTAACCGTTCATGCCGCTTTGCCGGAGTGTTCTGTATGAAAGGAAAGAAATGCGTTGCAAAGGTCAATGCCCCTGACGGTGAATACGTAAACGAAATAACAGGAAATAATATCAATGTCAAGGACGGACAAATTCAAACAGATGGAATGCCTGTAATTTTCAGGGTGAAATAATCTGAATGAATAAAAAATTTTAGCCGCCGGATTTTGGGTGCTTAATTCAGTTGCCCAAAATCCGGCGGCTTTATATTTTTAATTATCTTACAAGACCAACTTTTTTGTAAACCTTATCTATAGTGCGCTTTGCAAGCTTGCCGGCAGATTCAGCGCCTTTCTGAGCAAGCTCTTCGAGGTATTTCCTGTCGCTGAGAAGCTCGCTGTATCTTTTCTGTATCGGCTCAAGGACAGCTACCACGGATTCTCCGACAGCCGTTTTGAAATCGCCGTAGCCTTTGCCACGGAATTCATCCTCTATCTGCTCGTATGTCTTGCCTGTGCAGGCTGAATATATCTCCATCAGATTGTTTATTCCGTCCTTGCCCTCGGCATATCTTACGCTTGCTTCGCTGTCTGTTACAGCGGAACGGAATTTCTTCATTATAGTCGCAGGCTCGTCAATCATAAGAATGTAGCACTTGGTATTGGGATCCGATTTGCTCATCTTTTTGCTCGGGTCAAGAAGACTTCTCACTCTCGCGGCGTTTTTCTTTATGTACGGCTCAGGAACTACGAACGTCTTGCCGTAAATGCCGTTAAAACGCTCTGCAATATCCCTTGTCAGTTCAAGATGCTGTCTCTGATCCTCGCCTACAGGAACCATATCAGCCTGATAAAGCAGAATGTCAGCAGCCATAAGCGACGGATATGTGAAAAGTCCTGCGTTGATGTTGTCCGCGTGACGCGCTGATTTATCCTTGAACTGCGTCATGCGGGAAAGCTCGCCGAACTGGGTAAATGTCTCAAGCACCCATGCAAGCTCCGCGTGCGCCGCAACCTGACTCTGGTGGAAAAAAATGCTCTTCTCCGGATCGACTCCGGACGCCAGACACAAAGCAAAGAGATTCATTGTGTTTTCTTTTAGCTTCTTAGGATCCTGACGCACAGTTATAGCGTGAAGATTTGCTGTGGCATAAACACAGTCAAATTCGTCCTGCATATCGACCCAGTTGCGGATAGCTCCGAGATAATTGCCGAGTGTCATCTGTCCGCTCGGCTGTATTGCGGAAAAAATACGCTTCTTTTTTGCAGGAGCTTCTTTTGCCGCCTGCGTGTTTGTCAAATTAATATCTTCCATAAAAATCCCTCTCAATATATTTTAATATTTTAATATCAACCTAATAGCAATTCCGTATAGCGCGTAAGTTCATGATTGCCGACATGAAGAAAAATATTGTATTCATCATTTTTCAGGTCATATTTATTTATATGCGCCGAAAATCCGTTGTCGGCATAGCCGTCTCCGCTGAGTATCGGAAATGCCTCATAATAAAACGATTTATCCTTGCTGTTGCGAAGCTCAATATAGACTTCACTGTCGTCTTCTATATCAGCCCAATCGCCTATCTCTCCGTTTAAGATGAATGATTCGCCGTCATCGACAAACGAACACTTCTGCTGAGAGTAACGCCTTCTTGTTACCTTGGGTCTGTCAACTCTCGGAGCGTCCATGATAGGGGCGGAATAAAGCACGTTAGGCAGATTCCTCTCAGCTATTTCAATCACGGCGATATTGTAGTCGCCGCTCTTTGCCGCATTGAGATCATACGGAGAGGTCTTTGACGTGCGTGTATATCTTGCCTTTGCAAAAGCGTTTGAATTAATAGGAATAAATGCATTGAAAAACGAGTCACGGTAACATATTATGTTGTAATATCTTCCCTGACATGTGGTGTTTATTTCGGGATCCATCATATTGGTGAGTGGCTTTGTCGAGGAAAAATTCTTTGGAATACCCAGCTCGTACTGCACATCCGTTTTATTCAGCGACGGATAAAGCATTGCAGTCAGATCACCGCTTATCTCGTTCTGTGATATATAAAGCTTTGATTCGTCTATAGGCATGTAATCGAATTTTTTTATTCTGTTATTCAGATTATTCTGAAGGGCGTTATATGCCGCCAACGCGCCGATATTATTCCAATGGCTGTCATTTTTCAGGTAAATAAATCTTGATCTGTCCTCCGCGGACTTTTGAAGCACGGATTTTATGTCAAGATAATAAAGCTTTGCTTTCATTTCCTTGCCGAGTCTGTCAAGATTGCTCGGAAATGACGAAGCCCTTATATTCCACGGCATATATTCCGGATAAATGCTGTTTTTATTGGGAACGACAAAAAATACAAAGGTTATATTTCCTTCCTCGGAAAACTCATTGATGAGGTCGAGCGTCTTTTTTAACCTGTATATTCCTCTTTCAGAAAGCGCCGAGGCTCCGGTATAGTCATCTATAGTCTCGCCGAGATAATACCAGCCGTCCTTTCCTATGACTGTTTTCTCGTTTGAGGAATGTCCGAAGATAGTCTCGTTAAGCCATGAATTTGCCGTAACCAGTTCCTGACGGAATCCGAAATTGTCCGAGTAATACTCTCCAAGCTCCGAAGTATAGTTGAGATTCGGATCAATTCTGTCTTCCTGTGCGGTATAAAGATCCGGCATTCCCGTCATTGTACGGTTCTCTGTGGATTCCGCGCCCAAACCCAATACCATTCCCGCAAAAGGAACGCTGCAGGCTGCCAATATTATTAAAACATACGCGGCGGCACACAGTTTTTTGAATATTTTCATCTTTCGCACCTCCACTCATCAGAATCTAAAGTATATAAACGGATTGTACGACGATGAAGCAATGGACATCATGCATAGCACCATAAGAATCATGCTGGCTGCATATTTTAGACATGTGACAGCCTGCCTTGCGTTGTACTTTGCTGCAAGCGAACTTGCCGTATCCCTGACAATTGGAGTCATCGCTACAAACGCAGCAGCTAAAATTACAATATTGTAAAAAGTTATCATGCTTTGAATTGAAATCAATCCGATATCAGTAAATCTGAAGCCTACAATCATCTGCGTCAGAATATTCATCGCCTGACCAATGCTGTCTGCGCGGAAAATGGCAAATCCCGACGTTACCACCGCCATTGCGTAAATATACGCAAGTGGCTTCTTCCATTTGTCGGGGTGAATGAGATATGTTTCAAGCAATTGAAAAACTCCGTGAAAAACGCCCCACAGAACAAATGTCCACATTGCGCCGTGCCACATGCCTGTGAGCAGAAATACGCTCATTCTGTTTACGCCAGTGCGAAGCTCGCCTTTCCTGTTGCCTCCCAGAGGAAAATATACATATTCCCTGAACCATGTTGTAAGTGAAATATGCCAGCGTTTCCAGAATTCTCTTATTGAAAACGACGTGTACGGATAGTTGAAATTCTCAAGAAATTTGAATCCAGCCATTTTGCCCAATCCTATAGCCATATCTGAATAACCTGAAAAATCAAAGTAAATCTGGAGTGAGTACAGGATTGCCGCAGACCATGCCAGAAGAATATTCATGTCAGATCCATCAAGAGCGTAAATCTTATCAACCATGCTTCCCACAGCGTTTGCGATAAGCATTTTTTTGGAAAGTCCGACTATGAATCTTCTAACGCCGTCAGCTATCTTGGTAATATTTGTCGTCCGGTGATCGAGTTGTTTTTCAATATCGTGATATTTGACAATAGGTCCCGCGATAAGCTGCGGAAAGAATGAAACATACAAAGTGAATTTTCCTATATTCCGTTGAACTGAACAGGCGCCGCGATATGCGTCTATCACATAGCTCATGGTTTGAAATGTGAAGAATGATATTCCCACAGGAAGCGGAATCTGCGGAACGGGAATCAATGATCCGGTAACGGTGTTGAATGTGCTTACTAAAAATCCCGCGTATTTAAATAGTCCCAAAGCTGTAAGATTAAAAACTATCGCTAAAGAAAGAAAGGCACGCTTCTTTACACTGTCTACGTCCCTGTATTTTTCCGCAGGAAGCGCAAGCAGATAATTGACAAATATCGAGAAAAGCATGAGCAATATATAAACCGGTTCACCCCACGCGTAAAACACCAGACTCATAATGACAAGCAGGACATTGCAAGCCCTTATGTTTCTCACCAGCGTGACAACAGCTATATATACCGGAAAAAACGCGAAAAGAAACACTGCAGAACTAAATACCATTTGTAGATCTGACCATCCTTATAATTAATTGTTATCCCATATTCTTTGAACTGTAAATGCCCATTCCCTTAACAGTCTTTGTTTCCGGATTCAAAGTAAAATACAGACTGGGTACTCCCGGATCATTTGCCTTGCCAGCCCAATATGTTACACGGACAAACGATTCGTCGGGATGCTTTGTATCCTCCATGGAAACTTCTGTATAATATGGTCCGTATGCCTGTTTTATGTCTTCTAAACTGTCACCGAATTTTATACCTTTAGAGGATTCAAGCTTCGCGTCCGTATAATTTCTGAATTCAATCTCACAGATCGCGTCGCCGCCATCCGCAAGCATTGGAACTGTAGATATAGAGCAATATCCTTTGTTGATGTACTCGTAATTGAAAAATCTGTCCAGACCGTCATACGCGCAGCTTTGCGCCGGAGCTTTCTGGTAATATTTTGGACCTAAATTCAACAGCAGAGGTCTTACATTCTGATTGATTGCAAAATTCTCTCCGTTTATTTTCAGGTAAATCAGACTTTCGCTTATTGGCTTATAGTCATCTGTAATATTGCTGTTGTCCTCTTTCATATTTCCTCCCACGTCCGGAGGGGCTTCCGATGTATCGACATTATGAACAACGACGTTTATATTCATAGAGGCGGAAAGCACATTGTCCTTTGTACTTGCCGAGATAATTGCATAACCCGTACCGACTGCCCATATGCTGTTGCCGGATATTTTAATGATTGCCGGATTATTTGTAGTCCAGTTAAGATCAATATATCCCGTGTCATCAGGTGTGAAAATTATTTGCGGAGTGTACTGCTCTCCCAGAACCATTGTATGTTTTTCTTCGGTAAACTCGATTTTTTCTATCTCCTTTGCAGGGTTCAAGAACCTGTCAAGCGAAGGCGTTATTGACTGATTGTAAGGATAAACGATTCTGTCTGGCGTAAACCCGAGCGGCGAGCCTTCCACTATTTTTACCATCGTTCCCTCAGGGCACATTTGATATATAAAATACGCCGCCTCTGTTTCGGTACGCAGACAGCCGGACGAACAATTTGTTCCTATCTGCCTGGCAGTATTATCAAAAAGGCTGTAAAAATTCCGTTCCCTATATATTGGTCCGTGTATAAACAACCCGCCAAAATGATTATCGCTGTCGTAATATTTCGTTGCATATGGCGAAAAGGTTTTTGCGGGCCAAACGTGCCATTCCTGCTTTTCTCCCACAGAAAATACTCCGACAGGGGTCAGCAGATTGGTCTTACCTGTCGCTGTACTCCATGTATATATTCTTTTTGTGTAAAGTCCGTAACCGTCCTTTTCAAAAACAGAAAGCGTATGTGCGCCTTTCTCAACGTAAATAAAATATTGGGATTCGCCTGTAGGAAATCCGTAAATATTCAATTCATCAAGCGCTGCGTCGGATATTCCCGCGCTCAGATTGGTCTGAGTCATGTTGAGCACTACTTTGCTGCCTGATATATCCGAAAAACTGACAGCTGATTTTGCCGACATCTCTTCATCGACAAACCAATCGTTATAATTAAGCGCAAAAAAAGTGGCTGCCGAAACAAACAATGCAGTTATAGCAAAAGTTATAAATGCTGAAATTATTTTTTTCGATTTTTTCAAACTTATCCCTCCACCCGACAGTTGCAGAACAGGTTTTTACAGGTATAATGAGCTAATTATAACACCTCCCCAACGATATATCAACCGTTTTTTTACAAGTTTATGTTAAATTTTCATTGCAATACAATAAACCGCCGATGCAAAGCTGTTTACAAAAGCTGCATTGACGGTTTATTTTTTTATATATGCTTACTCAAATTGTTTGCCGAAAAGTGATTTGTATATCTCCTGCATTTTCGCGTCGGTTTCCGAAATAACGTCCGCACAGTCGCATAACTGCTCGGATATTTCATCGGACACTCCGTTGGCGTTTTTATATTTCAACACATGCTCAAGACCCGCCCACGAATCCATCGCAACAGTGCGAAGCTGTATCTCAACGGGAACCTCTACGCTTTTATACGCGAAATTTACCGGTATCGACACTATCAGGTGAAGGCTGCGGTAGCCGCTTGGCTTTGGCGTCTGAATGTAATCCGAAATTTTGAGAAGACTAACGTTATCCAGCGCAAGCAGACGGTTCTTAATCTCGTAGATATCCCGCATATAGTAGCATATCACACGTATTCCGGCTATATCAGAAAGCTCGAAAGCAGCGTTTTCCAGCGTCAGCGGAACGCCCTTTTTCTCAAGCTTGCCGCATATGCTTTTTACCGATTTGATACGGCTGTCTATGCTTTTCAGAATACGGTGATCGTAATTTACACGATAATCCAGCTCCAGTATCTCAAGCGCCGTACACAGCTTCTTTGACGCGAAAATATAATTATTCTGGAAAACCAGATAATCATAAAGACATCTGTCAAGCTCGGCTTTAGGATAGTCGGCATTTTCGTCATATCCCGCAAGCTGCTTTATAAGCTCGCATTCATCCGGAGAAAAATCCTCCTTGGCTAAAACTATTCTGTGTTTATCGGACATGATGCTTGCAACAAGGCTCATGATTAATTTCCTCTGAAATCAATCCGTCCAGCCCTTTATTTCCGCCTCCTGCTTAGTTAATACGGTCGCCGCTGTAGACAATTCCCTTCTCCGCGTCAACAACGACTGTCGTGCCGTTTTTGAGAATTTGCGTCGCATTCTTGCAGCCTGTAATTACCGGAATTCCCAAAGTCATTCCGACAATAGCCGCATGGGAATTTACTCCCTCTGTTTCGGTAATTATGGCTCTCGCCTTACGCATGAACTGAAGCAGACGGTTGCTTGTCTGAGGTACGACTATGATATCGCCGTTCTCGAATTCCTCGACAATTCCTTCCTCCGTTTTGGCTACGCACATCTTAGAGCATACCTTGGTATCTCCGATTCCCTTGCCGGAAACAAGAATATTGCCTGTAAGATGTACTTTAAGCAGGTTTGTAGTGCCGGAAACGCCGATTGGAACACCCGCTGTAATTACACAGAGGTCGCCCGACTGGATAAGTCCCGCTTCCTCGGCTGCCTTGGCGGAACAGTCGAACAGCTCATCGGTGCTGGTCTTCTCCGGAATGAGTATCGGAGAAACACCCCATGAAAGATTGAGCTGACGCACTACCTTCTTATCGGGAGAGCATCCGACTATCGGGCACGGAGGACGGTGCTTGCTTATCTGACGCGCTGTTCCGCCGCCTTTAGTAACGGTGATGATAGCCTTGGCGTTAAGGTCGATTGCGGTGGTTACGGTTGCGTGAGAAATTGCGCCTGTAACGTCGTCGTCGCCTATCTTGCTGACAGTACTCTTATAGCCGCCAGCATAATTGATGTCGGATTCTGTGCGTTCTGCGATTTTCGCCATTGTGAGCAGTGATTCGACAGGGTATTTTCCGGCAGCGGTTTCGCCGGAAAGCATAATAGCGCTTGTTCCGTCATATATTGCGTTTGCAACGTCTGTGGATTCGGCACGCGTCGGACGCGGATTCTTCATCATGCTGTCGAGCATCTGAGTGGCGGTAATAACCATCTTACCAGCCTTGTAGGCTTTGTCAATAAGCTTTTTCTGTATTATCGGTATCTCCTGAAGCGGTATCTCAACGCCGAGATCGCCTCTCGCTATCATAATTCCGTCGGAAACGCGGAGTATTTCATCTATGTTTTCCACGCCTTCGGAATTTTCAATCTTGGAAATGATCTTGATGTTGTTGCAATGAAGCTTGTCGAGAAGCGCTCTTATCTGCATTACATCGGCAGCGCTTCTGACAAACGAAGCCGCTATGAAATCATAGTCGCACTGTACGCCGAACATTATGTCGGAAATGTCTCTCTCGCTGAGGTATGGCATACTCAGACGGACTCCGGGTACATTGATTCCCTTGTTGTTTGAAACTGTGCCGCCGTTGACAACAGTGCAGAATATTTCCGTGTCTGTGACAGAATCGACTGTAAGCTCGATAAGACCGTCATCGATCAGTATTCTCTGCCCCTGCTTTACGTCCTTTGGCAGACCCGCGAATGAAATAGAAGAAATATTGCTGCTGCCTACAATGTCCTTGGTAGTGAGGGTGAATTTCTGTCCCTGCACAAGCTCTACCTTTTCCGGTTCAAATTTGCCCGTGCGTATTTCTGGTCCCTTTGTGTCAAGCAATGTGGCAATCGGAAGTCCCAGCTCCTCACGCAGCGCGAGTACGGCGTCAAGGCGCTTCTTATGCCCCTGATGGTCGCCGTGGCTGAAATTGAAGCGGCAGACGTTCATGCCGCCTAACATGAGCTGGCGCAGAATATCGCCGTTATCGGTGGCGGGACCGAGCGTGCAGATGATCTTGGTTTTTCTCATAGGTATTACCGTCCTTTTTTATTATTTTATTTGAGATTGTATTTATTGACGCACATAAATTGAACAGAATCATACATTGTTCACTTAATATAATACACAATAAATTTCTCAATGTAAAGCAATTTTTTATTAATTTTCTGACATTTATATTATAAATTTCCAAATAAACTAAAGAATACTTTTTTTCGGTCTGTTTCTTGTTTTTTTCAAAGCCTTATGCTATAATGTTATGTACTCGTATACAATATAAACAGGAGTTAAGAAAAATGCCAGACATAAAGCAAAGATACTTTACAGCAAAAAGGAAGATTCTCGAACGCGAATTCTCCCGCATGAACGATATGCAGAGAATTGCGGTTTTCAAAACAAGGGGACCGCTTCTAATACTGGCGGGAGCTGGCAGCGGCAAGACAACCGTTCTTGTTAACCGCATAGCCAATCTTATCCGCTACGGGGACGGCTATTCAACTGAAGCTCTTCCAGCCGGTCTCACCGAAAATGAGGTTGAATTTCTTGAAAATTTTGCGTCCGGAAATCTCTCTGAAAAATCCGACGGCGATAAAACGCGTGCGACAGAGCTTATTGCGCACTGGCAGCCTAAGCCGTGGAGAATTATGGCAATCACATTTACCAACAAGGCAGCCGGAGAGCTTAAAGAAAGACTCTCGGCTATGCTCGGCGAAAGCGGGAGCGAGGTATGGGCGTCTACTTTCCATTCCACATGCGCCAGAATGCTGCGCCGCGACGGGGAAAGACTCGGCTATTCGCCAAAATTCACTATATATGATTCCGACGACAGCAAACGCATGATGAAGGATGTAATGAATTATCTGAAAATAGACGATAAGGTTTTGTCCGTAAAAGCCATTCTTTCAGAAATCAGCCGCGCAAAGGAGCAGATGCTTACTCCTGAGCGGTATGCAGCCAAAGCGGGCAGCGACTTCCGTCTGAAAAAAATATCCGAATGCTACACAACATACCAGAAGCGTCTTGAGGAAGCCGACGCTATGGACTTCGACGATCTTCTATTCCAGACCGTCAGACTGTTTCAGGAAAACGACGACGTACTCGAGCATTATCAGAATCGCTTTGAGTACATAATGATTGACGAATATCAGGACACAAATCACGCACAATACCTTTTTGCAAAGCTTCTTTCGGAAAAACACTGCAATCTCTGCGTTGTTGGCGACGATGACCAGAGCATCTATAAATTCAGGGGAGCTACAATTGAGAATATACTTTCCTTTGAAAAGACATTTCCAAACGCTCAGGTAATCAGGCTGGAGCAGAATTACCGTTCTACGCAGAATGTGCTTGACGCTGCAAACGCCGTTATAAAAAACAACACTGAGCGAAAGGGCAAGAATCTATGGACTGCAAACGGTTCAGGTGACAAGATAATTCATTATCATGCACAAAGCGAGTATGACGAAGCGGCGTTTATAGCAAAATGCGTTGAAAACAATGTCGCCGCAGGAATGAATTATGGAGATCACGCCGTTCTCTACCGTATGAATTCTCAATCCAATTCAATAGAAAATTATTTCATGCGAGCCGGCATTCCCTACCGCTTAATAGGCGGTCACCGTTTCTATGAGCGTAAGGAAATAAAGGATATGCTTGCTTATCTCTGTGTTATAGCGAATCCCTCCGACGAAATCCGGCTTAAACGTATCATCAATGAGCCTAAACGCGGTATCGGTAACCGCACGATCGACAATGCTTCTGAAATCGCCGCCGAGCTTGGAAAAAGCATGTTTGAGGTAATCAAGGAAGCCGACAGCTATCAGGCACTTGCGAGAAGCGGTGCAAAGCTTAGAGCATTTACAGATATGATCGAGGAGTTTATCGACGCGGCGGAAGAAATGAAACTCAATGAGCTTCTCGAGCTTATTCTCAATAAAACCGGCTATATTTCAGCCCTCAGAATGAGCGATGATAAATCCGAGGAACGCATCGAAAACATCAATGAACTGGAATCCAACCTCCTGAAATATCAGGAGGAACACGGCGACAGCACAGATCTCGGCGAATTCTTAGAGGAAGTAGCGCTTATCGCGGATATTGATAATCTGGACAGCAGCAGCGACGCGGTTGTCCTTATGACTATGCATTCGGCAAAGGGACTGGAGTTCCCAGCCGTTTTCATGCCCGGAATGGAAGAAGGCATTTTCCCAGGAATGCAGTCCATACTCAATCCGGGCGAAATTGAAGAGGAGCGCCGTCTTGCGTATGTCGGCATTACCCGTGCAAAGCAGAAGCTCTATCTTATAAGCGCCGACCGTAGGACGGTATTCGGCAACTTCCACGCAAATCCTGTTTCACGCTTCATAGAGGAAATACCCGAGGAGCTTATTGATGAAATTCACCCCGAAACAACCAAGCGAACCTCCGTCCAGTCAAAGCCCGTCGAAAAGAAACGTCCGACCGACAACGAGCTTGTAGGACTGCGCCAGAAGGAGGTTGAAAGTACAAAGTCAGTTTCATTTACGCCTGGCGACAGGGTGCGTCATAAAATATTCAAGGACGGCACAATTGTAAAGGTTACTCCGATGGGTAATGACGCTCTTCTTGAAATTGACTTTGACAGCAAGGGACTGAAAAAAATCATGGCAAATTATGCCGCGCTCAAAAAAATCTGATCAAGCGTTTCAAAAAACATAAGAATTTATTATGATTTTCTTGCACAAAAAAGCCGTATCGTTTTTCTCATTCTGAAAAGCGGTACGGCTTTACGTATAACCTTACTGTTTATTTAAATCTGCATTTATTTTTTTGATCTTAGCTTTATACACAGAGAACATCACTACCCATATCGAAGCGTATATTCCGGCAAATATCGCAAGGTAACTAAGCAAACCGGAAACAGAATGCTCCATCCAATTGCAAATATACGCTATTGGAAGCACTGTCATCACAGACAGAACAAAATTAATTCCGCTCTGAGCCGCCAGACTAAGCTTGTCATTCTCCCAAATGGCGGACATTGCCGCGAAAGCGAAACCCATCAGTCCGCAAAGCACGTACTGCACAATGACCGCGTTGATCTCGCTGCCGAACTGTTCTGTCATTGATGGAACAACTGCGGAATATCTGCCGTTTCCCAATGCGATAGAACTAAAAACCGTGATAGTATAACCGATAAATACACCAAACGGGAATCCTAATAAACCTCTGAGAAATGCTTTCTTCATAATAATTCATTCCTTTCATAAAAACAATCAGATGCCTAATATTTTTTTTATTTCTGAAACATATCTTCTGGAAACGAATGTTACGTCTCCGTTTTTGAGCTTCACCTGAATTGTTCCGGCAAAGCTCAGGTCAAAATTTGCCGTTTTATTCAGATTAATTATCTCTGAATTTGAAATGCGGACAAATCTTCTTCCGGTCAGTTTTTCCTCAACCTGATACAGACGCATTCTGAGTCTGAACGTTCCTTTTTCCGTAACGGCAAGCACCTTCTGATTTTCGGAATATATTCGGTAAATGTCGTCCGGAGAAATAATTTCTGCACGATCGTCGCTGAATCCCGTTATTATATCTGAGCCTGTTTCTTTCAGCTTTTTTACAGCGTCGGCAACCTCGTCCGTAATCTCCGACGCATAAATAACTGCCAGCGGTTCTGTGTATTCACTGCCGAGCTTTAAATCCACTTTCATTAAAACACCTCGCTTTGTTATTCTTCTTTGCAATTGCAAGTATATTATACCTCTGTCACCTACTCGCTGCAACTGTTTTTATATAAACGGTCGTTTTTTTAATCTCATCGGTATTTTTTCAGGTACAAAAAAACAGGCAGACGAAATAACACATTCGTTTGCCTGTCTGTTTGTTTGTAAATGCGGAAAAAATTACTTCTTTGAAGCCGCGTTGATAGCGTTGATAGCTGCCTGAGCTGCCATTTCCGCCTGAGCTGCCTGAGCTGCCGCTTTCTTTGCAAGCTCTTCCTTAGCCAAGGCTTCTTTCTTTGCCTGTTCAGCTGCCGCGACAGCCGCAAGTCTTTCTCTCTCGGCTTCCTCGGCTCTCTTGATAGCCTCCTGCATCTGCCGGGCTTCCTGTATCTTCTGGGTAGCCGCAAGCTTTGCAGCCTCGATAGCCGCCTTGACCTTTGCCGCTGCGATAGCTTCCGCTTCTTCTGCTTTCTTCTCGGAAACAACAGCGTTGACCTTGGATTCGTCGGCAACTTTCTTGGCTACCTTTGCTTCCTTGATCTTCTTTCTTGCGTTCTCCGCTTCCTCGTCCTCGTAAGGAATAGGCAGAATGATCGGCTCCTCCTGATCGTCCTCAACCTCGACTTCCTTAGCCTTTCTTGATCTCATTTCAGCAAGAATAGATTCTTCGTCCTCTTCCTCATAAGGAATAGGCAGAACGATTGGCGGCAGATCTTCTTCTTCATCGTATGGTGCTGGAATAAACTGAGACATGATAATAGTTCCTCCCGATATTTAAAAATTTAATTACATGTTAACGATAACATGCACTGAAATTCTCTTAAATTATTCTATCACAAATCTGATTTTAGTGCAATAAACAATTGAAGAATTATGAAAATTTGTATAAGTTTACAAACACAGCAAAGCATTCGCCGCTAATTTTATAGGTATTATATATAAATCTATTCAAAAACGGCACTGCCGTGTTGTAACCAGCAGCACCGTTTTATTCAAAATCCGTTAAACGAAATTATATATTAATACATTCCGCCCATGCCGCCGTCCATCGGAGCGGGAGGCGCAGGAGGTTCGGGCTTATCGGCAACAAGAGACTCCGTTGTGAGCACCATTGCTGCAACTGACGCCGCATTCTGGAGAGCAGAGCGCGTAACCTTTGTAGGATCGACAATGCCGGCTGAAATCATATCGCAATATTCGTCGGTGACAAAGTTAAAGCCGTAACCGTTCTTGCCGGACTTCTTGATTGTGTCGATGATGACGGAGCCTTCAAGACCGGAGTTTGAAGCAATCTGACGGATAGGCTCTTCAAGAGCCTTGAGAACGATCTTTACGCCTGTCTGAACATCGCCTGACGTTTCGTCAACAAGCGGAGCAACCGCGCTCATTGCGTTGAGCAAAGCGACTCCGCCGCCCGCTACGATACCTTCCTCAACTGCCGCCTTTGTTGCGGCGAGAGCGTCCTCTATACGGAGCTTCATTTCCTTCATTTCGACCTCGGTCGCAGCGCCGACACGTATTACCGCAACGCCGCCGGCAAGCTTGGCGAGTCTTTCCTGAAGCTTTTCCTTATCGAATTCTGAAGTTGTTGTTTCAATCTGTGCGCGGATCTGAGCAACTCTGGAAGCGATAGCGTCCTTCTCGCCCGCACCGTCAACGATTGTGGTGTTTTCCTTGGTGATCTTTACCTGACGCGCCTGACCGAGCTGATCAAGTGTGGTTTCGGTAAGCTGGAGTCCGATATCGTCGCTGATTACAGTACCGCCTGTCAGAATTGCGATATCCTGAAGCATTTCCTTGCGTCTGTCGCCGAATCCAGGAGCCTTGACGCATACGCAGGTGAATGTGCCTCTGAGCTTATTGACAATAAGGGTGGAAAGCGCGTCGCCCTCAACATCTTCGGCAATAATAACAAGCTTTTTGCCCATCTTGACTATCTGCTCGAGCAGGGGAAGTATCTCCTGAATTGAGGATATCTTCTTATCTGTGATGAGTACGAGAGCATCGTCGATGACAGCTTCCATCTTATCTGTATCAGTTACCATGTAGGGTGAAATGTAGCCTCTGTCAAACTGCATTCCTTCAACGACGTCGATATCTGTCTTTGCAGTCTTTCCCTCTTCAACTGTGATAACGCCGTCGGCGCTGACTTTTTCCATTGCCTCAGCAATAAGCTGACCGATTGTTTCGTCAGCGGAAGAAACAGAAGCGACCTTTGCAATGTCTTCCGAGCCGTTTACTGACTTTGAATTCGCAACAACAGCATCCGAAGCCGCTTCAACAGCCTTTGCTATACCCTTTTTGACAAACATCGGGTTGGCGCCGCCGGTGACATTCTTCATGCCTTCGCGGATAAGAGCCTGAGCAAGCAGAGTTGCTGTAGTTGTGCCGTCGCCGGCAACGTCGTTAGTTTTTGTGGCGACTTCCTTGACGAGTTGAGCGCCCATATTCTCAAAGGGATCGTCAAGCTCTATTTCCTTGGCGATTGTCACACCGTCGTTTGTGATGAGCGGAGCGCCGAATTTCTTATCAAGAACAACGTTTCTGCCCTTAGGTCCAAGAGTGATCTTGACCGTATTGGCAAGCTGATCTATACCTGACTGGAGAGATTTGCGCGCTTCCTCTCCGTAAAGAATAATCTTTGACATAACTTAATTCCTCCTGCAATAAATATAGCTGATTATTCGCACACTGCCAGAATATCGCCTATGCGAACGATAACGAATTCCTCGCCATCGATTTTTACTTCTGTGCCTGAATACTTGCTTGTAAGCACCTTGTCGCCTGGTTTGACAGTCATCTCAACCTTCTCGCCGTCAACCACTCCGCCGGGTCCAACGGAAATAACTTCTGCGATCTGCGGCTTCTCCTTGGACTTTGCGGTGAGGATAATGCCGGTCGCGGTGGTTTCCTCAGCCTCAACCATTTTGAGTACAACTCTGTCTGAAAGCGGTCTGATAGTCATAAAAAATCTTCCTTTCACTGCGGTTCTTACTGAACCGCAAAAAACTTGCAAGTGACCTGAGCATATCGCTTAAAGTCGTTAGCACTCTCGTTCCCCGAGTGCTAACATGTATTATAATAACGTTCATTAAAAAAATCAAGTCTTTTTTCAAATTATAACATCTATTTTACAATTTTTTAATAAACACATGCTTTTTTAAGGAAAAAACTATTGCACTTCCCAATGCTTTATGATATAATTTTCGCGTTGACTCAAATTATCTTCTTCTAAAAAACATGGAAAGCTGTGATATTCTTGTCAAGGATAAAACGGGCAGTAGTGTCATCTGTTTTATTTGTGTTAATTCTGCTTTCTCTGAGCAGATGCGACTATTCCACAAAAATTATTTCTTCCGCTGACTCTCCGGATATTGTTTTTTCTGATTTTATTTCGGCTCTCAAGGAAAAAAATTTTGACAGGGCTGATTTTTTTCTTGCATACGACGCAACTATAAAACCTGTAAATGAAACAGGATATGTTTTCTTTGACGATTACGTTGACGCCTCGCTTAATCTGCTTGATTATGAATTGATTGGCAAACCTGAAATCAATGGCACTGACGCCACTTTAAATGTAAGGATAAGCTCTTTTGACAAGAATGATTTTATATCCTGGACAAAAAACAATATTTCTCAGATTGAGCATGAATACATGGTGGATCAGGGATTAAAATATCTCGACAAGGAAGATAGCAAGGTTATTGACAGAATCCTGATTATTGCTATTAAAAAATATTCAGAAACATCTCACAGCTTGACAAGCGAGATAACAGTTGATTTTGTTTTCACTAAAAAGCAGTGGAAGATAGCAGGCAGCGATGATCTGATAATTGCCATTTTCGGCGGGGAATGATAAAATGAAAAAAAATACAAATAAAACCAATAAAAAAAACCTTGGCAAAAATAAAAAAATATTCTTCTTTTTCATGAGCGTATTAATGATTTTTACGCTTAATTATCTTGCGTTTTCTCCCGCAACCGTAGTCAAGCAGATCAGCATGACAAAAAACCTTTCATCGTCTTATCTGAACAATCAGATAAACAGTATTCTGGCTGAAACCACGGATACTGAAGTCGTTCGCATGCTTCCGTATGACTTCAGCGCTCCCAAAAATCCTCCCAGCAGCAGCAATTTCTTTAAGGAAGACGGTAAAACCTGTTACAAGGACAGCACCATTGAAGTAACCTGCTGGAAGGAATACGCCAAAGCAAACGGAGCGGAAATCTGCTTTGCCGACGTAAAAATCAAGCATCCTTCACAATTCAGGAGACAATGGGCAAACGGCGACTATAATTCAAGCAGATCACAGTATCCTACTAATATTTTTGCTCTTTCAAACGGCGTTGTCGGTATGTCTTCCGACTTTTATAAATTCAGAAAATACGGTGTTGTAGTACAATACGGAACTGTAATCTGTGATAAACGAAGCACAGATCCCAGACAGAAATATCTCGATGTTCTTGTTATCGACTATAACGGCGATTTTAAGATTTGGAACGATCAGGAACTTAGCGAACATATAAGCAAAAACGGCGCTGATGACATTATGCTTTCATTTACATTTGGTCCCGCTCTTATCAAGGACGGCGTTGCGTATGACCCCGCAATCGAAAAGGGCTATCCTCTCGGAGAATCCTATATGTATTCCGGACGCGCTGTTATCGGTCAAATCGAAAAATTGCACTATCTTCTCTGCACATACGGCAAGCCTGGAGTGAAACGTCAAGACATGGTAAGCGTAATGCAGGAAAAAGGCTGCGTTACGGCTTATAATCTGGATGGCGGTCAGTCAGGTACTCTGATTATAAAGAACAAGGTTTACAATCAGATTGCATATAAAGGTAATCAGCGTTCAATGAGCGATATACTCTATTTTTGCTCCGCAGAATAAGAACTGGAGGTTTTTGATTTGGATAATCAGCTCATGCTGGTAATTGGCAATTTTGAAATAAGCTGGTTTGCTGTGTTCACAACAATCGCCTGTTATATTGGCATGTTCATAGCATGTATTCTCCGTCGGCTTCAGAAAAAAAGAGTTTCTGACATATATGTATGCATAACATTCGGAGTCCCTCTCGGTCTGTTTTTCGGAAGGCTGGTTTACATTTTGTTCTCCGGCAATGTCCTTTCAGGCTTCCTTCAATATATAGATTTAACAAACGGCGGTTTTGGTTTGTACGGAGTTATGTTCGGAGTTTTTCTGGCTACTGTGCTTGCCGCAAAGCTTTATGACGTTGATAATTTTGGGCAGCTTCTTGACTGTCTCTCTGTAGGCGGTGCGTTTGCCATTACGATGAGCAGATTCGCTACAGTTTTCACGCCAGCTGAAATAGGTTATGAAGTGAATTTCAAACCATTTGCTGTTTATGACAGCGAACAGGGTATCTATAACCTTGCGGTCTATAAGCTTGACGGAATTTATGAAGCTATCATATTCTTACTTTGCCTGTGGTTCTTTATTTTTTCAATAAAGAAATGTGACAGGAACAGAATTTCAGGCAAAACGTCAATGCTTATGCTCGCGCTTCACGGAACCAATCAGGTCGTGATGGAAAGCATGCGCGCCGACCCTCTTAAACTCGGGCTGAATGAATTTATTAAAATTTCACAGATAATCGGTATTGTATGCTGTGTAGCGATTCTTGTGGCTTTTATAATCATCACGGCAAAGAGAAGCGGTTTTGGAAAATTCCATCTTATTGCGTTAGCTGTGATTGTAGTTGCAATCATTCTTGGCGTATTCGGAGAATACAGGGTCGGAAGTTCAAATTATATTAGCAATCACCTTATTATGTTTTCCGGAATGGTTCTTCTCGATTGGCTTTCTCTCGAATTTGCGCTCAGATCTGTTGAAATATCTCCGAGTGAAGCGTCGTCTTCCAAAGAGCCTTCCAAAGAGCATTCCAAAGAGCCTGTCAATGATTTTACTGTCGAAACCGTCGCTGAATCTTCAGGATATCTTCCAGAGAAAAAACAGGTTTCCGTTCAGACCATAGCTCCTGAAATAAATAATAATACAAATGGTTCGCGCAGAAGATTTAATTCAGTAGCTAAATCATCCCGCTCTGACAACCAGACAACAGAAAACAATGATACGAACATGGATTCATTGATGAGTGAACTTGACAATATTAAAATCAAATAGAAATTTTACTTCAAAAACCTTTGGCTTTACTTTACTGTACGCTGAAGGTTTTTTCAAAATTCAACGAAAGGGATGCCGCAAAAATTATGCCGTCTTTCAGATTTAAAGGAATTATTTTCGATATGGACGGAGTACTTGTTGACAGCGAGAAGCTTTATATGAGATTCTGGCAGGAATCATGTGCTTTCTTCGGGTATGATCTGACGCCTGAAATGGCGCTCAGTCTCAGGAGTAACTCTGCTGAAACAGCCATACCTAAATTTATAGACTGGTTTGGAGAAACAGTTGATTATTATAAGATACGCGAACTCAGACGCAGGCTGATGGCTGATTTTATTGATAAAAACGGAGTTGAAATTAAACCCGGGGCAATTGAAATCTTTAGCTATTTAAAACAGAACGGTCTGAAAATTGCCCTTGCAACCGCTTCGCCGGTTAAAAGAGCCATTCACTACCTTGAACCTTACGGGCTATTTGATATGCTCGACGCTGTTGTTAGCGGTACGTCTGTAGCAAAAAGCAAGCCGGCTCCTGATATTTATATTGCTGCCGCGGAAAAGCTTGGTTTTTCTCCCTGTGAGTGCATCGCCGTTGAGGACTCGCCGGCTGGAATTATTTCAGCCAAAACAGCCGGTTGTTTTACTGTAATGGTTCCGGATCTTACACCCGCAGACAATGAAATATCCGGATATGTCGATTATCTTGCCGCTGACCTGAATGATATTATCAAAATTCTTTAAGATTCAGATTTTACATCTGATATGTTCAATGATTTTCTTTTCAATTCTGCTCACATATGAACGCGAAATATTCAATTTCGCCGCGATCTCACGCTGAGTCAGCGGTTTTTTTCCGTTAAGTCCATAGCGTTCCGTTATTATCATCCGCTCTGTTTCATTAAGCTCTTCACGCACTATTTTTCTAAGTTTTTCGCATTTTATAGCAATATCTATGTCATCTGAAATTGTATCGTCAACCGATATAATATCCATAAGCGTAAGCACATTTCCATTCCTGTCAGTGTCAATAGGTTCGTTTACAGAAATGTCCAGCGCATTTTTCTTGCTGCTGCGGAGAAACATAAGTATTTCATTTTGAATACAGGTCGCTGCATATGATGAAAATTTCGAGCATTTTTCAGACCGGTACGTATCTACCGCTTTGATAAGCCCTATCGTGCCGATTGAGATTAAATCGTCTCCATCAGGAACTGCCGCGCAGTATTTTTTGCTTACGTGGGCAACAAGCCGAAGATTATGCTCTATAAGCTTTTGACGCGCAGCACGGTCTCCGGATTCCATCTGCTCTATGTATTTTCTTTCCTCTGCCGCTGAGAGTCTCGGTGGAAATCCCGAAATTGACGATACACTGAGAAAAAGGCTGTAAAGACTTTGCAGGGCGTCTGAAAGCATTATTATCAGGCTCACTTGACAACACCACCAATAAATTCACCGTTTTCTATATTTTATTCTCCCTCTCCCCTTTTCGTGCATGTCCAAATTAAAAATTATGTATCAAAATCACATCCGGCTATTTTACGGTATAACAAGGCAATTTTGCGGACGACCCTTTTGGGATCCCCTTTGATCTGAAGCAAAAAGACAGCCGTGTGATTGTTTGCACCACCTGCGCTTTTTTTACTTTTACCTCTTATACGGTATTTTTACCGGATGTGAACAGACACTGCCCGACGCACGGCGTAAATATTGTTTTTCACTGAAAGAAAAGCAATATTTAAAATCCCAAAAGGGAATTTCTTGTGCCTGCAAAATTATTATCTGCATTATTCGCTCCTTTATTCTGTTCTGAATAAAAAAAATTTATTAATTTTTACCGGATTTTGCCTGAAATAAAGAATTTATCCTTGAAATATCACGCATAACATGTTAAAATGAATTTGTAAACTGATTACTTTAAGTAATTGGAAATCAACACATCTTAGGAGGACGAAATATGAGCAATATTTTGTTTGTAGGCTCGGAATGTGATCCGTTTGTCAAAACAGGCGGTCTTGCCGACGTTATGTCCGCTCTCCCCAGAGCGCTCGCAAATCAGGGAGATCTGGACGTTCGCGTAATTCTGCCAAGATACACATGTATTCCTGAGCATTTCCGCAACAACATGACCTATGTGACCCATTTTTATATGGACTTCACACGCGACTGCCATATGTATTATGTAGGTCTGATGGAGTACTGGTGGAACGGCGTTAGATTCTATTTCATCGACAACGAGTATTTCTTCGGCAGAGGCAATCCTTACACTGATATGGCTGGCGACATTGTGCCTTTCATTTTCTTCTCAAAGGCTGTCCTTGCTTCAATGTGCGCTATCGGATTCCATCCCGACGTTATTCATTGTCACGACTGGCAAGCCGCTCTGGTTCCGGTTTATCTGCATACAGTATATGAGGGCAATCCTTTCTACAACGGCACAAAGACTGTTCTTACTATTCACAACCTGCATTTCCAGGGTATTGCAAATATAGATACAGTCAAGTATCACTCCAATATTCCTGAGTACGCGTTCTCCCCCGATCGCCTTGAGTTCAACGCTGACGCAAACATCATGAAGGGCGGAATTGTTTACTCAAACTTCGTTACAACAGTCAGCCACACATACGCAAATGAAATCAGAACTCCTGAATATGGCGAGGCTCTCGAGGGTGTTCTGAACGATTACGCGTACAAGCTTGGCGGCATTGTCAACGGCGTTGATTATGACGTTTATAATCCCGGTACCGACTGGTACATCTATGACAGATACGGTGTGGATAATTTCCCCGACGCAAAACGCTGGAACAAGGAGAAGCTTCAGGCAGAGCTTGGTCTTGAAAGAAATGTAAACAAGTTCATGATTGGCATTATCTCCCGTCTCACTGATCAGAAGGGTCTTGACCTTGTAAATGAAGTCATGAACCGCATTGTGGACGACCACACTCAGGTTGTTATTATCGGTACTGGCGACAAGAAGTATGAGGAAGCTTTCAGAAATTACGAGAATTATCACAGAGGAAGAGTCTGCTCCAACATCATGTATTCAAATGAGAGAGCGCACAAGCTCTATGCCGCTGCCGACGCCATTCTCGTTCCGTCGCGCTTTGAGCCGTGCGGTCTGACACAGCTCATCGCAATGAGATACGGCACTGTGCCTATCGTTCGTGAAACAGGCGGTCTGAGAGACACGGTTCAGCCCTACAACGGCTTCGATCATACCGGTACAGGCTTCACATTCTATGAATACAACTCCGAGATTATGCTCAAGGTTATCAACTACGCAAAGCAGATATTCTTTGAGGATCGCTTCGGCTGGGAATGCATCGCAAGACGTGGCATGGAATCCGACTTCTCATGGTATCGTTCCGCCGGGGCTTATGAGCCAGTGGTAATTAACGCCTTTATTCCCGTTAATCTGATTACTGAATAAAAATCTAAAATCCCCTGCTTGTAATTAGGATAATTACAAACAGGGGATTTTGTTTTATCTATCACCAAACAGTTACATTACATACCGCTTCCTGACCGCTGCTGGCTATTGCCCTTACACATGTTTTGCCGGGTCTTATTCCGGTGACATTTCCCTCAAGAGTAATCTTAGCTGTCGTCGGGTCATCGGAAACAAATCTAACGTAATCTGTAGACTTGTCAGGCGACATTTCAGCATTCAATACAAACGATTCGCCTACATTTATCTCACATGAGTTAATATCCAATGTAAGCAACTCACAAGGCACAATTTCATCGCCTATTGATTTTTCGTACCAGCTTTTTGTTAAGAATGATTTTTCCGGATAGTGATCAAGCGTTTCAAAAATATATCCTTTGCTTTTAAGATACGGAATAATTATATCAAGCGCTCCGGGTGTGCATTCCTTGTCATGCATAAGAACAATATTAGATTCATGACTCATATTTGCAAGCACATTAGCAGCAGACTGCTGTGCTGTTAGTTCTTTTCCCTCCGAATCATGACTTGATGACGTCCAGTCAAAAGCACGATAGCCAAGGTCATCGATGCCGCTTACCATTCTTCTCATTTCAAGCATTTTTGCAATATGGTTGCTTGTACCTCCGGGAAAACGTATTATATTCGGGCGCGTATCTGTGTACATTTCGACAATATCAGCGAGCTTTTCAAGGTCTGCAAAATAGCTGTATTGAGATCTGTAACATATACCAAACGAATGGCTGTATGTGTGCAGAGCGACAAGATGACCCTCATCATGCATTCGTTTTGTCAATTTGATATTATATGTGTTTACCACGAAAAATGTCGCCTTGACGTCATGGTTTTTCAGCTTTTTAAGAATGATTGCGCTATAATTCAGCGGTCCGTCGTCAATAGTTATATAAACTGTCTTTCGGACTGCAACATGACATTGAGCGCGTCTTCCGAATTCATTCTCAGCAGTCAGATCACATTCGCCTATCCCCACTCCGCTTACAGTGCCGTCTGATGTAACCGAAGCTATACCGTTATCAGATGAATGCCATGAAATGTTTTCACCTCCGATTGCGTTTAGCTTTTTTGTCAAGCCGAATCCTATTTCTATATCAGTATCGCTCAAAGAGACATCAACCGGAATAACTTCTTCAACCTGCTCTGAAACAATGTCAGCAACCGATTGTGTATCCGGTTCTTCACCTGACTTACCGCATGAAACGAGAACTGCAACAATACATATAATTGCTACAGTTATTAATAATAGTAAAGCCGTTTTGCGATTAATCTCCCATGTGATTTTTTTACTTCTATTCATCATCAGACCAGCCTCTCAATTAATTACATGATAAATTATATATCCATGCTAATTAATTGTCAATACAATGAATTATTTTGAACTGAGCGCACTGAGAATTTCCTCCATGTTTTCAGCCGCGCTTTTTTCGGGATTAACCTTCACTGATATATAAGGAGGTTCTTTATCGACAATAGTCACCCTGCGGGGCAGCTTTTCAGAAAGCTTTGCGAAAACCTCTATATCTATTTTTTTGCTGTAAAGCAAATATCTTTCGTCTGACTGGCGAATCTCATGGATTCCGGCATTCGCGGCGGCACTGCGAAGCTTTGAAACCGTTATCAATCCCAATACCGCCTTTGGCGGCTCGCCGAAACGGTCGATAAGCTCGTCTATAACATCCATCGCGTCTTCATCATTTCGCACCGATATGTGGGCTTCTATGCGGATATCGACAAGACATTCCACGTCCTGAGCGGTCGGCGCTTCTCCCTTTGCGCTGCGGACGGCGGCACTGAGCATCTTCATGTACATATCATAGCCCACGCTCTCTACCTGACCTGACTGGTCGCTGCCAAGCAGATTGCCTGCTCCACGGATCTGAAGGTCGCGCATGGCTATCTTTATGCCTGAACCGAATTCGGTAAATTCACGTATAGCCTGCAAACGCTTGCTCGCCGTTTCTGTAAGCGATTTGAACGGAGGCACTGTCAGATACGCATAAGCTCTGCGCGAGCTTCTTCCCACGCGTCCCCTTATCTGATGAAGCTGTGCAAGTCCAAAATTGCAGGCATTCTCTATGATAAGGGTGTTGCAGTTTGGAATGTCAACGCCAGTTTCAATGATTGTGGTACACACAAGAATATCAGCCTCATGATCGAGAAGCTTTCGCCATACTTCGCTGAGAGCGTCCTCATTCATCTGACCGTGACCCACTACAACGCGTGCTTCAGGAGCCATTTTTGACACACGTTCAGCTGTGCGCTCGATATCCTCTATCTTGTTATGCAGATAGAATACCTGCCCCCCGCGTCGGAGTTCTCTGTGTATTGCTTCTGAAATCATTCCGTCGTCATGATCTATGATGTAGGTCTGCACAGGATGTCTGTCCTGCGGTGGTTCGTCAAGCGACGAAATATCTCTTAGTCCGCTCATTGCCATATTAAGCGTGCGCGGAATGGGTGTTGCTGAAAGCGTCAGGATATCAACCGCCGGATATCTTTCCTTGAATTTCTCTTTCTGAGCGACTCCGAAGCGCTGTTCCTCGTCGATGATGGCAAGTCCAAGGTCATTGAATTCGACGTTTTTCTGTATAAGCTTATGAGTGCCTATTATGAGATCAATGTCCCCACGCTTTAGTCTGCGAAGTATCTCCTCCTGCTGTTTGCTGGAGCGGAAACGCGAAAGCAGTTCAATCCGGAACGGATATGCGTCAAACCTGCTTGCCGCTGTCTGGAAATGCTGCCACGCAAGAATCGTCGTCGGTACAAGAATAGCACACTGACGTCCCTCAATCATACACTTGAAGGCTGCGCGGAGAGCCACCTCCGTCTTTCCGAATCCAACGTCGCCGCAAAGAAGCCTATCCATTGGAGTGGGACGTTCCATATCTTTTTTTATTTCGTCCGCGGCTTTAAGCTGATCGAAGGTTTCAGGATATTCAAATCTGTCCTCAAATTCTCGCTGCCATTCCGTATCCGCGTCGAACGCATATCCCTTTGCCTTCATGCGCTCGGCGTAAATCTTTACCAGCTTGTCGGCAATATCCGCAACATGACTGCGGACACGGCGCTTCTGCCTGTTCCACTCGTCCGTTCCTAAACGGTTAATCTTTACAGTAGCTCCTTCCCTGCCGCCAACATATTTGCTCACCATGTCGAGCTGTGTTATCGGAACATATAAAACGTCGCTCCTGTCATAATTGATCTTGATAAAATCCTTTGAAACGCCGTCCGATTTGATCTTCTGTATTCCGCCGAATATGCCCACGCCGTATGATGAATGAACGACATAATCGCCGATGTTAAGCTCATTTAAATTCTGAAGGTCAAGGGAGTTTTTCTTTTTGTGTGTTTTTGGTTTTTCCGACGCGGGATTGACATATCTTCCCCACGAAATAAGGACTATTCCGGCGGAGAAGTATTCAAATCCTCCGGATAGACCGCCTTCCGATATTGTAATTCCTTTTATCGGCGGCATTTGCGGCGAATTATCCATTGTGACGTTAAGACCGGCTTTTTTCAGATCGTCATAAAGACCCTCGCACGAGCGCGGAGTTCCGCCAAGCAGAATGATTGCATTGCCTCCTCCGAGCAGCGCTCTTAGTTCCTCGATAAGATCGGAGGTCTTGCCGCTCCATACAGGGTGCTGTCTGGCATTTACGTTTATCAGTGCTTGCAGATCATACTCATATCCGCCGCGTGTAAATGTTTCGAAATACAAAGCCTTAGACAGCTTGGCAATAAATTCACCATATGACAAGGTGAATTTATCCATTCCTTTGCAGAGAATTCCATCGGTCATGAGATTTTTTATCTCTTCATTTATGAATGCTTCGCTGTTCTTCATTTTTTCCTGAACAGCTATATGCTCACTGACAATTGTCAGGCTGTTTTTTGGCATATAGTCAAATATTGTCGCCTCATAACTGCAGAGCATAGATATATACCTGTCTGCTGAACCGCAATTTACTCCTGCTTCCAGATCGTCAGCCTCTCGCAGCAGCCTTTCCTTTGCGACGGCTGAAGCCTTGCCCCTGAGAGATCTGGCGAGTGTGCGTATCTTTCCGGCAAGAGCTGAATTATCGGTTATAATAAGCTCCGCCGCCGGAAGAAGATGTATTTCTTCAACAGGCTCTATACTGCGCTGTGTTTCAATATCGAAATACTGAAGGGTGTCCACCGTATCGCCCCAGAAATCAGCACGGATAGGATTCGGGGAATCCGGCGGGTAAAAATCCAGAATTCCGCCTCTTAATGAAAACTGCCCGGCTGTTTCAACCATATCGCAACGTTCGTACCCGGCTGCCGAAAGAGCTGTCACGCACGAATCAACAGAAATCTCACTGCCAGAGCTTATAGTAATCATTCTCTCCTGAAGTTCTTCCGGCGGTATGGTGAACTGTGACGCACCGTCGGCACAGACCACGGCTACATCGAATTCCTCTTTGATAATGTGGCTGAGTGTCTCGATTCTGCTTCGTTCATAATCATGGGAACGTCCCGCGAGGGGACGAAGCTCTATATCCCTTGCAGGGCAAAAATACGCCCTTAATCCCATTTTTGTCAGATCATCGCAAAGGCGGACGGCTTCGGATTCATCGGAAGCGATGTAGAGTATCTTCCGTCCGAGAGATTTGCTTATCGCAGCGGTAAAGTGATTTTTGTGTATTCCGGCGAGTCCCGTTATCGCTGCGGGAAGGCGGTGATTCTTTATGCTGTTGATTAATGATTTGTACTCCTCCATCATTTCAGCAATGGAAGGAACAAAACCTAAATTATTCATTCAGTAGGTTTCCTCCGTTTTATTAAATGCGAGTGTAATGAAACTTTTAATTTTCAATAAAGCTCTTCCATTCCTCTTCTGTACCCATAAAAACATTCAGATCAATAAAGGTTTCCTCTCCGTCGTACCCGTTCAGCTTTCCTCTGTTTGAGTACTGCCAGAACTTCCAGTTTCCCTTCGGAGGGTCAGTAATGACGTTCCGGAGCCATACGTCGTAGCCGTCAAAGTGCTGATAGACATATTGCAGATAGGTATTCTCGGTTACATACAGCATTGGTCGCTTTCCATAATGCTGTTCGAGGGCTTCAAGAAGCTCTTTCAGCTCCGGTACAACCTTCTCCGCCGGAAGAGGATGTTTTTCGTAGCTGCCATAGTATTCCAGATCGACGACCGGAGCCAGCGCGTTCTCTTTGACAGGAACAGTGGAAATGAAATGCTCTGCCTGTGCCTTTCCGCTGCTCTCAAAGCTGAAAAAGTGATAAGCTCCGGCAGCTATGCCGGTTTCGGAAACGGAACTCCAGTTTTTAGCAAAACGTTTATCATTGTGTCCGCTGCCCTCTGTCGCCTTGATATAAGCAAATCTGACATTTTGTTTTTCGAGCTGCTTCCAGTCGATTTCGCCCTGATATGACGAAACGTCAACGCCCTTGACGGGATAATGACGCGCATAGACATTATTCGGAATAACAGCTCCGATGTAGGCTGCGTAAAGGATTCCCGCGCCGGAAAGCAGAACTGCCGCGCAAACTGCAACGCATGTCCTCGGACGTTTTTTTATCAAATCCTTCGGCATACGAAAGCTGCCATTGAGCGCGGGTAAGTATTTATCAGAAAGGTAAAACGGTATAAGCGTGATAACGGCTGTAAGAATCAGGTAAAACGGCATCTTGAAGGCTGCCGTATTCAAAAAGCTCCAATGCAGAGCTTCATACGCAAGCATATTGAAATAATGTATATACGCTATCACGGGACCGCCTATCATGAAATATACCATGGAATGTCTGCCGATATACATAAGCAGCTTAATCAGGCAGTGTCCGGTGGGGACGGTATTGGCAAGGAAAATCATAAACAGAATGCCGGTAATAAAAAGAGGAACTGATACGAACGGAGAGTGAAATGTATTGTTTGCGACTATAATCCTGACATTTTCCACTCCAAGTGTAAGACCGAAAACCGTTGCTAAAGTGAAAAAGACTATGCCGGAAATCAAGGTGTGCTTTAGCTTGAAATCGAATTTTGATATGAGCCCGTTACGCTTTGCACAGTAGCCAATAATATAAAACAGAAAGCATATAAAAGCTGTATCCCAATTCCACAGTCTGATGATCTTAGGACGGATAACGGCATATCCCACAGCGGCAAGTATTATTCCGGCAGCGATCATGGGAAGCGGTTTGTCACGGCATATTTTATTTATTAGCATGAACAAAAGCGAGCATACAACTAATATCGAGAAAAAATTGCCGACGGGTTTTAAAAGAAACGAAATCAGTGTATCATACAGCCATTCTGGAATTTTTGATGGGTGAAGTATCAGACCAGCTACTATCTTCAAAGATAACGTCGTCAGACTGAAACAGAACATCAGCTTGAGAAGAAGTTCTTTCAGCACTTTATTATAGAGAAAATCAGCAATCGAGCCGCCGTAGTTTTTTGTAAAATATCCCGTAAGAACAAAAAAACAGGGCAGTGTAAACGGAGCAATATACAGGAGCAGTACATCAGAAGTTCCGGGAACATGAACTAAAATTACACATAAAGAGCATATTCCCCTGATAACGTCCCCCCACGTTTCGCGCTTTTTTTGAATGGCTTCCCCATTGTTCATGACATTACTCCTCCGATCTCTGTGTGTTTATCAGGAATTGAACAGATTCATCGCCTTGTCTATCTCTCCGTTGACAATCAATTCGGCAGCCTCCGCCGCGTTTGCGGCTGACTGCTCCATTTCTTTCAGTTCGCCAACTGTAAAGCAGCTCAGTACCCAGTCAGCAAGACTATAGTCCGGGTGCGGCTTGGCGCCTATGCCTAATTTTATACGGCAGAAATCGCTGCTCTCAATCATGTCTATAATGTTTCGCATGCCGTTCTGCCCTCCGTGTGACCCCTTGCGGCGGATTCGCAGCTTTCCTGGGTCAAGCGATATGTCATCGCACATTACCAGCAGACGTTCCGGCGGTATTTTGTAATACCGCATTATCTCGTCCACCGCCTGTCCCGAAAGATTCATGAATGTCTGCGGTTTGGCTAAAATAATCCGCTGTTCTCCGCAAATTCCGTCGCCAGTAAGTGCGTGAAATTTAAGACGGTCAACCGTGATGCCGAGTCGCTTTGCCAGCGCGTCCGCAGCCATAAATCCCGCGTTGTGGCGAGTTCCCTGATATTTTCTGCCCGGATTGCCAAGCCCCACCACCAGCCAGTCTATATTTTTTGGCTTATTTATGCCGAACATTTTTTTCACTCCGTAAAAAAATATATTATACAAACCCCAAAGGGCAGGACGATAGCCTTACCGGTTCCGCCCTGCCTGAAGGAAAGTTAAGTATAGCGTTGTAAATATGTCAATCAAATATAATGGAAATAGGTTCATCGCTGTAAACTCTGCGAATAGTATCAGCAAAGTAAGGCGCGGTGCTGAGAATTGTAAATTTGTCAAGCATTTTTTCCTTGCCAAGATGAATAGTGTCAAGGAATACAAATTCCTTTATCGGGCTTTCATCTATTCTTTTAAGAGCCGGTCCGCTCAGAACCGCGTGCGTCGCACAGGCTGAAACCTCCAACGCCCCGTTTTTAATGAGCGCTTCGGCAGCGTTGCAGATTGTACCAGCGGTATCTACCATATCATCTATCAGAAGGATTTTTTTGCCGTTTACATCGCCGATAATATTCATGACCTCGCTGACGTTCGCCTTCTGACGGCGTTTGTCAATAATCGCAATCGGGCAGTCAAGTCTCTGGGCAAAATTTCTTACGCGTGTTACAGAACCGAGATCAGGAGAAACGCACATATATTCACTATTATTTTCACCCATTTTTTCTTTGAAGTATTTTGCGAGAATGGGCGCTCCGAGAAGATGATCAACAGGAATATTGAAGAAACCCTGAATCTGAGCCGCGTGAAGATCCATTGTCAGTACTCTGTCAGCTCCGGCAGTTGTGATAAGATCAGCGCAAAGCTTTGCGGAAATCGGATCTCTCGCCTTTGCCTTTCTGTCCTGACGCGCATACCCCATATATGGAATAACGGCGGTAATTCTGCTGGCGGAGGCTCTTTTAAGCGCGTCGATCATTATGAGCATTTCCATGAGATTATCGTTTACAGGATCACTTGTGGACTGAATTACAAAGCAGTCCTTACCGCGTACAGATTCCTTTAGCGACACTGAAATCTCGCCGTCGCTGAACTTGGTTACTTCGCTTCTGCCCATCGGCTGTTCAAGAATATCGCATATGTCCTGTGCGAGCTTCATGTTGGAGTTACACGAAAAAATCTTGATTTCAGTACCGTGAAGACTTTTATTGCTGAGAATCATTTTTACATCCTCCTGAAAAAGTGATATATTTATTCCGGCTTGCGGCAAACCGTAATCCGCAGCCTGAATTGCCTGCGGGAATTTACTTGTTATTATCGCCGCGCTTTACGGCAGCCCATCCGTCCTTTACGACCTGACGGGCGCGCGCTATACCAAGAGCGTCGGAAGGAATATCCTCGGTTATAGTAGATCCTGCCGCCGTATATGCTCCGGCTCCTATATTCACAGGGGCAACAAGATTTGTATTGCAGCCGATGAAGCAGTCGTCGCCTACAACGCAGCGTGCCTTGTGTTGACCGTCGTAATTGACCGTGACGCAGCCGCAGCCGAAATTCACTCTCTTACCTACATCGCTATCGCCTACATACGTGAGATGAGCGACCTTGGAGCCTTCGTCCAGAACTGAATTTTTCACTTCCACAAAATCGCCTATATGTACCTTTGGTCCGATTTTGCAATTAGGTCTGATCTGTGAGAAAGGTCCTATGTCAGTACCGTCAAGGATCTCGCTCTGTTTGACCTGACTTGCGTTGATTATTACGCGATCATGAACGGTTGAATTTTCAATCATTGTATTTGGACCTATTGTGCAGTCGCTTCCTATGCTTACTTTGCCCCTTAGTATTGTGCCTGGAAGAACGACGGTTCCCGATCCGATGCTGACGTCAGGTCCAATGATAACTCCGTCGGTACATGTTATTGAAACGCCTTCGGCTACCATATTATTGATAATAGATGAGCGGGCAATCTGATTGAGCTCATTTAACTGAACAGGGTCGTTTGCGCCCATTACAACGCTTGCGTTATCGGCGGTAAAGGCGCTGGAGGCGTCGCCTAAAAGCTTTACAGCGTCGGGAAGATAATATTCGCCGGTAACAGAGCTTTGCGTGATATGATCCGTGTCAAGAACCGAAAGAAGCGCGTCTACATTAAACCAATACGCTCCTGAATTAACTTCCTTGACAGCAAGCTGCTCCATTGTGGCTTCCTTATGTTCAACTATCGACATTAGCGTGCCGTCAGCTGCGCGGAGAATTCTTCCATATCCTGTAGGATCATCAAGCATTGCGGATATTACAGTTACACAACTGCCCTGAACCTCATGAAAACAAAATGAGTTTGAGATATTGCGGCAGTCCATAAAAGGAGCGTCTCCGTTGAGGATCAGTACGCTGCCTCCTCTATGCGCTTCGAGAAATTCCTTTGCCATCATCACCGCATGTCCAGTGCCTTTGCGTTCATACTGCGTTACAGTCGAACAGGCATTCTCGCCCACATACGTTTTGGAAAGATATTCCTTGACAAATTGCTCCAGGTGACCCGTGACAACGCAAACATCTTTTACGCCTGCTTCCCGCACGGAGTCAATGACCCAGCCGAGCATTGGCTTGAAAAGAACTTCCATCATTGCCTTAGGTTTCTTCGACTTCATGCGTTTGCCCTCACCCGCGGCTAAAACAATGGCACAAACGCTTCCGGAATGTATTGGTTCTGAAAAATCACCGGCATTCTGATTTGAAACCGAAAACATGTTTACATCCAGCTCCTTTAATGAATTATTCTTAAAGTATTGCTTTATTGATTTCCTGTTGCCTGATTGAATTATGTTCAGGGCAAAAGGTAACAAACATATAAAATATTATTACATTTTTATATCGTTTTTTCAAGTGATATTTTGTTTTTTTTTATTCTCTGACTTCACTTCTACAGATTACACAAAACAAACTTAAAAACCGTTAGAATATTAGTTTTATTGTATTGATAGGCGACTGTAAAAAATTTCAAAAAAATTTTCAAAAAAATTGTAAAAGTACTGGATTTTGTGGAAAGTATGTGCTATCATATACTAAGCAATGTACGAGTTGCATTTTTTGCCTTGAGCATAGGGTGCAATTGGTGTACGAAAGCTAATTTTAAAGAAATCATCATTGATTTCCAGGAGGTTTTAAACACATGAGAAAATGGGTTTATCTTTTCAGCGAAGGCAACGCCAACATGCGTGAGCTTCTCGGCGGCAAAGGCGCTAACCTGGCTGAAATGACCAACATCGGCCTGCCGGTTCCGCAGGGCTTCACAATTACAACCGAAGCCTGCACCCAGTATTATGAGGACGGCAAGAAGATCAACGACGAGATCATGGGTCAGATTAATGAGTACATCGTCAAGATGGAAGAAATCACCGGCAAGAAGTTCGGCGACAAGACAAATCCCCTTCTCGTTTCTGTCCGTTCCGGCGCAAGAGCATCTATGCCCGGTATGATGGATACAATCCTCAACCTCGGTCTTAACGAAGAGGTTGTTGAAACAATCGCTGCACAGTCCGGCAATCCCCGTTGGGCATGGGACTGCTACAGAAGATTTATCCAGATGTATTCCGACGTTGTTATGGAAGTCGGCAAGAAGTATTTCGAGCAGCTCATCGACGAGATGAAAGAAAAGAAAGGCGTAAAGCAGGATGTTGAGCTTACCGCTGACGATCTCAAGGAGCTTGCCAACCAGTTCAAGGCTGAGTACAAGTCCAAGATCGGCACTGACTTCCCGTCTGACCCCAAAGAGCAGCTCATGGGCGCTATCATGGCTGTTTTCCGCTCTTGGGATAACCCCCGTGCGAATGTATATCGCCGTGACAACGATATCCCCTATTCATGGGGTACTGCCGTTAACGTACAGTCTATGGCATTCGGTAACATGGGCGACGACTGCGGTACAGGCGTTGCTTTCACCCGTGACCCCGCCACCGGCGCAAAGGGTCTCTTCGGTGAGTTCCTCACCAACGCGCAGGGCGAAGACGTTGTCGCCGGCGTGCGTACACCTATGCACATCACAGAGATGGAGCAGAAGTTCCCCGAGGCATTCGCACAGTTCAAGCAGGTCTGCCAGACCCTTGAAAATCACTACAGAGATATGCAGGACATGGAGTTCACCGTTGAACACGGCAAGCTCTACATGCTCCAGACCAGAAACGGCAAGAGAACCGCTCAGGCTGCTCTCAAGATTGCCTGCGACCTCGTTGACGAGGGTATGAGAACCGAGCAGGAAGCCGTTGCCATGATCGATCCCCGCAACCTCGACACTCTTCTCCATCCGCAGTTTGACGCGAAGGCGCTCAAGGCTGCAACTCCTCTCGGCAAGGGTCTCGGCGCATCTCCCGGCGCTGCCTGCGGTAAGGTTGTGTTTACCGCTGATGACGCTGTTGCATGGAAAGAGAGAGGCGAGAAGGTCGTTCTCGTCAGACTGGAGACTTCTCCTGAAGACATCACCGGCATGAAAGCCGCTCAGGGTATCCTCACCGTCCGCGGCGGTATGACATCTCACGCAGCCGTTGTCGCCCGTGGTATGGGTACATGCTGCGTTTCCGGCTGCTCCGACATTGCAATGGACGAAGAAAACAAGAAGTTCACTCTCGCCGGTCAGACATTCTGCGAAGGCGACCCGATCTCCATTGACGGTACCACCGGTAACATCTACGGTGAAATCATTCCCACAGTTCCCGCAACCATCGCAGGTGAATTCGGACGCGTTATGGCATGGGCTGACAAGTACAGAACCCTGAAGGTCCGCACCAACGCCGATACACCCGCAGACGCTAAGAAGGCTCGTGAGCTTGGCGCAGAAGGCATTGGTCTCTGCCGCACAGAGCATATGTTCTTCGGCGAGGGCAGAATAGACGCATTCCGCGAAATGATCTGCTCCAGCACGCTTGAAGAGAGAGAAGCAGCTCTCGCAAAGATCCTTCCCATGCAGCAGAGTGACTTTGAGGCTCTCTATGAGGCTCTCGAAGGCAATCCTGTAACAATCCGTTTCCTTGATCCGCCTCTCCATGAGTTCGTTCCCACTGAGGAAGCCGACATCGAGGCTCTTGCAAAGACACAGGGCAAGTCCGTTGAGGATATCAAGAACATTATCGCTTCCCTCCATGAATTCAACCCGATGATGGGTCACCGCGGCTGCCGTCTGGCTGTCACATATCCTGAAATCGCAAAGATGCAGACCAAGGCAGTTATCCGCGCTGCTATCAACGTGCAGAAGAAGCATCCCGACTGGAAGGTTGAGCCTGAAATCATGATTCCTCTGGTTGGCGAAGTCAAGGAGCTCAAGTTCGTTAAGAAATTCGTTGTCGAGACCGCTGATGCTGAGATCGCCGCTGCCGGCGCTGACCTCAAGTACGAAGTCGGTACAATGATCGAGATTCCGAGAGCAGCTCTCACCGCTGACGATATCGCCAAGGAAGCAGACTTCTTCTGCTTCGGCACCAACGACCTCACCCAGATGACATTCGGCTTCTCCCGTGACGACGCTGGCAAGTTCCTCGGTGCTTACTACGATTCCAAGATCTTTGAGAACGATCCGTTCGCAAAGCTTGATCAGGTCGGCGTGGGCAAGCTTATGGAAATGGCTATCAAGCTCGGCAAGCCCGTCAATCCGAAACTCCATATCGGCATCTGCGGCGAGCACGGCGGCGATCCTTCGTCCGTTGAGTTCTGCCACAAGATCGGTCTGGACTACGTTTCCTGCTCGCCTTTCCGCGTGCCGATCGCAAGACTGGCAGCCGCTCAGGCAGCTATTAGCGAAGGAAGGAAATAATCGAATTGACAAACTTATCAAGGTGCAGGAGTTTGTCATAGATCTACATCAAGCAAAAGCATATCTTTATTCATTTTCTACAAAACATAGGATATATAATTGGGAAGACCTAAATATAACTGTGTATTTGTAATAACGGTAGGGCGGATTGAAGCGATTCATTTCGCCCTGCTTTTTTTGTTTCTAAATATATGCGCAAAAAAATGGGACTGCAAGGTACAAAAACCCTGTAGTCCCATAATTATTATGTCTTATAAATCCTCAAAACTGAACATCTACTTTGTGACAAAACTCATGTTTCATCATTTTTATCGTCTTTGTCGCTGCTTCTTACTGCGTCTACCATGCCCTCGCTGAGTATGTATGCTATTACAGCGCCACCGGCCATGATGATTGCTGCTACCTGAGAAGCAGTGTTTTCAGTCGCCCCGAACGCAAGAAGTGTGGGCGTGACAAATCCAACCAATGCAGCCCAAAACTTACGGCTTGACAACTTAGCCCTCCAATCAATCTTCATGTTTACCCTTCCTTTCGAGGTCATCAATCCTGTGGTTGGCAACCTTTAGTTTTTCCTCATGTAGTGCAATTGTCTCTTCCAGTTTGTATGTGCGTTCGATAACGGCATTGTGCTTATCCTGTTTTTTCTCAAGCTGCATTAGCCTGTACTCAACATTTTTGCCGTTTACAAAAATGCCGCCCACCGTACAAAGGGCACTTCCAAGTACTGTTATTAACGATACAATTATTTCTGTACTCATTTACACTTCACCATTCCTTTTAAAGTCGTCCGTGTATTGACTCCTACAATGCCGTCCTGCGTGAGTTTCTGCTTCTTCTGGAATCGCAGCACAGCCGCTTTTGTCAGCACTCCGAAATCCCCGTCCACCTTCAGTTTCTCTCCGGCGGCGTGATTAAGATGCCACTGTGCCCAGCGCACACCATTTCCTTTGGAGCCGCGTCGTAAATCTTTTGTCGGTTCGGCGTATGGGCATTTTTTTACGGAAGGTTTCGGCGCGGGCTTGACTTCCGGCGTAGCAAGTTTAGCGTAATCGGGCAGACCGAAGCCGCGAATGTAACGCCCGTTTACCCTGACGTAACGAATGCCGACGGCTCCGCCCTTGTTACCCTCGATGACGGCGATAACACCGCCGGACACGTCTGCCACAATTCCGACGTGTTCAGGACTGCCGGTGTTGTCGGTAACGGCAAAATCCTTCCCTTCGTCCCAATCGTAGAAGATGATATCTCCCACCTTGGGAATATAATTTTCGTCCTCACGCCAGCGACCGAGTTTTTTGTACAACCCGATCATCAGCGAACACCCGCATTCAACGGGGATAATTTCGGTAAGTCCGCATTCAATTGCGACGGCGCTGACGAATGTGGCGCACCACGCGGCTGAATATGTCATGCGGTGATTCCTCGGCAGGGGCTTAAAGCCGTTGTAAGCGTCGATGAATTGCCTGTGACCGCCGTCGGATTCCTTGCAGCCGAGATATTTCTTGGCAGTCGCGGCGACCTTTGCCCTGATTTCG